>PAJK01000024.1 GCA_002706025.1 Oceanospirillaceae bacterium
GCATCACTGCGAGGCAGGTGCTTGGATACCATTCAACCTGAGAGAATAAAAAGAATCCGGGAGTCTGATCTACGGAACTGCATCAGAGTGCATTGGGTGGGCCCAGCTTCACCGGATTCTGTGAACATCTGATAGCTAATCAGATATTCGGGGAGAGATACAAGGGTGCGCACCGCGCACCATTCTCTCAGCACCGCGACTATTCTCTCNGCACCGCGACTATTCTCTCAGCACCGCGACTATTCTCTCTGCACCGCGACTATTCTCTCNGCACCGCGACTATTCTCTCTGCACGGCCCCTTACCAACAGACATTTTATGCCCACAAAAGCTCACCAAAAATTTTTTCAATACTGCCCCTTGAATCCGCTTTCAGCGCCCCTATTTTATTAATCAGNAAAGCTCTGATCAGGCTTAAAAATTCGCTGCAGCCACTCCCGAAAATAGTGGCGGTACGCTTTATTAATCTGTTATTGATGTTCTCACAGGAGGATGTTTTATGAGCTTATTCCCTACTACCCGTTCCNGTTTATTCGACGACCTGTTCAACGACGTTGCCTCCGGTTTTTACGTCAAACCACTGCATGGCCAGGGGCTGCCTAAACAGATCAAGGTACAGGTCGGTGAAAACGCCGAAAGCTACAGTATTCAGGCGGAATTACCCGGCGTAAATAAAGAAGATATCCATGTAGATATTGATGGTGCCGTAGTCACACTGAAAGCAGAAGTGAAGCAGCATGACAGCCAGAAAGACNGCGATCAGATACTGCGCAGCGAACGCTACTATGGCAGTGTATCGCGAAGTTTTGAACTACCACAGGAAGTAGAAACAGAACACGCCAGCGCAAAATACGAGAATGGCATTCTGATTCTTAACCTGCCAAAACGTCAGCAGAAGGCCGGCACCAAACGACTGGAAATCCAGTAATTCCGGTTATATTAAATATCTGCACAAGCCCGGATTTATTCCGGGCTTTCTGATAACCGCTGAAGTAATTTCAGCGCCTGTTCTGCTGTTAACTCTGACGGGTCGAAGCTGTTTTGTCCTAACTCGGACAACAGGCTGTAAAAATGATCCGACGCCGGCGCAAATCCCATCTGCCATTCGTTAAACATCGGCTCATCAATTTCCTGATAACTGATGATCACAACTTCGTCATGACGGGCATCTTCTGCGATGCTCAGATATAGCTCGTTAACATCAGCCCGTTCACCTTCCAGCGCCTGCAAAAAATAACGCTGTTCGTAACATAACATGCCACAAATATGTAACGAGTCGTTATTGGGTCGTGCAACATCCAGTATCTGTTGCACATCAAGCAACGACATATCCCTGGTCGCCAGTGAATAATAGACAAGACGAACGTTCATAATTCGCTCCTGCATGGACAAGTTATTTAGTAAACAAGCCATATAGCAAACAGGCTATATAACCAAAGATAAATCACAGCATTCACGTCATTGCAGACTGATATAAGCTTCGCCGCCGGGAACGCTAAGCTGAGTGTAGACCAGAGCGGAGATATGTATGTCTGAGCATAAGCTGTCTTTTTCACCAAGTATTCCATGGGCATTGATCGGCTCTCTGCCATTCACTGGCGACGAGCAGTCCGCTGCTCCTGTGCCTGTTCCTGCTGTACCGCCCGGTGCAGATATCTGGCCGGCAGAGGGTAATAAAGGCCTGAAAAAGTGGTTGAAGAAACAATGGGAGTTACCGGTTCTGGTGGTGGTATTCCCGGGTCAGGACGTTGATACCGAAACCGAACTGCTGCAGTACCTGCGCCAGAATCTGAAGAACCAGAACACCCGCCTGATCTGTTTTGCTCCTGAGGCAGTACGCGCACAGCTGCTGCCGGATCTGTGGCGCTTTAAGATTCATCACCTGCATTTGCTCAGTGATTTAACGCCCGAGTTTCTGTCTGGCCTTATCATGCGAGAATGGCATGAGTTCAACGCCTTTGAGAACCAGCGCCAGCGCCGTAATCATGAGCTGGAACTGCTTACCTTTCTTGCCCGTATGAACCGTGAGGCGGATTTCAGCTCAGCCCACGTTTCCGATCTGGCCGCTCTGATGCAGGCGCTTATTCAGGCTGATGTGTTATTGCACGTCAGTAAAGCCGGAGAGCTGCAGGCTGTTTATCCGGCTCCTCAGGGTATCAGTCCGGCATGGCAGGACATTGCTGACCACGCCTTACAGAGCAATATTCCCGATGACCGCCCGCTGCTATTGAATCTGGATAAAAATCATCCCCTGCATCATGCCGCCGCCGCGATTCATTGCTCCGCACTGAGCGCCAGTATTATTTTTCCGCTGCGCTGCTATGAACATAAGAGTCATTACTTTATTGCCTTCCTGAATGAAGCTGCGATCAGCCAGCTGGATGTTTCGCGCCTGAGTCTGCTGGAAAAAACGGTGGAGCAGGTGCGTACTCAACTGGAACGTCAGGTTTCAGAGGAAAGATTAAAAGCCCAGTATCAGCGTTTGCAGAATACTCTGTCGAAACTGCACGAAACCCAGGAGCAGCTTTACCATTCGGAAAAGCTGTCAGCGGTCGGACAACTGGCTGCCGGTATCGCCCACGAAATTAATAACCCGGTGTCTTTTATTCTCAGTAATTTTGAACCATTGGACGAGTATATTCAGACTATGTCGCATATGCTGAAGCTGCATGAGGAATTCACTCACGCTATGGTTCTGGGTGATGACGTCATCGGCAATCAGCTGCGCCAGCAGATCAGCGAAGAACGTGAAGCAGCGGATCTCGAATTTATGCTGGAAGATATTTATGCACTGGTCAATGATTCACGCAAAGGTCTGAAGCGGGTCAGTGAAATCGTTACCAACCTTCGTACTTTTTCCCGTCGCGATAACCTGGATTCCTCTCAGTTTGATCTGAGCGAATGTATTCACAGCGCCATCGGCTTAATGAAGTATCAGCTGCATGCGGATATAGACACCCACATTGAAATGCCGGAAAAGGCTTTAATCGAAGGTAACAGCGGCCTGATAGGTCAGGTGGTTGTTAACCTGATTCAGAACGCTGTCCATGCTGTTGAACATATAAAACAGCCTGAATTCAGTTTGTGTTTATTTGCTGACGGGACAAACTGGATATTAGAAATCCGGGATAACGGCGAGGGTATTGCCCCGGAAATTAAAGACAAAATTTTTGATCCATTTTTTACCACCAAAGAAATTGGTAAAGGCACCGGACTGGGACTATCGACCGTGTACAGTATTATTCAGCGCCACAAAGGGCAGATACAGGTCAGCAGTGAACCGGGGAATACCTGCTTCCGTATCAGCCTGCCGATGGCAGCAGGCTGATACCAGATACTGAAACTGGGTTATAAAACAGCGACAGAAATCTGATTTTATGAACTTCAGCTGTTAATCAGGTAGTCGATATATTCATCCCGTAACGAACGTTTCTGCAGCTTTCCGGTCGCCGTGTGCGGCAGCTCGGACACAAATAGAACGTCGTCGGGCAGCCACCACTTAGCCACATGCCCTTCCAGATAAGTCAGAATATCTTCTTTGCTCAGGTTGGCACCTGCCTGCTGGACGATAAACAGCAGAGGCCTTTCATCCCATTTTTGATGGCGCACGCCAATCACGCAGGCTTCCATTACCTGCGGATGGCCGACGGCGGCATTTTCCAGATCAATACTGGAGATCCACTCGCCGCCGGATTTCACCACGTCTTTGGCACGGTCAACAATCTGCAGATAGCTGTTTTCATCTATCACAGCGATATCCCCGGTATCAAACCAGCGGTTGCCCTGAGCATCGATAAAAAAGGATTCCGGTTTTTCATTTTTGTAATAAGCATCCAGCACCCAGGGGCCGCGCACGCGTAAATAGCCGCGGGTTTTGCCATCATGAGGCAGAGGCTCATCTTCTTCACCGAAGATTTCCAGCTGAATACCGAACATGGGTTTACCCGCGGTGGTCTGCAGACGATAACGTTCGTCGTCACTCATACTTCGCATGGCTTTGGTTGGTGCACCCAGTGTGGCCAGCGGTGAGGTTTCTGTCATGCCCCAGATAGGTAATAAATACACACCGTATTCTTTATCCAGCCGCTCGACCAGAGAGCGCGGTGACGCCGAACCACCTACGCCCACGGTTTTTACCGAATCCATGTGTTTGTCTTCTTTTTTCAGATAGTCGATTAAGCCAAGCCATACCGTCGGTACACCGAGCATTAAATCCACCTGTGCGTAATCAATTAATTCATGCAGGCTTTTGCCATCCATGCCGTCACCGGGCAACACCAGGGTGGCACCGGCTATGGGCGCGATATACGGCATACCCCAGGCACAGACGTGGTACATAGGCACCACCGGCATCACCACGGAATCGGCAGAAATATTCAGCGCATCGGGATTACGGCTGGCGTAGGCGTGCAGTACGGTGGAGGCATGGGAATATAAAACGCCTTTCGGATTGCCAGTGGTACCTGAGGTGTAACACAGGCAGGCGGCGGTATCGGCGCTGAAATCCGGCCACTGAAATTCTGCAGAATGAGCGGCAAGCAGGGCTTCGTAATTCATCGGGTTGGGCAGTGAGGTTGCCGGCATCTGATCTTCGTCGATCATAAAAATAAAACCGCGCACCGAGGTCAGTTTGTCGGCCACAGGTTCCAGCAGACGGGCAAAGCAGGCATCAAGAAACACGTAGCAGTCTTCCGCGTGGTTAATGATGTATTCGATCTGCTCGCTGTATAAACGTGGATTCACGGTATGACAGATGGCCCCCATGCCGGAGATGGCGTAATAGCATTCCAGGTGGCGATAGCCGTTCCACGCCAGCGTCGCCACCCGGTCGCCGGGTTTTACTCCAAGAAAGTCCAGCGCATTAGCCAGCTGCTTAGAACGCGCTAAGGCTTCACGGTAGCTGTAACTGTGAATATCGCCCTCCAGCCGGCGACTGATAATCTGCTGGTTGCCGTGATGCGCAGCGGCGTATTCAAGCAGGTCAGAAATAATTAATGGCCGGGTCATCATGTGGCTGGAAGCAGCAGGGGTACAGGTCGGAGTCTGTGCGGCGGGGCTGTTATTCATATCACTGTCCTGTGTGATTTTTGATCAGAGTAAGACGGATGTTCCGCCTTCGCCAGCCGCAGCGGCCACTTTGTTCACTGATGATCTGCCGCCCATAAAAAAGGGCAGCTGAGGCTGCCCTTTTTTATGTCTTAAGCATTAACGCACATGCTTATTTACCGTGTCGTGCACATTACCACTCAGCGCTCAATCGCCAGCGACACACCCATGCCACCACCGATACACAGAGTCGCCATGCCTTTCTTGGCGTCACGACGGATCATTTCGTGCAGCAGTGTCACCAGAATACGGCAACCGGATGCGCCAATCGGGTGACCCAATGCAATAGCACCGCCATTCACGTTGATCTTGTCGGCATCCCATTCCAGACCTTTGTTCACCGACAGCGCCTGNACAGCGAAGGCTTCGTTGGCTTCGATCAGATCCAGATCGCTGACGCTCCAGCCCGCTTTCTGCAGACATTTTTTGGTTGCCGGAATCGGACCGGTACCCATGATTTTCGGATCAACACCGGCATTGGCGTAAGCCGCAATGCTGCACAGAATGGGCAGGCCCAGTTCTTCTGCTTTGGCACGGCTGGTCAGCATCACAGCGGCAGCACCGTCGTTCAGTGATGAGGCGTTACCGGCNGTTACTGAGCCATCTTTTTTGAAGGCTGGGCGCATCGCGGCGAGNTTGTCCGNAGTGGTACCGGCGCGTGGGTTTTCGTCGGTATCAAAGACCAGCGGATCACCTTTGCGCTGTGGAATCGTCACCGCAGTGATTTCGTCTTTGAANGTACCGGCGGCAATGGCNGCCACAGCTTTAGCCTGNGAGGCTGCAGCGAAGGCATCCTGCTCTTCACGGCTGATGCTGTATTCGTCAGCGATNTTTTCTGCAGTGATGCCCATGTGGTAGTCGTTAAACGCATCCCACAGNCCGTCACTGATCATGGTATCGACCATGTTCCAGTTGCCCATACGCTGACCNTTGCGGGANTTTGGCAGCGCGTGCGGTGCGTTNGACATGGATTCCTGACCACCGGCAATNACGATATCGGCGTCGCCGCATTTGATCGNCTGTGCCGCCAGATGCAGAGCTTTCAGACCGGAGCCACACACCTTATTGATGGTCATGGCNGGTACTGTGTCTGGCAGGCCCGCTTTAATTGCTGCCTGACGCGCCGGGTTCTGACCACAGGCTGCGGTCAGCACCTGGCCCATGAGTACTTCATTTACCGCAGCCGGATCGATTCCGGTTTTGTCCAGCAGGGCGCGGATTACGGTGGCACCAAGGTCTGTGGCCTGTACACCGGCCAGTGAACCGCCAAAAGTGCCGATCGCGGTACGCGTTGCTGCTACGATCACTACGTCTGTCATGAGTTAGCCTCCGATCAGTTTGGAACTCAGATATTGGGTACTGCAATCTGACTATCACATTCCTGTTGACCGGAATATGACGCGCCTGTGGATATCGGTCCTGCGGCTGAGTATCAGTTGCGGAAAATACGGTGATGCGCAGTATAAACCAAAGTAGAAGTACGTAAGAGCCGCACTTTTGTCTATTTCACTCTTTCCTCTAAGTGATTGACAAAGGCACAGAAAAAACGGTTATGACGGAGGGAATATCCAGTGTGAAGTACACCGGAGCCCACGGCTCCGGTGCCGGCCTGCCGCAGGCGGCANATGCGCTTAATGCCTGATGTCTGGGCTGGGGTCTGGGGCTGGCCCGGACATTACTCGCGATGATCGCGTGCCAGACGGTCCAGCGCGCCTACATCCAGTACCGGCGAGGCATCAATATGCTGGGCGTCCATCATATAGGCGACCCGTTCAAGCGAGCTGAGAATCATGGTCTGCTCCCAGTCATGCAGATCCTGAAACTGCTGAATAAAGCTGTCCTGCAGCGGCTTGGGCGCGTCCACCAGAATATCGTTGGCCGCCGGTGTCAGGTACACAAATACCTTTCGCTTATCACTGCTGCCACGTTCACGACGCACCAGACCACGCTTTTCCAGGCGATCAATAATGGTCGTCACAGTGGCCTGAGACAGGCTCACCTTCTGAGCAACTTCGCCCACGGTCAGTTCTTCCTGCTGACGCAGTAGTTGCAGGATCAGCAGTTGCGGGGCCGTAAGCCCGGAAATTTTACTCAGTTGGCGGGAGTGCAGATCCGTAGCACGGATGATGCGGCGAAGTGCGACCAGCACTTCTTCATAGCGGTTCATATCGTCGTCCAGGCTAGCTTTGTTCCGGGGCGCAATATTACCACCATCAAGACTATAAAGGCTCATTTTCCCTCCTTTGCCGACAGCTCCCGCAGGTAACTGATATCCAGCGCTACAACCAGCTCATCGTCGACCTGCACAGTAGCGGGAATAGCGGCCTGTGGCGTATGCGGTTGTTCGATGTCGCGTTCATCCAGCTGCGCGATTTCCCCGACCCGGTCGACGGTCAGTCCAATGGTTTCACCGGGCAACTCCAGAGTCATCGTGCGGCTGTCTTCATCGGCGTCCGTCGCTGGCAGACCAAGCAGTAAACGGGCATCAACAACAGTGACGATTTCCCCACGGGAATTAATGATGCCTTCCACCATCTGCGGTGCCGCTGGCACCGGTTCCGGCCGCGACCAGGGGCTGACTTCGCGGATGTCTTTTACCGGCAAAGCGTAGAGGGTGTCCTCAAGGGAGAATGTTAACCAGGGCTGTTTGTCCATATTGCTTTAAATATTATTTAGAGTTGTAAATAGTTTTTTATGATGCTAAATTGTTTAGTGTTCTAAGTAAATAGCAGGCGCCGTAATGACAAAGTCACTATCAGCATTCAACAGGAATGCAGTGATTTAGCTCGGTACGCGGCTTCTGAACCCAAAAATGGACCCTTATTCGACAACCTCGAATCAAAAAAATGTTACAGCTGAATGTAATTTCAGCTTCCGTAAGCCGGTTTCGACCGATGGATCTGACGTCTTTGCTCTGGTAGAGCGCTGTAAACCTTTAGATGTCAATTCAATGTACTGCAATCTCCTGCAGTGTTCCCACTTTGCTGATACGGCAATCGTCGCTGAGCGTGGTGGTCAGATGGTTGGATTTATTTCCGGCTACCGGCTGCCACAGCAACCTGACGTGCTGTTCGTCTGGCAGGTCGCGGTGGATGCTTCCACCCGGGGACAGGGGCTTGCCAGTCAGATGCTGATGCAGTTGCTGATCCGCCTTGGCGGCCAGGTACAGCATCTTCACACCACCATCACGCCGGACAATCAGGCGTCGTGGAAAACCTTTCAGCGCCTTGCTGCAACGCTGAATGCCCCGCTCAATGACCGCGATATGTTTGACCGTGAACAACATTTCAACGGCGAACACGAGACAGAGAAGCTCGTGCATATCGGCCCTTTCGATCTTGCTGCCATTGCTGATCCGGCTCTGCAGGCAAGAGCGAAACACACAACACAGATACCGTCACAGACAACGATACAGGAGTAAAACACTATGGATATTTATGAAAAGTTCGAATCCAACGTGCGTGGTTACTGCCGCTCATTCCCGGTTACTTTTACCAAAGCGCAGAACGCCACACTCACTGACAGCGAAGGCAACCAGTACATCGATTTCCTTGGTGGTGCCGGCACACTGAACTACGGCCACAACAATCCGAACTTCAAAGATGCGCTGATCGACTACATCCAGGGCGACAACATCACCCACGGTCTGGACATGCACACTGAAGCCAAGACTGCGTTCCTGGAAACTTACGAACGCCTGATCCTGAAGCCACGCGGTATGAAGAACTACAAAATGCAGTTCACCGGCCCTACCGGCACCAACGCTGTGGAAGCCGCGCTGAAAATTGCCCGTAAAAATACCGGCCGTACCGATATTGTTTCGTTCACTAACGGTTTCCACGGTGTTACTCAGGGCGCGGCCGCTGTGACCGCCAATGGTAAATACAAGAAAGCCATCGGCATGCCGCTGCCAGGCGTGCACTTTATGCCGTTTGATGGCTATCTGGGTGACTACAACACCCTGCACTATTTCGAAAAAGCGCTGCAGGATAAGTCCTCAGGTCTGGGTCATCCGGCGGCTGTGATTGTTGAATGTATTCAGGGCGAAGGTGGTCTGAATGCCGCATCCGGCGCATGGCTGCTGGGCCTGCAGGCGCTGTGTAAGCGTTACGACATGCTGCTGATCGTCGATGATATCCAGGCNGGCTGTGGCCGCAGCGGTACCTACTTCAGCTTTGAAGAATTCGGTATCGAACCGGACATCATCACCCAGTCCAAATCCCTCAGTGGTTACGGTCTGCCAATGGCCATTGTGCTGCTGAAAGCAGAACTGGATACTTGGGAGCCGGGTGAACACAACGGTACGTTCCGTGGTAACAACCACGCTTTCGTCACCGCCACCAAAGCGCTGGAAACCTACTGGGCCGACGACACCTTTGCCAAACAGGTACAGGGTAAAGCCAAACTGCTGCGTACCCGCCTGAAAGAAATTCAGGCCGAACACGGTGGCCAGCTGAAGCACAAAGGCCGCGGCATTATGCAGGGTCTGGAATGCGCCAACGGTGATATTGCTGACAAGATTACCGAGCTGGCATTTGAACGTGGTCTGGTGATTGAAACCAGTGGCTCCGACGGCCAGGTGGTTAAGGTTCTGGCGCCACTGACCATTGAAGAAGAGAAGCTGAAAAAAGGTCTGGAAATTCTCGACACCTGTATCGGCGATGTTATGGCCGAACAGATTTCCAAAGCCTCCTGAGCCGCTCAGCTATCAGCAGCGCCCCGGCGCTGCGCTCAGCTCCCGACATTAACTGAATTCAAAGGATTTAACATGATCGTCCGTACTCTAGAAGAGTGTGAAAATTCCAACCGTAAAGTTGAAAGTGAAACCGGCACCTGGAACAGCGTTCGTATGGCGCTGGAAGAAGACAAAATGGGGTTCTCTTTCCACATCACAACCATTTACGCCAACACCGAAACGCCGATCTGGTATCAGAATCATCTGGAATCTGTGTACTGCATCAGCGGCGAAGGTGAGATTGAAACCGTTGACGACGGCAAAGTGTATCCAATCAAACCCGGTACTCTGTACCTGCTCGACAAACACGATCAGCACCTGCTACGTGGTTTTACTGAAATGAAAATGGCCTGCGTATTTAATCCGCCATTAATCGGTAACGAAGTGCATAACAAAGACGGCGCGTATGAGCTGTCAGGTGAAAAAGTAACTGACTGATTATTAAAAAAGAGCTGTTGTCCGCAGTGATCGCAGCCCGCTGTCCCGCACAGACAGCACACAATACATGGCCGGTAATCCGGCCATTTTTTCAGTTACTTATTTCTGACAGGAAGGTCTCTCATGACAAACAACACCATGCACAGTGTTGAGAAAATCGGCGGTACTTCTATGAGCCGCTATGACGACGTTTTAAGCAATATCTGGTTACGCCCGAAAACCCTGGCTGATGGCAGCAGCACTCTGTATCAGCGCGTATTTGTGGTCTCTGCTTACGCAGGCATGACTAACGGCCTGCTGGAGCATAAGAAAACCGACGAAGCCGGTGTTTACGCACTGTTTGCCGAAATGGACGAGAAACGCCCATGGCAGGACAAGCTGGANGAAGTGGAACAGCAGATGCTGGCCATTAATGAAGANATGTTCGCTGACGACGCGCTGATTAAAAAGCGTTCCGACCAGTTTATTCAAAGCCGCATTAATGATGTAAAAGAATGCCTTGAACACCTCGAAGTGGTATGTCACTTCGGCCACTTCCAGCTGGATGATCACCTGCACCGCGTTCGTGAAATGCTCAGTGCCCTGGGCGAAGCCCACAGTGCNTTCAACTCTGTTCAGCTGCTGCGCAAACATAACGTAAACGCCACCTTTGTGGACCTGACGAACTGGCGCTCCGATGATCAGATGGGCCTGGATGAACATATTTCATCTGCCTTCAAAAACATNGATTTCGCGACTGAAATGCCCATCGTTACCGGTTATACCCAGTGTCGCGAAGGTCTGATGCGTACCTTTGACCGCGGTTACAGCGAAATGACCTTCAGCCGCATTGCCACCCTGACCAATGCGCCGGAAGCGATTATTCATAAAGAATATCACCTCAGTACCGCTGACCCGGTTCTGGTTGGAGACGGTAAAGTCCATCCGATTGGTCAGACGAACTACGACGTTGGTGATCAGCTGGCAAACCTGGGAATGGAAGCGATTCACCCTCGTGCCGCCGCCGGTCTGCGTAAAAAGAATATTCTGCTGCGGGTGAAAAATACTTTTGATCCGGAGCACAGCGGTACCGTTATTCATAACGATTACTGCAGCCAGACGCCAAAAGTGGAAATTATNGCCGGTGCACGCAATGTATGGGCACTGGAAATCTTCGANCAGGATATGGTNGGCGATGCNCAATACGCTCAGCGTATGAACGATCTGGTGCTGGAATCCGGCGTGCGCGTACTCACCAAAGACTTTAATGCCAACACTGTTACGCATTATATGAAAGGTAATAAACGCCGCATAAACTGGCTGATGGATCGTCTGCAGAGCGCCTATCCGGATGCCGATATTCGTGTGGAAAAACTGGCCATGGTCAGTGCCATCGGTTCCGATCTGAAGATTCCTGGCCTGTTACAGAAAGCGGCTGGTGCATTATCTTCTGCGGGTGTTAACATTCAGTCCGTGCACCAGGCCATGCGCCAGGTGGACATGATGTTCCTCGTCAGCGATGCTGACTATGGGAAAGCGGTCAAAGCTCTGCANGAGCAATTGATCGAGCAATCCGCCAGCTGGACAGACCAACAGACTGCATGAANAAACTAATTTTCTGNTTATCACTGCTGCTGAGTATCTCCGCCTTCGCCGATGGGGAAACTCAGCAGGCCGATGAAAAAGCAGAAGAAACCATCGAAGCNTTAGATCAACCNCTNTACAGCCCCTTCACCGAGCGCTACCTGCTGGATGAAGTGAAAAATCTGCGCCAGCAGATTGCTGATGCACGGGTCGAACTGACCGAAAAAATCGTCGATAAAGAAATTGAAGTCGCCAGTAAAGCGATGACCTATGCCACGGACACCGTGACCTANTTCTTTTATCTGATTGCCGGTGCCTCCTCCCTGCTGGTGCTGGTCGGCTGGAATTCCCTGCGCGACCTGAAACAGCGCGTAGGCGAATTTGCCAANGACGAAATCCGCCGCATNACCGCTTCCTATGAAGAACGTCTGGATAAACTCGAAAACGAACTGCACCGTAANTCACGGCATATTGCCAAGGCGCAGGAAGAAATTGAGCTGACCAACGAGATTCACTCGCTGTGGCTGAAAGCCTCGCAGGAAAGCACGGANCAGAGCAAGATTGCGATTTACGATCAGATTCTGCAACTGCGTCCGGATGACCTCGAAGCCCTGACATATAAAGCCGATGCCGCCCTGGCGCTGGGCCAGACCCAGTGGGCCAACAGCCTCGCTAACCGTGCGCTGGAAATTGATCCGGGCAANAGTCACGCGNTGTATCAGCGCGCCTGTGCCTTTGCTGAGTCCGGCAGTGTCGACGAAGCNCTGCGCGATCTGCAGAGTGCCATTGAGAAATCCGACTCNCTGCGGGTGCTGGCCGGTAAAGATCCGAGCTTTGAAAGCCTGCATAACGATCAGCGTTTCGTTGATATGGCCGTTCTGCCCCAGACAGAACAGACTGAAGAAAAAGACGTCTGACNGCAGTCANCNTTATGAAAGCCGGATAAGCCTTTGTTTATCCGGCTTTTTTATTGCCAACTGTGCAGGTTGACTGTGTATCCCTTGGTCCGCTTTGTCATCCGCGGCAAATCCNTGCAACAGTCTTTCCTGACAGTTTGCGTTTTACTCTTCCTATCGGCGACATAACATTAATTCATTATCCCTTTTACCTGACCGCTCATAAGCTTTTGGCCATTGCCAGAGGTTTGTTATGTGAGGTTTCTTATGCCCTTTAATAATTCTGTATTCCGCCTGCCCAACACCTCGGCACTGGTCGTTGAAGGNGGCGCCATGCGCGGCATTTTTGCCAGTGGCGTGCTGGATTTCTTTATGCAGCACAATTACCGTCNGTTTGATTTTGCTATTGGNGTCTCCGCCGGTGCCACTAATCTGTCTGGCTACGTCTGCAATCAGCCCGGNCGTTCNCACGATATCATTGTGAATTACGCTACTCAGCGTGAGTTTTTTAATCCGCTGCGGGGCTTAAAAGGCGGCCACCTGACNGATGTCGACTGGCTGTGGAATTACGCCCATCAACAGATCCCGCTGGCGGTGGAAAATCTTACCGATGGCATCCCGGTGTATGCCGTCGTCAGCCGTGTTNCCGACGGTGAACCNCGTTATCTGAANGTGACNCCGCATAATGTGCATGCGCTGATGGTGGCCAGNTGTGCGCTGCCGTTTGCCTTCCGCAAACCCATAGTGATTGAAGATGTACGNTACGTNGACGGNGGAGTATCAGACTCNATTCCGGTGAAAAAAGCCTGGGAAATGGGTGCCCGTGATATCACCGTGGTNCTGTCNCGACCACTGGGCTATCACAAGGAAGAATCCCCCCGTTCNCAATCCGCTGCCGGCTTNTCCATGTCCCAGCGTCTGCTCAAGCGTGCGGTAAAACGTATGTTTGGCGACGATGCCGCCATCTGGGAAACCATGCAGAACCGCGCTTATNAATACAATGAAAGCCTGAATTTNATTAATAATCCGCCGCCTGGCTGNACCATCCGCGTGATNGCGCCGCCGGAGGATTTTCATGTCAGCCGTCTGACCATGAATAAACAGAAGCTGCAGGAGGGTTACGATATGGGTCTGTTAGCTGCTAAAGATTTTCTGCGTAATCTGCAGATTTCTGCCGCCTGAGCAGCTCCATTGCCAGCTTAATCGTTCAGAAACAGCGCCAGTAATTCGTTCAGATACTGGCGGCCTTTTGCGCTGGCGCGGATGTATTTGCCGACTTCCAGCAATCCCATGGCCTGAGCTTTGTCCATCACCGTCTGCATAGAATCCAGAGGCAGGCCGGTGCGGTCTTCGAAGGTTTCATCACTGATACCATCGCGCAGGCGCAGGCCATTCATCAGACATTCAAAGCCTATGTCTTCCGGCTCGATGGTTTCTTTCCCCGCCAACCAGAGTTTATCCGGATTCAGATAATCCGACGGCATACGGGTTTTACGCGTGCGGAACAGCACGTTACTGTCCGGCAGCGTTATCTTACCGTGGGCACCGGCACCAATACCGATGTAATCACCGAAGGTCCAGTAGTTGAGATTGTGCTTTGACGCTTTACCCGGACGGGCATGCGCGGATATTTCGTAGTGGTCAAAACCTTCCGCTTCCAGCAGCGCCAGACCCGCTTCCTGAATATCCCACAGGGCGTCGTCCTCCGGCAGCATCGGCGGTTTTGAATAAAATTCGGTGTTCGGTTCCAGCGTCAGCTGATACCAGGAAAGGTGCTGCGGATTAAACGACAGCGCCGTGCGCAGATCGGCCAGCGCCTGTTCCGGCGTTTGCCCCGGCAATCCGTGCATTAAATCCAGATTAAAATTATCGAAACCAGCCTTAACCGCCATGGCCACTGCAGCCTGTGCCTGGGCACTGTCATGAATGCGCCCGAGCGCCCGCAGATGATCATCATTGAAGCTCTGAATGCCGATGCTTAAACGGTTAATACCGATATCGCGGTAGGCGGCAAATTTTTCCGCTTCAAAGGTGCCAGGATTGGCTTCCAGTGTGATTTCAATATTGGGGGAAAATACCAGCCGCTGCTGCAGACCATCGAACAGAGTCTGATACGCCGCCGCCGATAACAGGCTCGGCGTACCGCCACCAATAAAAATGCTGTGCAGCTCACGCCCCTGTGCCCACATCAGATCCTGGTCGAGATCGGCCAGCAGATTACGGACGTACTCTTCTTCCGGCAGATCGCCATCGGATTTGTGCGAATTAAAATCGCAGTAAGGACATTTGCGCACGCACCAGGGCACGTGCACGTAGAGGCTCAGCGGAGGCAGTTGCAGCATCAGTAATTACTGCTGCCAGTTGGCCAGTAACTGCTGAATGGCCTGGCCACGATGTGACAAAGCATTTTTACGCTCTTTGCCCATCGCCGCTGCAGTGCAGCCTTCGTCCGCAACAAAAAACAGCGGGTCGTAACCGAAACCGCCTTCACCATCAGCAGCACTCTGAATGCGCCCTTCCCAGCTGCCTTCAAACACCTGCGGCTCAGGATCGTCAGCGCTGCGCATGTACACCAGCACACAACGGAAACGTGCGGTGCGCAACTCATCAGGAATACCCTGCATGCAGTGCAGCAGCTTGGCGTTATTGGCAGCGTCACCACTGCCGAAGCCATCTTCTTCTTTGGCAAAGCGGGCGCTGAAAACACCCGGCTCTCCCTGCAGAGCATCAACTTCCAGACCGGAATCATCGGCCAGTGCCGGCAGACCTGTCTGTTCACAGGCGTTGCGGGCTTTGAGAATGGCGTTGGCTTCAAACGTCATGCCGGTTTCTTCGGCTTCCGTGACGTTCAGTTCGTTCTGCGAAATCAGCTCGATATTCTGATCAGCAAAGTGGGATTCAAACAGCTGGGCGAACTCGCGCAGCTTACCGGCATTTCCGCTGGCTAATACTAATTTCATACTCAGCTCGTAAGTCGGTCAGACCACAGTTATTGAGGGGACGGCACCTTATTGTGTTTTAGATGAGTGCCGGTGGTCTGTGTTAATCGTAAAAGCGCTGATCAAATTTGACATCAAACGTGCGGGATTCACCTTCCGGTGACACCTGCACGGTGATTTTATACACATCTTCCTCATCGAAGCGGAAGGTGCTGATATAGTAAACCGCATCGCGTTCTTTAATTTCTTTGAACTGCAGCTCTTTTTTCTGACCAATCAGGTTTTTCATGTCACCGGAAACTTTGCCGGTGAGTGATTCCAGCACATCCGGCTGATCGGTTTTTTTCAGAATGCTGATGCTCAGATAGCCCATGGAACGGGAACGGGGAATGCCATAAGCCTCTGCGACTTCTGGCTGCAGGAAGCTGGAGTTCAGCCCCATGTAATGAACTTCGTAATCACCGAATACCTGCTTCTGCTCACCGCTGTCGGCCTGAACAAGCAGTGAAAATGCTGCTGACCATGCAATCAATGCGCTGCAAAGCGATCTGATCATCATTTTCTTCATCGTCACTTCCTCGTGATGTGATAGATGGCGGTTTCGCCCAGCATGGACGGCCACAGACGCACCGTCCAGTGCTCTTTGTGTTGCCCGTCTACGACGGTTTTATTCAGGATACGGATACCTTTTTCACGGCACAATATTTCGAAGTCAAGAAATGTGCATAAGTGAATATTCGGCGTGTCATACCAGTTGTGCGGCAATGTCTCGGACATTGGCATACGGCCTTTCAGCAACAGATAGAAACGCGGACGCCAGTAGCCGAAGTTAGGGAAAGTAACGATGGCTTCTTCGCCAATGCGCAGCATGTCATCGAGCAGCAGATCGGGACGATCCACAGCCTGCAGCGCCTGAGTCATAATCACTGTATCGACACTCTGATCGGTAAAGTGATTGAGGCCTTTGTTCAGGTCCTGCTCAATTACGTTCACACCGTTGGCGATACAGGCGGTGATTTTTTCCGGACTGATTTCCAGACCGTAACCACGCACATTCTTGGTTTCGCGCAGGTATTTCAGCAGCACGCCTTCACCACAACCCAGGTCGAGTACCTGGCTGTCGGGTTTTACCCAGCGCTGAATAATATTCAGATCTTCACGGATGTTATTCATCAGATGGCTCCCCCNATTTCCTGCGCAATGCGNTTCATATAGGCGTCAAACACGGCCATATAGCGCGGAATAGGTAACAGGAACGCATCGTGACCGCTTTCGGATTCAATGCAGGCGTAACTCACGTCTTTATCNACCTGAATCAGNGCGTGCACAATTTCTTCTGAACGTGCCGGNGANAAGCGCCAGTCNGTNGTGAANGACACCACCAGNAAGCTGCACTGCGTCTGCTCCAGACATTTCACCAGATCGTTATCGTAATCACCGGCCGGATCAAAATAATCCAGCGCTTTGGTCATCANCATGTAGGTGTTGGCATCAAAGCGGGTGCTGAATTTTTCACCCTGATAATGCAGATAACTTTCCACCTGAAACTCAGGTGCAAAGCTGTAATTGAGTTTGCCTTCTTTCAGTTCGCGNCCGAATTTCTGGCGCATGGCATCGTCCGACAGGTAGGTCAGATGCCCCAGCATACGGGCCTGCATCAGACCGGCTTTAGGGATGGTGCCTTTTTCCAGATAGTGGCCGTCATGNAAATCCGGATCTTTGGCAATGGCCTGACGGGCAACTTCGTTAAATGCGATGTTCTGCGCCGATAACTTCGGCGCCGAGGCAATAATTACCGCGTTACGGATNCGCTCCGGGTACTGAATCGACCAGCGCAGCACCTGCATGCCNCCNANTGATCCGCCGACCACNGCNGCCCATTGCTGAATGCCTAAGCGATCCGCCAGACGTGCCTGACTGTGCACCCAGTCGCGCACNGCAACAATCGGGAAATCCGGGCCATATTCACGCCCGGTTTCCGGGTTAATACTGATCGGTCCGGTGGANCCGGAACAGCCGCCGAGATTGTTCAGCGCNACAACAAAAAAGTGATTGGTNTCGATCGGTTTACCCGGACCAATCGCACTGTCCCACCAGCCCGGNTTGGTATCCTCCATACTGTGATAACCCGCCGCATGGTGGTCGCCACTGAGCGCATGACAGATAAGTACCGCGTTGGACTTATCGGCGTTCAGTTCACCATAGGTTTCTATCATCAGATCGAATTGCGGCAGCACACGNCCNCTGCGCAGGGTCAGGGGCTCGTCAAAATGCAGTAGCTGAGGGGTTACCAGACCGACGGAATCGTCGGCAATTACTTCCGGCATGCTTTAGGGTATCCAGTCTGTGTCCCGGCGACGCCAGGACTGAGAAGTCAGATGTTGAGCGGCGATTTTATCAGGCTTGGCAGCAGATAACACCAACGCAACAACCGCAATNACCATCAGCCAACCNNCTTAAANGTGTTCNTAANTCACTCAANAAACCGGATTCACACTGCCANACAACAGGACCAAACAGGTCATAACTGACATTTGGCNTNAATTTNCANTAACAGCCTGATTTGACNCCTGTTTTTAACAAAAAGCGAAGGTATATTCAGGNAATTGATCGCGGCAGCCGAGCCGTTCATAACCTCAGGACGGTACCCAGGCCCCGTATGAATAACGACAGTCAGAGCGNTAACAGCCAGCATTCATCTNCNGCCTATNTGCACGACAGGCTNANGACCCAGTTGCTTGAGCACGTCTGGAATCNATCCGGCGACAACATGTTTCTGATCCGCCCGGANCAGGGCGAATATTATATGGTTAAGGCGAATATCGCCGAACGCACCAGCTTTGAACTNCTGACGCCGCTGCCGAAAAATCAGCCNTTNCGCGAATTTTTACCCGCCGATATTTATCAGCGCGTCGCCGCCANCTACCAGCGCTGTATCGANGCCGGTGAGGCGATCCACTACGAAGAAGAAGAAACCATNACCAGTCACAATGGTTCCGTGCGCTATTGGCGCACGAATCTGACGCCACTGTTTGCCGAAAACGGAGAGATCGAATANCTGTTCGGTATTTCCCGTGATGTNACCAGTCTGAAACACGCCCGCGAACAGATTGAAAAAAATCAGCAGATCAAAACATCGCTGCTCAGTGGTATTGGTNAACAGCTGCACCAGCCACTGGCCAGCATGCGCGAGGCANTGGCTGAACTGCGTACCACCAGCGATGAAGTAACCCGCCAGCGTCTGCTCGACACNCTGGAACAGGCACAGTATCAGCTGCAGAATCACAGCAGTGACCTGCTTGATTTTACCAGCATAGATAACCAGCAGCTGGAACTGGCCGACGAGCCATTTTCAGTACACGATATCTGCGCCCAGGTTGGCCAGCTACTGCAGCCTGAAGCGCAGAAAAAGCACCTGACACTGACCATCAACACCGACAGCGCTATTCCGCCTCTGGTGTATGGTGACGGACCCCGTCTGCAACAGATCATGCTTAATCTGTTACGCAANGCCATCCGTTTCAGCCGNCATGGCGAGGTAAGCCTCAGCGCCAGCCTTGACCGCCGCAGCGGCCTCGACCACCAGCTGCGNTTTGTCATCCGTGANAACAGCGGCGGTATCCATCATGACGATCTGAATAAAGTCTTCCACCCGTTCAGCCGTCTGCGTCATCACGANNCTGAAACGCATACCGACCTGTCACTGAAACTGTCCCATGANCTGGTCAGAGCAAAACGCGGCAATATTCAGGTGTCCAGCGAAGCCGGCAAAGGATCTGTNTTTGAGGTGGAGCTCAGTTATCCGGCGGTACCTGCATAAGTCTGGCTATNCAGACTTATGCAGATTAAGTACATGCGTCACGCCACATTGCGCGGAAAAGTCATCATCATGACTGACCAGTAGCCAACTGCCAGGCCAGGCGTTCAGCGCTGAACTGAGCACCTGCCGGCTGTCCATATCGAGATGATTGTCCGGCTCATCCAGCAGCAACAGCGCNCCGNGCNTCGACCACGCAGCCAGCAGAATATTCAGTCGCATCCTTTCCCCACCACTCAACGCTGCAACCGGCCTGTTGCATTTCAAAGCATCGAGCCCGGCCGCNGCCAANATTGTCCGGATTTCTGTCACGGCCAAAGNNCCGCTCAGGCAGTGCTGCTGAAAATATTCCAGCGTNCTGNTCATGATCGGTTCAGTGCCCGCATGATGCTGCGNCAGCAGGACAGTTTCNCCNGNNATGCTGANACTGCCNGCAGTGGCGGCAAGTTGTTGGTGCAGTACCGCCAGCAGGGTCGATTTTCCACTGCCATTNACACCACGGATATGCCAGTGATGAGCTGNTTCAACCGTCAGATTCAGCGGTNTTTGCTGCCCGTAAGGCAGAACTAAACCAACGGCCCGTGCATAGGGCTGACGGCGTTTTGNNAGTGCNGGAAAGTGCCAGCGGACAACGGCCGGNGCAGCAATGGATTCCTGCGTCAGTGCCTCCCGGGTACTGTCCAGCTGACGTTGTAATTGACGCTCCTGAGCNCCACGCTGGCGTCCGGCTTTGTCTGCTTTCATATCCAGTAATGCACTGCATTGGCTGCCATCCCGCTGCTGNCGTTCACCAGTCCGGGAACGCCGCTGAGCTTTTTCACGATTCAGCTGCAACTGTGCTTTGTGCATGANCTGCCGGCGCCGGAGATGATCGAGACGCTGTTGCTGCGCCTGCTGTTCCTNCTGACGGATAAGCAGATAATCGTCATAGCCNNTGCCGTAGTACTTAATCTGCCGGCCACTCANTTCAAGAATGCCNTCAGCTGNGCGCAGCAGAGCGGGCTGNTGACTGACCAGCAAAACACAACCACGCCAGGCAGTCAGTTTTCCTGCCAGCCAGGCACGCCCAGCGCNATCCAGATCATTGCCGGGCTCATCCANCAGCAGAACCTGTGGCNGNAAGCTGAATGCCAGAGCCAGCCTCACCTTCTGGCGCTCACCACCNCTGAGAANCGGCAGCTGCTGATCCAGCCAGTACAGCAAGGNTGCTGGCGTAATAACAGGCTGATTNCCGCCAAAGGGCGTNANCCCTGANTCTGCCAGGCAGGCGACACAATCATCCACCAGCGTCCATAAGCCATCGCATTGCAGGAGTGTCTGTTCGGTNTAACAGCCGTCTGCAACAGCCTGCAACGCGAGCAGGGAATGGCGCAGATTCAGTTCATCAGCAATGGGAGAAGCGCACTGCTGGCCGATAAGCAATCGTCGCCCGGCAGCNTAAATGCGCCCGTCATAGNNCAGNTCGCCGGCACTGCCGCCACAGGCATTAAGAAAAGTTGATTTGCCGCTGCCATTTTCACCNGTNAGGGCGAACACACCCGCGCCGAGTGAACAGGACGAACATTCAATCANCTCAGTGCCATCCGGNAGTGAACAGCTGAACTGCTGCACCGTCAGAANGGCANCNGAAGACGAAACAAGTGAAGAAGANGTAGCCATACAACCTCCCGTTACAGACAGAAGGCGGGGCAAAAGAGTTGAAACAGACCACACCGACTGTCTGCCATAACCAGAAACAATCACTGCAAAGCGGAACCGGTAACGATCCNGCAAANCAGTGGCGGGTTAAAGCAGGTAACAGGTGGTTTAAATCATGTCAGCGGAAGACTCCGGTCGGGATGTGTAAAGGCTAACACCTGACCTGAGTNCTGTCAGGTGTTAAAAGAAGCAGCGATGCCGTNATCAGGCGTGATCGCGCATAAATTTTTTCACNTTNGGNGCAATGCTTTCACGGAANCGGCGGCCGTTAAAAATACCGTAATGGCCGACNCCCTCTTCCTCGATATGCATTTTNTTACCTTTGNCGAGNTTGCTGCACAGATCCAGCGCGCAGGACGTCTGGCCNCGGCCGGTGATGTCATCCATTTCCCCTTCGACCGTCAGTAACGCCATATCGCGGATTTCANTCAGGTCGATTTTTTCGCCGCGGAATTCCATCTCGCCNCGCGGCAGCTGATATTCCAGAAATACCCGGCGGATGGTATCCAGATAGTAAGGCGCGGGCATATCCATCACNGCCAGATACTCGTTATAAAACTGGCGGTGAGCTTCAGCGCTGTCGCCGTCACCTTTGATCAGGTCGTTAAAGAATTTAAAGTGCTTATTGATGTGTGAATCCATGTTCATCGACATAAACCCGGACAGCTGCACAAAGCCCGGATACACCAGCTGGCCACGGCCTTTAAAGCCTTTCGGCACGCGCATGATGACGTTCTCTTCGAACCACACCAGATCCTTACCCGAAGCATAATCATTAACCTCNGTCGGGCTGATGCGGGTATCCACCGGCCCGCCCATCAGCGTCATGCTGCGCGGCAGATTCGGGTTTGCGTGTTTTGACATATAAGCGGCGGCGGCGAGCGCCGGTACACAGGGCTGACACACTGCCAGTACATGGGTGTCCGGCCCCAGCCAGCCCATAAAATCGATCAGATATTCGATGTAATCATCAAAGCGGAAGACGCCATCGCCCATGGGGACATCACGGGCATTCTTCCATTCGGTAATATACACCTCGTGGTCACGCATAAATTCCTTCACGGTACCGCGCAGCAGGGTGGCGAAGTGGCCGGACAGCGGCGCGACGATTAAAACCTTGGGTTGTTTGAGTGCCCGGGTGCGGCGGCGGAAGTGCAGCAGATCGCAGTACGGCTTACTCATCACATGGTCATAACTGACGTCGACGGTGCGGCCGTTAACCTCTGTGGTATCCAGCTCCCAGGCAGGCTGTGCGTAATATTCGGTCAGCCGCTCGGTCAGCTCCATGGAGGCCCGGAAAGTACGGAAGGCCCAGCTGCTGTTCAGTGGATTCCACGGCTGGTAAGCCATCTGCCGTGCCTGGCGTGCCATCACATGCACCGGACGCATGGCTTCCATGATCTGGGCATTCATCTTATAGAGCATTCTTTAACTCCCTGTCCGTTGTTTAAGGACCTGTAAATCTGCCGTGCCGGATAACGCACACTGATAACATCAGCCTATCAGAAGGTTTGCTCTTGCGTGCCTGTCCGCAGCCCAGCATTGTCAGCTTGGGAAGCTGCAATAACGTCTCTGGCCCGTTCGGCCATGCCGCGGCTGTCACATACAGCTCTTTTATCTGATACCTGTCAGGCTACGATAGCAGAGCGCCCGCCTTTTTGACGGGCTTCAGACGGAAAGTTCTGATAAAAATATCGACTGAAATATCCGCAAAATAACAAATACCGCCCAACGGAGGCCTCATGCAAAGCGAATCCCGCCAGACAAATTCTCCACGTCCGGACCACAGCCAACCCTTTACCAGCTTCGCGGAGTTTTACCCCTACTATCTCAGCGAGCACCGTAACCCGGTATGCCGTGTGCTGCATTACACCGGCAGCCTGACGGCCCTGGCGGTTATTCTGTATGCTCTGTTCAGTGGTACCCTGCTGTTGCTGCCGCTGGCTCTGCTGGCAGGCTATGGCCCGGCATGGACCGGACACTTCTTCTTTGAGCACAACAGGCCGGCAACCTTTAAATATCCGTTGTGGAGTTTTGTCGGAGACTGGGTGATGTTGTGGGACTTCCTCACCGGCCGTTTAAAGCAGAAGATGGCCGCACGCCCGTAAACGCAGTGTTTCCGGCAGTCTGGCGCAGAGGTTGCTTTCCTGAGGGGAACGAAAGTTTCCTCAGGTTACGATTATGCCTCAGTCCACACTGCCAAAACGTCAGCCACAGCGCCGCAGCCAGGTGCCGTCCAGCGTGCTGGGATCGGTCACGGTGGGACTGGAGGAATTTATTCAGTCGCAGGGCGCTGAAAGCCAGCCGGTACTGTCCCGCGCTGGTCTGAAGCCGGGCCTGTATCAGCAGCCTAACCGCCATATCTCCCTGAAGAACTACTGCAATTCTATGCACGAAGCCGCCCGCGCCACGGGCAATGAGCACTTCGGACTGTGGTTCGGCGAGCAGTTTGCGCCAGAGGGTCTGGGGCTGTTCGGCTATCAGGCGATTACTTCTCCTACGCTGCGTGATGCCATCTCTGGTATGGAGCAATGGTTCCACGTTTTTCAGCGCAACAGCCTGCTGAATTTTTCCTCGTCCGGCGGTATCTGCCAGCTCGAGTACCGCCTGTTAGACGGCGACATTATGGACCGCCGGCAGGACGCCGAACTGACCATCGGCATGCTCAACAATGTGCTTAAACGGGGCATGGGCGATGGCTGGTCACCACTGGCGGTGCATTTTCAGCACCCGGCTCTGGTGGATGCCAGCCCACACCGCGATGCATTTCATTGTGATGTGAACTTCAGTCAGGAACGCAATGTGATTCTGTTCCGCGAAGCCTGTCTGGATGTGCCGATGCCGGATGCCAACGCCATGCTCAATCGGGTGTCGCTGGGTTCGATTCTGGATCTTGATGGCCGCGTGCGTCAGCCGATGACCACCAGCCAGCGCGCCAAGACGGAAATTATGGATCTGCTGCCCGCCGGCGAAGCCGGTATTGATCAGGTCGCCCGGCGGCTTAACCTGTCGCGCCGCACCCTGCAGCGTATGCTCGCCGATGAAGGCTTTACCTTCAGTCAGTTGACCGATGAAGTCCGTGAATCGCTGGCTGAGTATTATCTGAATTACGATCAGCTGAGTATTTCTGAAGTGGCTTTCCGCCTCGGCTATTCCGAAGTCAGCGCCTTTACCCGCGCCTTCGTGCGCTGGAAAAACCTCAGCCCCAGCGACTGGCGTACGTCTTCACACTGACCACCCATTCATTCTCTTTTAACTTCCGGTTCCAGCAGGTCTTTTACACACCAGATCTTTTACAAATGGCACCGGATGTCAAAACTCCGGTACCGGATGTTAACGGCCTAACCTTCCATCGCTGAGACACTTATGCCATCCCGAATAGAAAGAAGAGGACGGCAAGATGACTCATCAATTCACTCTGGCAGATACCGTATGGACCTGCCCGGCAGAAAACACGCTGCAAGCCGCGTACGAATTTCTCGCCACCCATAAGGTGGACTACATTCTCGCGCAGTTTGTCGATCTGCACGGCGGCATTAAAAGTAAATCCGTCCCCGTGCATTGTCTGAAAGATCTCACCGAAACAGGTGCCGGTTTTGCCGGTGGCGCCATTCTTGGTTTTGATATGTCGCCGCAGGATCCGGAATACATGATGGTGGCCGACCTCAGCACGCTGACATTAATTCCATGGATGCCGGGTTACGCCTGTATTCGCGGTACCGGTATGGTCAGCGACGAACCTTTTATGCTCGATCCGCGCAATATTCTCAGCCATCAGGCAGCGCGTCTGAAAGAACGCGGCCTGCGCCTGATGACAGGCATGGAGCCGGAATTTTATCTGCTGCGTGAAGACGAAGACGGTGCCATCGTCCCCTTCGACAGCACCGACACCATGGAACGCCCGACCTACGATTACCGCGGTCTGACCCGTAACTCGGCGTTTATTGAAGGCCTGCACAAATCGCTGGAAGCGGTGGGTCTGGAGGTTTATCAGATCGACCACGAAGACGCTAACGGCCAGTTTGAAATCAATTTCAAATACGACGAGTGCGTAAAGACTGCCGACAATATGCAGTTCTTCAAAATGACTGCGAAAGAAGTCGCCAACAATAACGGTGCGATCTGCAGCTTCCTGCCCAAACTGAGCGCCACCACCACCGGTAACGGTATGCACGTGCACTGCTCTCTGGTGGACGATAACGGCGTCAACCTGTTTCAGGACGACAGCGACCCGAGCGGTATGGGCCTGTCATCCATCGCCCACCAATTTATTGCCGGCATTATCGAACACGCACCGGCACTCTGTGCATTACTGTGCCCGTCAGTGAATTCGTATAAGCGTCTGGTAACAGGTTCACCGGGTATTCCCAGCTGGGCACCGGTATTTATTGCCTGGGGTGATAACAACCGCTCAGCCATGGTGCGCATCCCCTACGGTCGCATTGAAGTACGTATCGGCGACAGCGCCATGAATCCGTATCTGGCGACTGCCGCGATTATTGCCGCTGGTCTGGACGGCATTGACCGCGACCTCACACCACCGGACGCCTGCAGCCTGAATTTTTATGATCTGAGTCCGCAGGCCATCGCCGATATGGGCGTCAGCTGCCTGCCGGAAAATCTCGACGCCGCACTGGATGCACTGGAAGCCGATGCGTTTTTTAAAGATGCCCTTGGCGAGCGCCTGATTAACAGTTACCTGAATCTGAAACGCAGTGAATGGAAGGAATATCACCGCACTGTTTCGGAATGGGAAGTTAACCGTTACCTCACCTTTTACTGATTTCTGACTTGCTTATTGAAGGACACCACCATGATTCATCTGACCGATGAGCAGATTGCTCAATTCCGTAAAGACGGTTTTCTGATCGTCGATAAAATTATTGAACCGGAAGCGGCAGCGGCTATCCGCGAGCGTTTTCCACCGATTTTTGAAGAAGGTATTTATGAAACCGGCGTAAAACCCGATGAAGTCAATTTACCTGCCGGCGAACCGCCGTACACCAAACAGATCTGTAACGCGTGGAAATCCGACCTCACCGTCGCACGCCATATCCTGTCCGAAAATCTCGGTAAAGCCTGCGCTCAGCTGGGCGGCTGGGATGGCGCCCGCCTGATGATTGATAATCTGTTGTGGAAACCTGTAAACGGCCGATCCATCGGCTTCCATCAGGACAGTATGTACTCACTCTGGATCGACAAACCGGCACTGGTCAGCTGCTGGGTGGCGGTTGATCAGACCACCGCAGACGGCGGCACACTGGTATATATCAAAGGCTCCCACACCTGGGGCGAAGCCAAACCCATCATGCAGTTCCACGGCCCGGAAGATGATCTGAAAGAAGTCCGCGAATGGGCAGAACAGCACGGTCTGGAACTGGAGCTGGTGCCGGTGGTTGTGCCACCGGGCGGTGGCGCCTTCCACGACGGTTGGCTGTGGCACGGTTCGCGGGTGAATAAAGCCGAGGTACCGCGCCGCGCACTGGCCGCACACTTTTTCCAGCACGATATTCAGTTCAACCCGGAGCTGATGAAAATCGGTAACGGACCGATTTACGGTAAGTACAAAAAATTCAATTCCAACGAGGTCGATGAAAGCTACTTCCCGATTACTTACCGCGAAGACGGCTACCGTACACCGGGGCTGGATGAATATCTGGAAAAAGGCATTGTGTAAAACATTATGAGCATGAATATCCTGGCAATTATGGCCGGTGGTATGGACGGCGACGTCGAATCCGGACGGATCGGCGAAGCCGTGCGCGAAGCCGGTGGCACCCTCAGCTGGTGTTACCGCCGCTTCGGCGATTTATTACCGGCAACCACTGAAGGGTTTGACGCACTGATCGTTTTCGGTGGAGAACCCTCAGTTTACGATCCACAACTGGCGGATTATTTCGCAGAACTGGATGAAGTTATCCGCCGTTTTCACGCTGAAGAAAAACCCATTCTTGGTTCCTGTCTCGGCAGTCAGGCCATCGCCCGTGCTTTTGGCGCGGAAGTTCGCCCACAGGGTTTTCTGGAGTACGGCTTTACCCGGCTGACGCGCACGATTCACTGTGCCACGGATCCGCTGATGCATTTGCTCGATGCGTATCCCGTGCTGTTTGAAATGCATTCCGACACCTTCGATCTGCCGGATGGCGCGACCCTGCTGCTGGAAGGCGAACAGGTAAAGAATCAGGCTTATCGTCTGGGCAACAAAACATGGGCTTTTCAGTGCCATTTTGAAGTAACACGGGGAATCGTCGACACCTGGACGCAGCGCGAACTGATCGGTAATCCTGATCGGGATCAGGCCATGGTGAATGCTTTGATTCAGCAGCTGGACGGGGATTTTGAGCGTTATCAGAAGTCTCAGACGGCATTTGCACGGGCAGTTATGCGGCGCTGGCTGCAACAAATGGGGGACAAAGATTCGTAATTACGCGTAGGTAATAAGACCTAAGTCGGATACACTGAACCCCCCTTCCGTCTTCTAATGCGCTGCATAACTCCTGGCCCGAAGTGCCATATATAAGAAAATACGAGGGCGCTATGCAGCACTACAACATCTATGACATGGGGCTGGATGCGAATCCGGCTAACTACGCCACCTTATCGCCTGTCAGCTACCTGCAGCGCGCGGCTTTTGTTTACCCTGGCCGCGTTGCTCAGGTTCATCAGGATACCCGGTACACCTGGGCTGAAACCTATGAGCGCTGCGTTCGTCTGGCCAGTGCGCTGGACAAAATGGGCATCCAGAAAGGGGAAACCGTTTCCTTCCTGTGTTCCAACATCCCGCCGATGTTTGAAGCCCATTTTGGCGTGCCGATGACAGGTGCTGTACTTAATGCCATCAATACCCGTCTGGATGCTGAAGCCATCGCTTTCATTCTGCAGCATGCAGAAACCAAAATTCTGTTCGTTGACCGCGAGTTTGGTCCGGTTGCGAAAAAAGCATTAGCCATGCTGCCTAACAAACCAACCCTGATCGGTATCGACGACCCGTACTTCACGGAAGGTGATCTGCTTGGTCAGCAGACTTATGAAGACTTGCTGGCCGACGCCAGCGCGGATTACGACTGGCAACTGCCGGAAAACGAGTGGGATGCCATCACCCTGAACTACACCTCAGGAACCACCGGCAACCCGAAAGGCGTGGTGTACCACCACCGTGGTGCTTACCTGAACGCGGCCAACAACATCGTTTCCTGGGATATGGGCAAACACCCTGTGTATCTGTGGATTCTGCCGCTGTTCCACTGCAATGGCTGGTGTTTCCCGTGGACCATCGCAGCGTCTGCCGGTGTCAGCGTATCCCTGCGCCATGTCCGTGCTGATGCTATTTTCGACGCCATCAAAACCCAGAAAGTAAGCCACTTCTGTGGTGCGCCGATCGTACTGAACATGCTCAACAATGCACCGGCCGATATGAAAGCAGGCATCGAACACGAAGTGAACGCCATGGTCGCCGGTGCTGCGCCTCCGGCAGCTGTCATCGAAGGCATGGAGCGTATGGGCTTCCACGTTACTCACGTGTACGGTCTGACCGAAACTTACGGCCCATGTATTCTGTGTGAATGGAAAGACGAATGGTCCGATAAGAACCCAAGCGAGAAAGCCGCACTGAAAGCCCGTCAGGGTGTTAAGTCTGCCATGCAGGAAGACCTGATGGTTGCCAGCCCGGACGATATGCAGCCGGTACCACGTGACGGTGAAACCATCGGTGAGATCTTTATCCGCGGTAACATCGTGATGAAGGGCTACCTGAAAAACCCGCGTGCCAGTGAAGAAGCTTTCAGCGGCGACTGGTTCCACACCGGCGACCTGGCGGTATGGCACGAAGACGGTTACATCGAAATTAAAGACCGCTCCAAGGACATCATTATTTCCGGTGGTGAGAACATCTCCTCCATCGAAGTGGAAGATATTCTGTACCGTCATCCGGATGTGGAAGAAGCCGCTGTAGTTGCCCGCCCGGATGACAAATGGGGTGAAACACCGTGCGCCTTTATCAAACTGAAAGAAGGTGCGAACACGCTGGAAGAGGAAATCATCGAGTTCTGCCGCAACAACATGGCGCACTTTAAAATTCCGCGTCATATCGTGTTCGGTGAGTTACCGAAAACCTCCACCGGTAAAATTCAGAAATTCGTTCTGCGCCAGCAGGCGAAGGAATAATCTTTACAAATTCCCCTCGTGCCGCAGCAGGTTCCCTGTTGCGGTTTTTTTATTTCACGGACGTGAAATTGGTACAATTCTGTCGTTTAAAGGCCTGACCACCCTTGCACTCATCCGACAGCACCGCTACTCTGCCCGCCAACACCAGACTGATGCAGAGAGGATTACATGCACCGTAAACTGTTATTGATACCGGCACTTGCCCTGCCGGCACTGATTTCTCATGCCGCGGATGAAGACGCAGAGAAATCATGGAAAGGTTCCAGTGAACTGGGTTACATCAATACCAGCGGTAATACCGACACCACCAGCCTGAATGCCAAATTCGGTGTTATGCACAGCGGTGAGAACTGGGATACCACGTTCAAAGCTGACGCACTGACCAGTGAGGAAGACGGCACCACTTCGAAAGAGAAGTACGCTTCCAGTCTGCAGTTTGACCGCAACTTCACTAAGCACCACTACCTGCTGTTTCTCGGTGAATATGAAGATGACCGCTTCAGTGGCTATGAATATCAGTCTCAGGTCTCGGTCGGTTACGGTTATCGCGCCATCAACAATGACACCATGCAGCTGGACCTGGAAATCGGTCCTGGTTATCGCTACGACCGTCTGGATGAAGGCGGCGAAACCGAAGACGAAACCATTCTGCGTACTGCTGCAAACTACTTCTGGGAAATCCGTGACGGCGTTGAATTTACCCAGGAAGTGTCGGCGGACACCGGATCAGACAACACTATCCTGAGATCAGAAACCGGCCTGAAGAGCCAGATCAACGGCAGTCTGGCAACCAAGCTGACCTACAGCATCAAGCACACCAAAGAAGTACCGGAAGACTCCGAAAACACCGACCGTGAATTCGGCGTGACGCTGGTATACAGCTTCTGAGCAGACTCAGGGCACAAAAAAGCCGGGCAATGCCCGGCTTTTTTGTGCCTGCGAATCCGCCTCGCCTGATTCACCGCTCAGGCGGTGGCGGCATGTTGTCCATGTGTTCACCTTCCGGAAAACCACGCTCACGGGCACTCTGCCAGCGCTCACGCGCTTCTTTACGGCGTTCCGCCAGCGTCGCCTGCTGCTCTTCAGTGAGCACGGATTTCAACACCGCTTTGAATTTATCGCGGTCTTCATCCAGCTGCTTTTTATCCATTGGCCAGTCGTAGTCATCCTCCATAGAGGATACCTGCTGCTGCAGTCTGTGCTCCTGCTCAATCGGCATATCCAGCTCCATCGCCAGACGGCGGGCCATGCGCAGCCGCATTTTGCTGTGCTGCTCCAGCATCAGAGTATGGGCTTTCTGCAACTGATCCGGCGTCAGTACCGCACGCATTTCATTGCGCATATCGGTCATCAGGCGCTGCACTTCTGCCCGGGTTTCACCGTCTTTGCGCTTCGATTCAGGTTTATCCGGCACCAGCTGATACATCTGCTCGTGATATTTTTTCTCGATCGCCTGAATCTGCTCACTCTGCTGCAGCGAAAGATCGAGCTGCTCGTTCCAGTCAATTTCACGATATTTGCCATCAAAGGCCCACGCCTGAGCCGTGGCGGCCACCGCCACTAATGCTCCGCACAGCCATGAAACAACGCCTGATCGCATAGGTTATCCCCACGGTCTTGTTCTGGTTATCATGCCGCCATTGTAGCCATCTGCAGACAAAGTTGTGTCCGCCATGTGCAAAGAAGTGTCACCTATGCAGGACAAGACGCAGGGCTATGATTTTCGGTATTATCTCCTGCCGAACCTATGTCCGAACAACGCAATGACTGAACAGCCGAAATCACCACAGAGCACGTCTGCAGAGCACGAAGATGACCTGTTTCTGCAGGAAATGCAGGGCGTAAAGCCACTGCAGACTAAAGAAAAAGTCGACCTGCGCAAAGGTGATATCAACAAAGCCTCAGCCAACGCCCGCCGAGTTGCTGCAACCACCGAAGCGGAAGACAAAGATCCGAATCACCTGCGTGCCAGCGAAGTTGAACGGGTTGGACCGCACGATGTACTGGGCTTCAAGCGCCCCGGCATTCAGGATGGGGTTTACCGCAAACTGCGTCTCGGCAAATACGAAATAGAAGCCCGCCTCGACCTGCACCGGCGCACGGTGGAAGATGCCCGCCGCGAAGTGTTCCGTTTTGTCCACGACTGCATGGCGCACGACATCCGCTGCATTCTGATTCTGCCCGGTAAAGGCGACCGCAATATCAAAGACCCCGCTGTGCTGAAGAGCTATCTGGTGCACTGGCTGGAGGAAATGATGGAAGTGCAGGCCTTTCACACGGCCCAACAGCATCATGGCGGCAGTGGTGCCTTCTACGTGCTGCTGCGTAAAAGTGACCGTAAGAAACAGGCGGCACGCGAGCAGTTCAGTAAGGGCCGCCTTTAAGCCCGGCACTCAATACGGGACTTAACAGGCCATTGATTGTCTGAGTCCCGGCCTTTTCAAACAGTAGTAACCGGTTGTTACCCGTAAGCTTCAGCCATCCCCCAGACTTGCCGGCCATCCATCATAAAAAGACAGGAGGCCGCCATGGCTGACGTACTGATTATCGCCGGTGATTACGTGGAAGATTACGAACTGATGGTGCCCTTTCAGGCACTGCAGATGGCCGGTCACAGCGTTGCTGCGGTATGCCCGGACAAAGCCGCCGGCGACAGCATCCGCACCGCGATTCACGACTTCGAAGGCGACCAGACCTACAGCGAAAAACCGGGCCACAACTTTGTTCTTAACGCCAGTTTTGCTGACATCAAAGGCGAAGATTTCGACGCCCTGCTGATCCCAGGTGGCCGTGCCCCGGAATACCTGCGCCTCAACAGCCGCGTGATTGAACTGGTGAAACATTTCGCCTCAGCCAACAAACCGATCGCCGCCGTCTGTCATGGCGCCCAACTGCTGGCCGCAGCGGATGTGATCCGCGAACGTAAGATTTCCGCTTACCCGGCCTGCGCCCCGGAAGTAACTCTGGCCGGTGGTCTGTACGCGGATATCGAAGTCACCGATGCCGTTACCGATGGCAATATCGTTACCGCTCCGGCCTGGCCTGCTCACCCGGCATGGCTGGCGCAATTCAATGCCCTGCTGTAATAAGTGGCGCTGAGTACTTCCGGGATATTGCCTTAATGGCCGAAAAAAGCACTGCAATTGCAGTGCTTTTTGGCGCATCATAAAAAGATATCCACAGGACAGGGCCGCCCCATGTGTGAAATTTATTCCGCCGCCGAACCCGAACTGTTTGAACTGAAAACCCGCTCCATCCGCATTGATGGCGTGGTCACCAGCATCCGTCTGGAGGCGGTGTTCTGGCAGATTCTGGAGCAGATTGCTGATGAAGCAGAGTTAACGCTGGGGACCTTTATCACCCGCATTTACCGCGAAGTGGTGGAACGCCGCGGTGAACCGGGTAATTTTACCTCGCTGCTCAGAGTGGCCTGTACCACCCATCTGAATGAGGGTCAGCGCCTGAGCCTGAGCGACAGCCGCTATCGCAGCGACACCATCACAGATAATCAGGAACCCGCCCGCCGCGCCTCCTGAGATTCCTGTACGACAGACGTTAACGNTTCGGCGTCTTATGTTGCAGGGCGTCGGCCTGAGCATCCAGTTCGGCCACTGCCTGCATCATGCGTTCGCGACAGGCGTCGGCCAGTGGCCGCACATCCTCTTCCCCCATGCCGTCGGTGCTCACCGGCTCAAGGAATTTACCCAGTGCATAACCGGCGTGCAGTTTATGCAGNTCGATATTTTTATGGGTACTGCTGAAGACAATGGGCACGATGGGCAAACCGGCTTCAATCGCCANNGCAAAGGCACCGCTCTTGAACGGCAGCATTCCCTGACCCTTGCTGCGCGTACCTTCCGGAAAGATATACACAGCNCACTGACGACGCTGCACTGTCTTCGCCACAGACTGCATCGTGCTCCAGGCTTTGGCTTTGTTTTTACGGTTGATGTAGATATTGCCNGCCAGCCAGAATGCCAGNCCNAANACNGGNATATAACGCAGCTCGGTTTTGCCCAGCACAGCAATATTGCGCGGCAGCATGCCGGTGCAGATAAANACGTCCAGCACATCCTGATGATTAACGATGTANACCGCCGCACCATCCCCCACCGGCGACTGATTCAGTGNCTTCAGGCGAATGCCCAGCAGGGGTAATGACCAGCTCATCAGACCGGCGAGAAAGAAGGTATTGTCGCGGTGCCGCGGTCGTAGCAGACAGAACAGCAGCGCAAATACGCAGACAATCAGNAAGTGNGCCGTCAGATACACAGCACGCAGAAAAAACAGCATAGCGGACCCTGTTATTATTATTGCCGGAACGTCATCAGCNCTANCCGGNGAGAAGCAGTCTGTTCACAACCAGACTGCTTCAGATTAGCTCACTTTTATAAGTTATAGCTCAGCTTANTTCTTAGCCNAAACCCACCTAACAGCNCGTATCANCGCAGGAACAGCTGGTAAGTGGTGTTATCGGTTTCATCCCACCATGGGTAACCCAGTTCCTGCAGGAAGGTATCCAGTTTTTCNTTTTTACCTTCCGGTACCTGCAGNCCNACCAGNACGCGGCCATAGGCAGCACCGTGGTTACGGTAGTGGAATAANGAAATATTGAAGCTCTTGCCCAGCTTGCGCAGGAAGTTCAGNAGTGCGCCCGGACGTTCCGGAAATTCAAACCGGTAAATGCGTTCATCGGTCACCGACGCCGGGGCATGACCACCNACCATATGNCGGATATGGTATTTCGCCATTTCGTCATCGGTAATATCCAGTACCGGATAATTCTCGCTGCGCAGTTCTTCCAGCAGCTGTTCACGGGCACCGACTTCCGGGCCGACTTTAATGCCGACATAAATCTGTGCGCGGTCATCGTCACCGTAGCGGTAATTGAATTCTGTGATCGGACGCTTGCCGATCAGGCTGCAGAATTTCTGGAAGCTGCCCGCCTGCTCAGGGATGGTTACCGCCAGAATCACTTCGCGGCCTTCACCGATTTCTGCCACTTCAGAGATATAACGCAGACGATCGAAGTTCACGTTAGCGCCGCTGAGAATNGCCACCAGATTCTGGTTTTCACAGCCTTCGCGTTCAACGTACTTTTTGATACCGGCAACGCTCAGNGCACCGGCCGGTTCACACACGGCACGGGTATCGTCGAACACGTCTTTGATCGCGGCGCAGATTTCATCCGGCGTACAGGTGATCACTTCGTCGATATGATCTTTACAGATTTCCCAGGTGTTCTTGCCGATCTGNGCCACGGCAACGCCNTCGGCAAAAATGCCGACCTGCGGCAGAATCACACGCTTACGCGCATCCAGTGCGGCAGCNAGACTGGCAGATTCGGTACTTTCCACACCAATCACTTTCNCTTCCGGGCGCAGGGCTTTGACNTAGGCAGCCACACCGGCGGCCAGACCACCACCACCGACCGGCACAAACACCGCATCCACCGGACCACGCAGCTGGCGCAGGATCTCCATGCCGATGGTGCCCTGTCCGGCAATCACTTCCGGATCATCGTAAGGGTGGATGTANGTCATGCCTTTTTCTTCNACCAGCTTCTGCGAGTAGGCGAAAGCATCGTCGAAGGCATCACCGTGCAGCACCACNCGGGCGCCACGGGCACGCACGGATTTCACTTTAATGTCCGGCGTGGTGCGNGGCATCACAATCACCGCTTTAATACCCAGTTCCTTCGCCGCCAGCGCCAGCCCCTGAGCATGGTTACCGGCGGATGCCGCCACTACACCGCAGGCTTTTTCTTCTTCCGTCAGCTGCACCACTTTGTTGTAAGCGCCACGNATTTTGAACGAATACACAGGTTGCTGGTCTTCACGCTTAACCCAGATCTGATTGTTCAGCCGCTGCGTCAGAAACGGAGCAATATGCAGCGGTGTTTCCACGGCAACATCATAAACACGGGCCGACAGAATCTTTTTCAGGTATTCGTTAAGCATGGGATATTCCGGAACAAAGAAAAAAAGCACAGGAATCTGTGCACAGGGGACGCATTGTAACGCATCAGCGCATATAATTCGCTTGATCCCGTGCAATCAAATCAGAACAGCCCGGTCCATTTTCAACACAGACAGCGCCTCATGACTCAAGACGAACTGAAACGCGCAGTGGGTGAAGCCGCTGCACAATATATCCTCCCCCATCTCGAAGACGACAGCATCGTAGGCGTAGGAACAGGTTCTACTGCCAACTGTTTTATTGATGCTCTGGCTGAGCATAAGCACCTGTTCGATGGCGCCGTGGCCAGCTCCGAAGCNTCTGCCCAGCGCCTGAAGGATCACGGCATTCCTGTGTATAACCTGAATTCTGTCAGTAACCTCGATTTTTACGTCGANGGTGCCGATGAAATCAACGAACACCTGGAGATGATCAAAGGCGGAGGCGCAGCCCTCACCCGTGAAAAGATCGTCGCTGCCGTGGCCAAAGAATTCGTCTGCGTGGCGGATGANTCCAAACTGGTGCAACGCATGGGCGCTTTCCCGCTGCCGGTGGAAGTNATCCCGATGGCGCGCTCTTATGTCGCCCGTGAAATCGTCAANCTGGGTGGTGACCCGGTATGGCGTGAAGGTGTGCTTACCGATAACGCCGGTCATATTCTCGATGTGCACAATCTGGATATTCAGTCTGCCATCGCGCTGGAAGAAAAGATCAATCAGATTACCGGTGTGATCACCAACGGTCTGTTTGCTCTGCGTCCGGCCAACGTCCTGCTGCTCGGCACTCAGGATGGGGTAAAAACCATTAAGGCTCAGTAATGAGCCATTCTGAGCAGCTGCCTGAGCAAAAGCCATCGCTGCGGATCTTCCGGGCCCGCTTCTGGATCCGTACCGCGATCGTTATNCTGCTGGCCTTCGTACTGGCCGGNGTTCTGCTGGCCCTTGCNCCGGGACTGCTCAAACCTGTGCTGAACCGTCATCTGCCGCAATGGCTGGGTGACGGTGGTGCCGCCGAAATACGTGAACTGAGCTGGCACCGGCTGCTNCTCGATAATCTGCAGCTGACNCTGGATGANGGCACCCAGCTGCACATTCAGAATCTCGACCTNTCTTATTCGCCCACAGGACTCGCCAGCGGGCGCATCAACACCCTGAACGTTGGCACTGTGCTGCTCAGTCTGCCGGAAGAACGGGCCAAAGAAGTCGCCCAGAGCGCCGCCAAAGATGCCCGCGCCGCCGCCCTGCGACAATTTAATCAGGCGATTNAAATCCCNGCCTTCAGTCAGTGGCTGTCACTGCCGGCAGAGCAGATCAATATCGATAAAATTCAGTTTATTCACCCNCAGCTGACGGCTGAACTGCAGGCCGATGTCACCCCGGAACGCTGGCACATCAATGGTCAGCTGCAGCTGAACGATCTGCCGTTGCCCTGGGATGTGGAAATTCAGCTGCAGAAAAACGGCGACTGGCTGTTAATGGTCAGCGAGCAGCAGACGCTNCTCAGCCAGATGTTTGGTCATATCGANCAGGACGATCAGCANACCCGGCTGAAACTGCGCCACCGCTCCGATCTGGCCGCCATTCATGAACGCCTGCCGCAGNTGCAGGATATTCCGCTGCCGTTAAAAGACCTGTTGCTGCANGCCGAAATCGNAGTACCTAATCAGGGTNTACTGCCACGGGATGCCGTGGTCGGTGCCATTTTCAGCATTAACAGCCAGAGTTCGGAATTACCCGGCGGNCTGCACTGGCAGAAAGGCGACTGGTTATTCAGCCTGACCAAAACCGCCGCCGACAGCGACTGGATTTACCGCGTGGATGGCCGCCCGCAATCGNTCAGAATCAGTGCCGCAGCTCTGNCACAGGGACTGCTGAATGAACCGCAGCCACTGCTCATCAGCAGCAGTCAGACNCTGNCCGGCAGCTGCAGTGCCACCCTCGATCATTGCGACGGNAAAGGCACGTTTAACAATCAGCTGACTGCCGCAGCGCANAAGGGCNCNGGCCAGAACCTTGCCTCACTGGATTTCACCAGCCGTATGCAATGGCAGGCCAGTGAAGGCGCGCAGATCAGCCTGCCCACTGACATGACCATCAGTCCGCAACTGCTGACGCTCANCGGNCTGCCATTAGAGAAAGCCGGACTCAGCGGTGAACTGCAGGCCCGTTTATCGCCGCTTGGCCAGTGGCAACTGAGCAGCGACAAAGGGTTTGTCAGTCAGCTCAGGCTGATACCGGGTGACAACTGGCAANCGCTCGACNTGACCCTGGATATCGTGCCGCAGTTATCCATGAACGGTAACCTCAGTGATCTGACGCCGGAACAGCTGGCACAGCACAGTCGTGCGGCGAATCTGCCGCTTAAAATTCAGNCCCGNGCCTTTACGCTGAAATCCAAANAACAGAAAAATATCCGCGAAGCATCAAANCTGGTNTTCCAGCCGGCGGAATTATCCTGTCAGCCATTTTTCCCGCCGACCGGCGTGCGGGCACTGTGCGATGTGCATCTGGCACTGGCCAAATCCCATATTGGCGAATGGCCGGTGCCGGACGCACAGTTCAGTGGTCCGCTGAATATCAGCTACGGCATCAGCGACAGCCTGATTGCGCGCAACAGCTCGACCATTAAAAGTCTGAATAACCTGAGNGGCCGCTTCGATGTCACCGCCGCCAATCACCAGGCCGCATTGCGNTTAAGACTGCAGCACGATCTGGATTCCGGCAGNGGNTCNCTGCAGTGGCACCTTAACGANACGCCGCTGAACTGGGACGCCATGGGTGTGGAAGAAATGCTGGCGCTGACCAAAGTCGAGCTGCTTTCCGGTTCCATNGCCGGGCAGGGCTGGGCCGACTGGCAAACNGTGGATGGCAAAACGGAAGTCACTCCGGATCTGATGCTGCGCGCGGACAACCTCAGTCTCACCTACGACAGCAGCATCGCGCTGGATAAATGGAACGGCCTGTTTGCCCTGCGCCGCCCGTTTAATGGTGACTATCTGCTGGACGCNCAGATCAGTGGCGACAGCCTCAACCCNGGGGTGGAATTTACCGATTTACTGGCGCGNAGCCAGACCCGGATTCCGGCGGATTTCTCTTACGTNTTCAGTGATATTTATGAAGTGCACACCAGCGTACTGGGTGGCCGTATTCATATTCCGGAAGTGAAATTCGACAGCCGCAAAGAGGTGAATTCTTTCGGTATCGGTCTGGAGCATATTCAGTTNTCNCAGGTCGCNGCNCTGGAATCCTCAGCAGAGGTCAACGCCACCGGCCTGCTTGATGGTCTGCTGCCGTTTGAACTGACCAAAGATGGTGTGCGGGTGCCGCAGGGTGCACTGTTCGCCCGTCAGCCCGGCGGTACCATCCGCTATAAAAATTCCACTTCGGAAAGCATGGGACAAACCAACGCGGCGGTCGGCATGGCCATGCAGGCTCTGGAGAATTATCAGTACGATCAGCTGCAGTCGAACGTTAAATACAGCGAAGACGGTTCGCTGACTCTGGGTCTGCAGTTTCANGGTAAAAACCCGGATTTCTTTGATGGCCAGAAAACACATCTGAACGTCAGCCTGGATTACAACCTGCTCGACCTGCTGGAAAGTCTGCGCATAGCCAACGACACCATCAGCACGCTGGAAGAAAAATATCGTTAACACGGTATGCCGCAATGACATATTCCCGTCATATTTGCCCGGCAAAGTGCAGTCGTTTTGCAACGGCCTATACTGCCTGTGGAATATAAAGTTGCGGTAAATCAGCGCGGTTTCGCGCTAAAATAGCCATAATTCTTACTTCCCCCCAGACATCCAGATCAGGAGATCTCCCATGGCTTTCAGCGATGCTCAACGCTTTTTCCCGGAAACCCGCATGCGCCGTATGCGCCGCGATGATTTTTCCCGCCGGCTGATGCGCGAGACCACGCTGACCACTGACGATCTGATTTATCCGATGTTTGTGATGGAAGGCCATCAGGAACGTGAACCGATTTCTTCCATGCCTGGTATCGAACGTCTGTCGATTGATGAGCTGGTAAAAGAAGTTAAGGAACTGTATCAGCTGGGTATTCCCTGCATTGACCTGTTCCCTTACACCCCGGCCGATGCAAAAAGTGAATTTGCCGAAGAATCCTTCAACCCGAATGGTCTGATTCAGCGCGCAGTGCGTGCCGTGAAAGATGCCGTACCGGAAATGGGCGTTATGACTGACGTGGCGCTCGACCCGTTCACCACGCATGGTCAGGACGGCATTATTGATCAGGACGGCTACGTACTGAATGACCGCACCGTCGACACTCTGGTAAAACAGGCGCTGTCCCACGCTGAAGCCGGTGCCGATATCGTTTCACCGTCCGACATGATGGACGGCCGTATCGGTGATATCCGTGAAGCACTGGAAGAAGAAAGCTTTGTGAACACCCGCATCATGGCGTACTCCGCCAAGTACGCATCGGCTTACTATGGCCCGTTCCGTGANGCNATTGGTTCTTCCGGTAACCTCGGCAAAGGCAACAAGTACAACTACCAGATGGACCCGGCCAACAGCAACGAAGCGCTGCACGAAGTGGCNCTCGATCTGGGTGAAGGTGCCGACATGGTGATGGTAAAACCGGGTATGCCGTATCTGGATATCGTGCGCCGTGTTAAAGACGAATTTCAGGTACCGACTTTCGTGTATCAGGTGAGTGGCGAATACGCCATGCAGAAAGCCGCNGCANTGAACGGCTGGNTGGACGACGAAGCCATTATGGTGGAATCCCTGACCTGTATTAAACGCGCNGGTGCCGATGGCATTCTGACCTATTACGCAAAACAATACGCCCAGTGGCTGAACGGCTGAGCCGCAGCCCGGGAAATAACTGAAAAAACTGCACTGCCCGAAAGGAAATCCTATGGCCGAAGCCAGCAGCGAAGAAAAAGTGATCGACCTGAACAGCCCTGAGCTCTACATCAACCGGGAATTATCGCATCTGCAATTTAATATCCGGGTGCTGGAGCAGGCGCTGGACGAACGCCANCCGCTGCTGGACCGGTTATTTTTCCTGTGTATTTTCAGTAAAAACCTCGATGAATTTTACGAAGTCCGCGTTGCTAACCTGACGCAGCAGCTGGCTTATGCNCGTGAACAGGCAGGTGCGGATGGTATGCACCCACANCAGGTGCTGAGTGCNATTCACACCCTGTGCAGCGCTACCGTTGAGCGCCAGTATCACATTCTCAACGATACCCTGCTGCCAGCGCTGAAAGCGGAAAATATTCACTTCCTGCGCCGCGCCGATCTGACCGACGCCCAGCGCGAATGGGTACGCGCTTATTTTGAAGAAAGNGTGCAGCCACTGGTCAGCCCGATTGGTCTCGACCCGTCGCACCCGTTCCCGCGNCTGGTAAATAAAAGCCTGAATTTTATCGTCGCCCTGGAAGGCAAAGACGCCTTTGGCCGTCAGACCGGTATGGCGATTATTCCGGCACCGCGCTCGCTGCCACGCATTGTGCGGATTCCCGATGAACTGTGTGACGGCGGTGATAATTTTATTTTCCTGTCATCCATGATTCACGAATACGCCGACGATCTNTTCCCNGGCATGACGGTGAAAGGCTGTTATCAGTTCCGNGTAACCCGTAACGCTGACCTTGAACTGGATCACGACGACACTGCTGACCTCGCCAGCGTNCTGGAAGACGAACTGCACTCGCGTAATTTCGGTGAAGAAATGCGTCTGGAAGTGGCCGATAACTGTCCGGAAGAACTGGCTAATTTCCTGCTGCATCAGTTCAGTCTGGAGCAGAACGATCTGTACCGGGTGAATGGTCCGGTTAACCTCGGCCGCATGATGGAAGTGATCGGTCAGATCAATCGNCCGGATCTGCAGTACACGCCGTTTACNCCGGGTCTGCCCAAACACATCAAATTCAATAAAAGCATTTTTGAAAGNATCCGCGAGAAAGACGTNCTGNTGCTGCATCCGTTTGAGTCGTTTACTCCGGTTGTGGATCTGCTGCGCGAAGCGGCGAAAGATCCGGCGGTACGTGCGATCAAACAGACNCTGTACCGTACCGGNGCCAAATCAGAAATCGTTAACGCTCTGGTGGACGCTGCCCGTAANGGCAAAGAAGTGACNGTGGTTATTGAACTGCGCGCGCGCTTTGACGAAGAAGAAAACCTCTACCTCGCCAACCGTCTGCAGGAAGCCGGTGCCGTGGTGGTGTATGGCGTGGTGGGCTATAAAACCCACGCCAAAATGATGCTGATCGTGCGCAAGGAAGGCGACAAGTACAANCGCTATGTGCACCTGGGCACAGGTAACTACCANGCCGGTAANGCCCGCGCTTATACCGACTACAGCTTTATGACCTGCGACGATTCCNTTGGTGAAGATGTCCATAAGGTGTTCCAGCAGCTCACCGGTATGGGCGAAGCGCTGCGTATTAAAAAGCTGTTTCATGCGCCCTTCACTCTGCATAAAAAGCTGATCGAGATGATCGACCGTGAACGCGAACACGCGGAAGCCGGCCGTGAAGCCCTGATCCGCATGAAAGCCAACGGCCTGACGGAACCGAAAGTCATCCGCGCCCTGTACCGCGCTGCTCAGGCCGGGGTTAAAGTGGAGCTGATTATCCGNGGTATGTGCTGTCTGCGCCCCGGTGTTGAAGGCGTATCGGAAAACATCCGTGTGCGTTCCGTGGTTGGCCGCTTCCTCGAACATACCCGGGTGTANTACTTCNTNAACAACGGCAAAGACGAAATCTANGCNGCCAGTGCCGACCTGATGGAGCGCAATCTGCTCAACCGGGTNGAGACTGCCTTCCCGATTGAGAACAACAAACTCAAGGAACGCATGAAGTCCGAGCTGGCGATCTATATGGCAGACAACTGCCAGGCTTGGGATCTGCAGCAGGATGGCACCTACGTGCGCGCCCACCCTGCTGACGGNGAAGAGCCGGTTCTGGCGCAGAGTATTCTGCTGGCGACNCTGGCCAGCGCTTCCTGATAGCCTGATCAGTCAGCCCTGAAATACGCCGCAGAACCATTCAATATGGACTGCGGCGTTGTTTTATCCGCGCCTTAACCTTCAGCCCCTGTCCAAATCCGTTATACTCCGCGCAAACTCAACGCAGCCGGAGGTAATCTGATGTCTGATAAAAAAGTGGTTTCCGAAACCCTGTATCAGGGCTACGCCCAGTCATTCGAAGTGACTGAACAACTGTTTGAAGTGAATACCGGACACCAGCATCTGGAAATTGTGAACACCCCGTTTATGGGTCGCGTGATGCTGCTCGACGGTGTGGTACAGACTACCGAAAAAGACGAATTTATTTANCANGANATGATGGTTCATGTACCGCTGTTCGCACACCCGAACCCTAAGCGCGTACTTATCATCGGCGGCGGTGATGGCGGCATTCTGCGCGAAGTTTCGCGNCATAAGAACATTGAGCACATCACTCAGGTTGAGATCGATCAGAGCGTGATCGACATGTGCAAAGAGTATTTCCCGAATCACTCCAAAGGCGCTTTTGATGATCCGCGTGCGAATATCGTAATCGCCGACGGAAAGGACTTTGTGGCCAATTGCAGCGAAAAATTCGACGTAATTATTTCCGACTCNACCGANCCCATTGGCCCGGGCGAAGTGCTGTTCACGTCCGACTTTTATGCTGATGAAAAGAACAATTGCCTCGCTGAAGGCGGCATTATGGTGGCTCAGAACGGTGTTCCCTTTATGCAGGGGGATGAAATCGCCACCACACATNANCGNCTGAGTAAAATTTACGCCGATAACAGCTTCTATGTGATGCCGGTTCCTACCTACATAGGGGGATTTATGACGCTGGCATGGGCAAGTGATGATAGCAGTCTGCGTCGTCAGACCGCTGAGCAGATTCAGTCACGGATCGACGCCGCAGGCTTCGACACCCGTTACTACAACGCCGACGTCCACGTCGCGTCCTTTGCTCTGCCAAACTACGTTAAGGCACTGATGAAGTAAGCAGTAACGGTTTTATCCAANGTAAGGAGTGAACCGTGATTATTGATATCGTTCCGGGCTATGCCGGTGCTGACGCAAATATTGAAGAATACCGTCCTGATGCTGAAAAAATCATCAGCGGTGACCCGGCCCAGTGGNNGCGNACTGACTACATCACAGAAACCGGNAACGGTACCTTTGATGGCGGCGAATGGCGCTCCCAGCCAGGTAANTACAAGGTCAGCTTCAGCGGCCCGGAATACTGCGAAATTCTGGAAGGTGANAGCATTGTTACGGATCTGGAAGGCAACGCCAAAACCGTGCGAGCTGGCGACCGNTTTATCGTTCCGGCCGGTTTTGAAGGNACCTGGGAAGTAACCATCCCATGCCGCAAGATCTTTATCTGCTTTACCCTTTAAGGCCAGATNTCCNTANGGTGGCGGGTTTTTTACCGTCGCCGTAAGGCCTGNCTATACTCAGGGGATGACAGCATCCCCGTCCTCTCTTATCAGCGCCAGTCAGATTCACCAGTGGCACACGGCTTTCCTGCAACTGAACGCCGCCCGGCTGGAGATTGCCCGTGGGCTGATGGTCAGACGTCAGCGTCTGGTACTGGATGCCCTNCCCCTGCTGTTCCATCTGAATCACCCGCGCCTGCCNGGTTTTATCAACAGCCANGTGCCCTGCGGGGTNGCNCATTACACGGCCAGCCGTANCGCTGAAGANGCGCTGCAGGCCATTGCCCGTGGCATTCAGGTACCACGGGGATTCTCCCAGCAACAGATTGCCGGCATTTATNTGATGGGCAGCCTCGGCTCTCTGGCCCAGGCCCGCTGCAGCGATCTGGACGTCTGGCTGTGTTACGACGAGTCCNTNTCNGAGCCGGAAATCAGTGAGCTGCAGGACAAATGCAAACGCATTGAGCGCTGGGCCGCGGATATGAATGTCGAGCTGCATATCTTTCTGATGAACTTAACCCGTTTCCGCAGCGGCAACAGCCACGATGCCGATGGCGATGACTGCGGCAGCACCCAGCATATGCTGTTGCTGGACGAGTTTTACCGCAGCTCACTGTGGCTCGCCGGACGNCAGCCACGATGGTGGCTGACGCCCTGCGANCAGGAACGCCGCGCCGCTGACTGGTGGCGCACCCTGCAGGACAACCACAGAGTCAATGCCGACCANTGGCTCGACTTCGGTGCGATGCCGTCCATTCCCGCTGCCGAGTTTGTCGGCGCCGGGCTGTGGCAGCTGAACAANGGCCTGAAAGATCCGTANAAATCTCTGCTGAAGCTGCTGATCACACGCCACTATGCCGGTCAGTATCCGAACATCCGGCCACTGTGCTGGGACCTGAAGCAGCAGGTTCACGACGGCATTACCGACGCCGGCAGCAATGATGCCTANCTGCTGATGCTGACGCGTATCACCCGCCANCTGGAAAGCGAAGGCAATCATGAACGGGTTGAGCTGGCCCGGCGNGCCTTTTATTTCAAAGCCCGCCTGCCGCTGTCTGAACTGAGCAAAAGCCAGCACAACAGCTGGCGNGCGCAGAGCATGCGTGAGCTTTGCCAGCAGTGGGGCTGGAGCCAGAGCTACATTCAGGAACTGGATCAGCGCCCGGACTGGTCGCCGCACCGCATTGCCGCCGAACGCAATGCGCTGATCAGTGAAATGCTCNGCACTTACCGTTTTCTCGCNGCCTTCAGCCAGAAATACGCNCCNANACTGCACATCAGCAAGCAGGACACCCAGACCTTAGGTAACCGGCTGTACGCCGCCTTCGACAGTCGCCCGGGCAAGATCACNGATATCAATCCNGGNATCACNCCNGCNATGGGGCAGGAAAAAATGGCACTGAATCTGAAAGATGACATCTGGCAGCTGATCCCCGGCGTGTTTTACCGCAGTGATGACGCCGACAGTGAACAGCGCCAGGTGCTGAAACAATCCCCCAGCCTGATCGAGCTGCTGTGCTTTGCGCGGGTGAATGGNCTGCTGGAAAACTATACCCGCACAGCGATTTATCCGACTCACAANCCNNTGAGTAAATACGAACTGAANGAAGTGGTGGAGGATATTCTCGACCTGCAGCCGTACCGTCCGCTCAGCAGTGATTTCCGCCGCANCGCCAGACCCAGAAGCTGGCANCTGCACATTAACGTCGGTGTCGANCCGCANCACGAATTAAGCCGCCGNGGNATGCAGAAACTGAGCAACCGTGACGATGCTCTNGGNTACAGCTCGGCNCGGGAAAATTTAATCCTGACACTGGATCTGATTACCATAAACAGCTGGGGCGAATGGCAGGTAGACCGNTTCAGTGGCCCCGCGGCCATCGGTCAGTGTCTGCAGCTGATGTTGCAACAATTACCCTATGCGCAGAAAGAAGGCTGGCCGCCGTTCCAGGTCAGCTGNCANTGCGCATCCAGNGCCAGNACCATTCGCCTGCGTATCGACAAACTNCTGTCCGANGTACTCNCACACTTTCTTGAACAGCCGAAAGCGCCCTACATTATCGAAGCCGCTGAAGTCTGGTATCTGCTGGAAAACAGCCGNGANGGNATGCAGCTGCGCATTGCTGAAAACCCCAATAAATTACTCNCGCTGCTGTCGCGTCCGGCACGCAGCTTTGTCAATTACACCCTGGATCAGAGTGCCCTGATCAACAGCCCGATACGGGTTGCCTTTGAACAGGCAAAGCCNGGTCTGTGGCAGATATTTTACTGGCGGCGCGAAGGCCGGCTGTTTTTTTACTTTATTGATGAAAAAGGCGCACTGCTGCATCAGCAATGGCCGGATCAGGAAGGCAGCAGCGAATACTGGCTGCGCCCGGTACTGAGATTTTTACGTCAGGTAGACGAACGCTGGGTACGAAAAAGCAGTCGTGAACAGATGCGTAAAATNCTGCTGTTTGAACTTAANCGAAAAGCCAAAAGCATTGAATTTGAACTGGTGCGGCGCAAGCTGCCTGACCTGCCACAGCAGAACAGTGCCATTGATCTGCGTGCAGTATTCGACAGTGAGAATCAGGTGACTTTTTATTGNGATGGTGCTGAATTCAGCCAGTGGCAATACGGCGATGANCTCTATTCAGAACTGATCCGGGCGGTTNTAAAACGCCGNACCAGTAATAATAATTACCCGGTATTTATTAACGATATTCAATTACCCGGACAACAGAATATGATCGAGTATCTGAAAGTAAAACACCGGCTGGAATTACGCCTGGNACAGGCCTTACAGACATCTGAAAAAGGTATTTAACAGGCAATAAAAAAGCCTCCGNAGAGGCTTTTTTATAACACGGTGAAACTTACTTTCCGCCNCGCATATTATCGAAGAACTCGTCATTGGTTTTGGTCTGACGCAGTTTATCGAGCAGGAATTCGATGGAGGCAACGTCTTCCATTTCAGTCAGCAGGCGACGCAGAATCCACAGACGCTGCAGCGAGCTTTCATCAAACATCATATCTTCACGACGGGTGCCGGAACGACGGATATTGATGGCTGGGTAAATACGTTTTTCAGCCACTTTACGGTCGAGGTGCAGTTCCTGGTTACCGGTACCTTTAAACTCTTCGTAAATAACCTCGTCCATTTTAGAACCGGTATCAACCAGAGCNGTAGCGATAATAGTCAGCGAGCCGCCTTCTTCAACATTACGCGCAGCACCAAAGAAACGTTTTGGTTTTTCCAGTGCGTTGGCNTCCACACCACCGGTCAGNACTTTACCGGAGGAAGGGATTACGGTGTTATANGCNCGGGCCAGACGGGTAATGGAGTCGAGCAGAATAACCACGTCATGTTTGTGTTCAACCAGACGTTTGGCTTTTTCGATAACCATTTCAGCAACCTGTACGTGACGGGCCNGTGGTTCATCGAAGGTGGAAGCAACCACTTCACCGCGCACAGAGCGCTTCATTTCGGTTACTTCTTCCGGACGCTCATCGATCAGCAGAACGATCAGGTCACAATCAGGGCTGTTGCGGGTAATGGACTGTGCAATGGTTTGCAGCAGCATGGTTTTACCGGCTTTTGGCGGCGCTACAATCAGACCACGCTGACCTTTACCGATCGGTGCCACCAGATCGAGTACACGGGAGGACAGATCTTCAGTGGAACCATTACCCTGTTCGAGAACAAAACGCTCCTGCGGGAACAGCGGCGTGAGGTTTTCAAACAGTACTTTGTTTTTAGTGTTTTCCGGCTTATCGCCATTAATCTGAGCAACCTTCAGCAGCGCAAAGTAACGTTCGCCTTCTTTTGGCGGACGGATTTTACCGGCTACTTCATCACCTTTACGCAGGTTAAAACGACGGATCTGGCTTGGAGATACATAAATATCGTCAGGGCCTGCCAGGTAAGAACTGTTGGCGCTGCGCAGAAAACCAAAACCGTCCTGCAGAATCTCCAGAACACCGTCGCCGTAAATGTCTTCACCGCTTTTCGCGTGATGCTTCAGGATCGCGAAAATGATGTCTTGTTTGCGCGTGCGGCTGACGTTATCCAGTCCCATATCTCGTGCGATTTCTAACAATTCAGGGACGGACTTCAGCTTAAGATCGGAAAGATTCATAGATAGAGATTGCGTAATGGCGGTTAATGAAGATTTATCGATGATTAATCAGGAAGAGGGCGCTACGGGTGAACCCCGAACGTGCAATGACTATAGACAGAATAAATCCGGGTGTCCAGCGTAAAAAAGGCGCTATTTCGCCTTTTTTACAAAAAGATTGCCTGATAACAGAGTGTTTTTATCAGGCATTTGGCTGACGATCTCAGCCCCTACAGAGCCTGCTCGATGAATGCAGTCAGCTCAGATTTGCTCATTGCACCAATTTTGGTAGCTTCGGCGTTGCCGTTTTTGAACAGAATCAGAGTTGGAATAGAACGGATACCGAACTTAGGCGCAGTCGCTTCGTTCTGATCGATGTTCAGCTTGGCAATCTTCAGTTTGCCTTCGTACTCATCAGCGATCTCTTCCAGTACCGGCGCGATCATTTTGCACGGACCACACCATTCTGCCCAGAAATCAACCAGAACAGGCAGGTCAGAACCCAGTACGTCAGCATCAAAAGAGTCGTCAGTTACGGCAAGGATGTTATCGCTCATGTGTTTCCCCTGTGGAATAATTCATCAGTTACTGGTGGCATTGTAACCCGGCTTTGTCCGGAATCAATTACTGAATATTCCACTCGGGTATCAGAATCCCGCCAGCAACTTGCCTAAACTGTCTGACAGCTGCGGTTTTACTGACCTGACGCCTGTATTGATGGCCCCTTGGCTGGTATTTTAGACAGTGGAACAGTACTTTCAGGAATCATATATGACGGACACCCAAGGAACCCCGGACGATCTCATCGCTGCCGTAGATCTGGGTTCTAACAGCTTCCATATGGTTATTGCCCAGGAATTTCAGGGCGAAATCCGCACCATCGAGAAACGTGGCCAGAAGGTACAGCTTGGCGCCGGCCTTGATTCCGCAGGNATCCTGTCTGAAGAAGCTCAGCAGCGCGGTATCGACTGCCTGCGCGAATTCGGCCAGCGCCTGCAGGGCATGGANGGCAGCCGNATCTCNGTGCTGGCCACCAACGCNCTGCGTGCTGCGCGCAACCGTAAAGANTTCATCAGCCGTGCTGAAGAAGTACTGGGCTACCCCATCGAAGTCATCGCCGGACGCGAAGAAGCGCGTCTGATCTACCTCGGCGTGTCNCACACNCTGGCCGATGATGCCGGCAAGCGTCTGGTCGTCGATATCGGTGGCGGCAGTACCGAATTCATCATCGGTGANCGCTTTGAACCGCTGGCACTGGAAAGCCTGCACATGGGCTGTGTNTCCTTCACCCGGCGCTTTTTTCCGGACGGGGCGATTACCGAAGAACGTTTTAATGACGCCGTGTCCGCCGCCAGTCAGGAACTGCTGAACATTGAGTCCAACTATAAGAAGCTCGGCTGGGTCAATGTGGTCGGTTCNTCCGGCACCATTCGGGCGGCAGAGCAGGCGCTGGTTGAAAACGGCTGGGAAGCCGAAGGCATCACGGCCTCNGGTCTGAAGAAGCTGCGTAAACAGATGCTGCAGTATGCAACCGTGGATGACGTGGCCCTGCCGGGCGTCAAACCGGAACGCCGTCAGGTATTCATCGGCGGNCTGGCGATTCTGACCGCGGTGTTCAACATCTTTGAGCCGGAACGCATGATNTACTCCGACGGNGCCCTGCGCGAAGGCGCTTTATGGGATCTGACCGGCCGCTCGGCCCACGAAAATGTGCGCCAGCGTACCGTGGATGGCATGTGTGAGCGCTTTTATGTCGACCAGGCTCAGGCCGAACGGGTTAAAGACATGGCGCTCGCCATGTTCCGTCAGGTTAAAGGCGANTGGAAGCTGGATGGCATGGCGGAAGCCTTTCTTGGCTGGGCAGCGCANCTGCATGAAATCGGCCTGGCAATTTCCCACAGCAGCTTCCATAAACACGGTGCTTACCTGCTGCAACACGCNGATATGCTCGGCTTTACCCGTCAGGGACAGGCCAAACTGGCTGCTTTGGTGCGCAGCCACCGCCGTAAGCTGAATGACGAACTGTTTGCNGAGGTTGCTGCAGCGCGCCAGCCGGTCGCCATGAAACTGTCCCGCCTGCTGCGTCTTGCCGTGACGCTGAACCACAGCCGCGGTGCCTATCCGGTACCNGTACCNGAGCTGATCAGCCNGGATAANAAACTCACGGTAAAAATGCCNGACGGCTGGCTGGAGGCTCACCCTCTGACNACACGGGATTTAATGGCTGAAGTCGCCGCGCAGAACAGTGCCGGCTTTGAAGTGGAAATACTCTGATCCTGAAGACGGCCTCAGGAAGNCCATGATCAGAAACAAAAACGGGAGCATCNGCTCCCGTTTTTGTTATGGCTTAANACAANGGCTGAGGTCAGTCTTTACCCACCACTTCCATNGCATCCACATTCTGGAAGCCACGCGGCAGTTTATTACCACGNCGNCCACGTTCNCCCAGATAGTGTTCAAGATCTGCAAACTTCATCTTCAGATGACGCTTACCGGCGTAAACCAGCAGCGTATCTTCCTGACCGAAGGCCACAGCTCCAACCATCAGCTCTTCCCGCGCAGCTGCTTTAGCGCTGTTAATGCTGATCATCTTGTTGCCCTTACCGCGCGCCATCTGTGGCAGATCCGCAGCCGGGAAGACCAGCATGCGGCCTTCGTTGCTGACCGCGGCAATCCAGGATTTTTCCGGATCGACAATAGCAGCAGGATTTAATACACGGGCATTATCCGGCACGGTAATTAAATTCTTACCGGCTTTGTTTTTGCTCTGCATATCGGCAATGGTGCCGATAAAACCGTAACCGGCATCAGTACACAACAGATACTGATCTTCATCTTTACCCATCAGNGTACTGATGAANGTGGCNCCTGANGGCGGTGTCAGNCGACCGGTTAATGGCTCNCCCTGACCGCGTGCCGATGGCAGNGTNTGCGCCTGCAGNCTGTAGGAACGNCCTGTGGTGTCGAGGAAAATCGCATTCTGATTGGATTTACCCTGTGAGCTGGTAAGGAATTTATCNCCGGCTTTGTAGCTCAGGTTTTCGCAATCAATATCGTGGCCTTTGGCGGCACGTACCCAGCCTTTATCCGACAGCACAATGGTCACCGGATCAGCAGACACCAGTTCGGTTTCACTGAAGGCTTTTGCTTCACCACGNACCACAACCGGTGAACGACGTTCATCACCATACTGTTCAGCNTCGGCGGTAATTTCTTTTTTGATCAGNGTNTTCAGACGACGCTCGGANCCCAGNGTTTTTTCCAGATTTTCGCGTTCTTTTTCCAGCTCATCCTGCTCGCCGCGGATTTTCATTTCCTCGAGCTTGGCCAAATGGCGCAGTTTTAATTCGAGGATGGCTTCAGCCTGTGTATCACTGATACCAAAGCGCTGCATCAGCACAGGTTTAGGTTCGTCTTCGCGACGAATGATTTCAATCACTTCGTCNATNTTNAGGAAGGCAACCAATAAACCTTCNAGAATATGCAGGCGCGCCAGAACTTTATCCAGACGATGCTGCAGACGGCGNCGTACGGTTTCAGTACGGTAAGTCAGCCATTCGNTCAGCATGGTCTTCAGGTCTTTAACCTGTGGGCGACCNTCCAGACCAATCACGTTCATGTTAACACGGTAGTTGCGTTCCAGATCCGTGGTGGCAAATAAATGCGCCATTACTGCATCNGTATCAACACGGTTGGATTTCGGCACAATCACCAGNCGGGTCGGATTTTCATGATCCGATTCGTCACGCAGGTCGGTTACCAGNGGTAGTTTTTTCGCCTGCATCTGAGCCGCAATCTGCTCCAGAATTTTCGCACCGGAAACCTGGTGTGGCAGCGCGGTAATAACAATATCACCGTCTTCTTTATGATAAACGGCACGCATTTTTACCGAGCCGCGACCATCACGATACATTTTACGCAGCTCTTCGCGCGGCGTAATAATTTCGGCTTCGGTCGGAAAATCAGGAGCCATGACATGCTCACACAGATCTTCGATGGAAGCTGATGGTTCATCCAGCAGACGGATACAGGCACTGGCCACTTCACGGATATTGTGTGGCGGAATATCCGTCGCCATACCTACGGCGATACCTGTGGTGCCGTTTAATAATACATTTGGCAGACGCGCTGGCAGGGTGACCGGTTCATCCATGGTGCCGTCAAAGTTCGGCTGCCATTCCACCGTGCCCTGGCCCAGCTCACTGAGCAGCACTTCTGAATAAGCTGCCAGCTTGGCTTCGGTATAACGCATGGCGGCGAAGGATTTCGGATCATCCGGCGCACCCCAGTTACCCTGACCATCCACTAACGGATAACGGTAAGAAAATGGCTGTGCCATTAACACCATGGCCTCATAACAGGCACTGTCACCATGCGGGTGGTATTTACCCAGTACGTCACCGACCGTACGTGCGGACTTTTTATACTTGGCCGTATGCTTAAGCCCCAGCTCGCTCATGGCATAAATAATACGCCGCTGCACCGGCTTAAGACCGTCACCAACGTGAGGCAATGCACGGTCGAGAATAACGTACATGGAATAATTCAGGTACGCACTTTCGGTGTACTGTTTTAAGGACTGACGTTCAACGCCGTCGTCGGTATAGCTGATCTGATCTGTCATAGTTCCTCAGAGTCAGGTTTATCTCAGGAGTATTTAATACAATATTCCTGCAGGCGGTTAAATTTTCTGCCGGCAGACCTCAGTCTGCGCTGGCATATTGCTGATAAAAACTGTTGCCATCCATCGGACGTGCGTAGTGGTAACCCTGCATCCACTCACAACCAATCCGGTACAGCGTCTCTTCCTGTTCCTGCCGTTCAACGCCTTCAGCGACGACGGTCAGACCCAGGCTTTTAGCCATTAACACAATGGCACGGATAATTTCGTAATCGTTCACGTCATCGTTAATATCACGTACAAACGACTGATCAATTTTCAGCACAGTGACCGGCATGGATTTAATTTTGCTCAGAGATGAATAACCGGTACCGAAATCATCAATAGCGAATTCCACACCCATTTCACGCAGCTTATGTACCTGCTGATTTACCTCGGTGGTACCGGACATCATCAGACTTTCGGTCACTTCCAGCTCCAGCCACTCTGGGCGGAAATCCAGATGGTCCATGATGCCGGCTATGGTATTGGCAAAGCTGGCGTTGATCTGAATAGCCGAAACGTTGACGGCAATTTTATCCAGCTCCAGACCCTGCTCGCGCCAGAACATAAACTGCTGACAGGCNGAGNGNACGACCCAGTAACCTAACTCNACAATCATGCCGGTNGTTTCAGCCAATGGAATAAAATCCAGCGGCGANATGGANCCGCGTACCGGATGAATCCAGCGCAGCAGTGCTTCCNCCCGCCGCGGCCGGTNTTCGCCGACGTGAAACTGTGGCTGATAATGCANCAGGAACTGATGACTTTCCATGGCCGANCGCATGTCCTGTTCCAGCGACATNCGTGAGTGAATGCTATCGGTCAGCTCACGGTGNTAGTAGCAGTAGCGGTTACGCCCCAGCTCTTTGGCTTTATGCAAGGCGGCATCGGCGTTCCGTATCAGTTCATCAACCCGGTTACCGTGTTCCGGATAGATACTGATACCGGCACTGGCAAACACGCTCAGCATATGACTCTGCAAGCTGTACGGACGCGAAATCACCTGCAGCAGCTGTTCACATTTTTCCTGAATTTTTTCCGGTGTATCGACCTGAGTCAGAACGATAACAAATTCATCGCCGCCCAGACGTGCACAGATATCAGAATCCCGTACATTGGCATTCAGTCGCTGCGCTACGTCTTTCAGCAGCAGGTCACCGATATCATGACCTATGGTGTCGTTAATATCTTTGAAACGGTCGAGGTCGATAAACACCACCGCCAGAGATTCNCCNCTNCGNCGGGATAACTGCAGCGCATACTCAAGACGTTTATTCAGCAACAGGCGGTTAGGCAATCCNGTGAGAACATCGTGGTGCGCAATNTGTTCGAGATTNTCCTGCGCTTTTTTCAGGGCGGTGATATCACGNCTTAAACCAAATACACCCTGTAATTCACCGTCCGGNCTNTANATAGGCNTTTTTTTGGTTTCGATCAGCATGGTNGAACCGTCAGCGCCATGCACCCACTCTTCGTTGGTATCGCCGCCTTTGCGGGNAATCGCTTCACGATCTTTCTGGCGGAAATATTCGGCGGTGTCTTTATCAAACACCTCATAGTCGTTGAGACCTATCGGATTGATACCGAAAAATTCATTNTAGCGGCGGTTACTCAGCACATAACGTCCCTGAGTATCTTTATAAAACATCAGGTCCGGTACCGAATCGATAATATTGCGCATCAGGTCNGTNCGCTGATTCAGCTGTATATCACTCAGGCGACGGCGACGNGTTTCAAGATAAAAAAGCAGCAGAAAGGCAATCAGAATAAATATGATCAGCCCACTGAAGATGACCGCTCCGCTGTACTCTTCATAAAAAGCCGGTGCATCGTTGATCACGATGACNCTTTTCGGCAGGCTGACNTCCTGCAGGCCGTACTTTTCCAGCACNTTCATATCCACCAGCGTTTTGTAGTGGGTCTGCCACTCTGCNGGAATATCTCTGGCCGGATGTCCCGCCAGTATCTCCTGCGCCAGTTGCACCGCCATAGANGCAGCATCTCCGACATCCGTGAANACGGTTCCTGCCAGCCCGTCACCGACACCCTGCTGCCACAGAGACCAGACCGGACTGCCNGACTGTGNGCTGATTCTTTCCANCGCCTGCGGCAACGACAACTGTACGCCCTGACCATCCTGGTGGGCGGANAGCAGCAGCAGCGGCTGATTGTGTATCTGACTCAGCTGCTGCGTAAGCTCTGCCCAGCTCAACTGGCTGAGATCGTGCAGCACCAGTTTGACGTCGAGACTTTCCGCAGCCACTTCCAATGCCCGGTAATGTTGTTCCTGCCCCTCTGTGCCGTCATCAATAACATGAATGTTGTTGGCTCCTGGAAACAGGTAGCGCATCAGGGAGATAAACTCGTACACCGGCAACACGTCGGGTAAGCCGGTAAAGTCACCGTCTTTACGGACCCGGCGGATCAGGTCGGCGTTACTGGCGCCGAGAAATACTACCGGCGGGCGGCGAAAAAATTCATACTGATCAGCGATCAGACGCAAGGCCGAATCGCCGGCCGTCATAACCAGATCGTAGGTGTCACCGAAGTTATCGTGCCGGTAGGCGAGCAGATTACGGAAAGCGGCCAGATATTCGGCATTGGAAAAATGATCGCTGTCGAGAAATTCCACATGCAGGTGCACACGGATCTCATCCTGGCGGGCAAACCGGTCGCGGATGGTGTTAACAATAATCTGTGCCGCGGGGTCCGTAGGCTCACAGGACACCAGCAACAGCACATCGGCCTGCGCCACCTTTGCCGTTGCTTCCTGCGCCTGCAGCTGGGAGAACAGCAGGCACAGAAATGCAGTCAGCAGCATCCTTATTCCTGTCGCCATGCGTTAAATTCTCCATTACCGATCCGGGCTCTGCCGCGGGTTTATGGTCAGGCGATCTCCGCCTGGTTACCGTAGGTCTCGAGCCAGTTCTTGCGATCCCCGGCGCGTTTTTTCGCCAGCAGCATATCCATCATTTCATTGGTGCCGTCACCCGGCTCCAGCGTCAGCTGCACCAGACGGCGGGTGTCCGGTGCCATGGTGGTTTCGCGCAGCTGAATCGGGTTCATTTCACCCAGACCTTTAAAGCGCTGGACGTTGACCTTGCCGCGTTTCTTCTCGGCTTTCAGGCGCTCAAGAATGCCCTGTTTTTCACTTTCATCGAGGGCGTAATAAACGTCCTTACCGATATCAATACGATACAGAGGTGGCATCGCCACATAGACATGGCCACCGGCCACCAGACTGCGGAAATGACGCACAAACAAAGCACACAGAAGCGTGGCGATGTGCAGACCGTCCGAGTCCGCATCGGCGAGGATGCAGACCTTGCCATAGCGCAGTCCGGACAGATCGTCAGATCCCGGATCAATGCCCAGGGCCACAGCAATGTCGTGAACTTCCTGTGAGGCGAGAATCTGCGTTGATTCCACTTCCCAGGTGTTCAGGATTTTACCGCGCAGCGCCATGATGGCCTGAAATTCACGGTCACGGGCCTGCTTGGCAGAACCACCGGCGGAATCACCTTCCACCAGAAACAGTTCACTGCGCTCACTGTCCTGACCACTGCAGTCAGCCAGCTTGCCCGGCAGAGCGGGACCCTGAGTGACTTTCTTACGCGCCACTGTTTTCGATTTACGCAGACGCGTCTGCGCGCTGGAAATAGCCAGTTCGGCAATTTTTTCTGCCTGCGCTGTGTTCTCGTTGAGCCACAGAGCAAAGGCATCTTTCACGACGCCGGAAATAAACGCCGACGCTTCACGGGAGGACAGACGCTCTTTGGTCTGGCCGGCAAACTGCGGATCAGCCAGTTTGGCCGACAGCACATAGGAGCAGCGTTCCCACAGATCGTCCGGCGTCAGCTTGATGCCGCGCGGCAGCAGATTGCGGAATTCACAGAACTCGCGCAGGGCATCCAGCAGGCCGGAGCGGAAACCATTCACATGGGTACCGCCCTGCGCTGTCGGAATCAGGTTTACATAGCTTTCCTGTAGTAGTTCGCCACCCTCTGGCTGCCAGTGCACCGCCCAGTCCACACCTTCGGTCTGGCCGGTCATACTGCCGGTAAACGGTTCATCCGGTGTGACTTCATAACCGGTGGAATGGACTTTCAGATAATCTTTCAGACCATCTTCGTAATACCACTCAGCGCTGTCTTCTGCGTTCGGCGCGTTAAACTTTATGCGCAAGCCCGGGCACAGTACGGCTTTGGCGCGCAGTACGTGTTTAAGACGCGGCACAGAGAATTTAGCGGAATCAAAATATTTCGGATCTGGCAGAAAACGCACACTGGTGCCGGTTTTCTTTTTCGCACAGGTATCTACCACCTGCAGATCCAGTGCTTTGTAGCCATCTTTAAAGCCGATGCGGAATACTTCACCACCGCGCCAGATGGTGACTTCCAGCACCTGAGAAAGCGCGTTCACCACCGATACGCCCACACCGTGCAGACCACCGGAGAACTGATAGTTGTCGTTGGAGAACTTACCACCGGCGTGCAACTGACTGAGAATCAGCTCAACCCCGGAAACGCCGTGCTCAGGGTGAATATCGGTTGGCATACCACGGCCATCATCCAGTACCGTCATGGAGCCATCGCCGTGCAGAGTGACTTCAACATAGCTGGCGTGACCGGCCAGCGCCTCATCCACCGAGTTATCAATCACTTCCTGGGCAAGGTGGTTCGGACGGGTGGTATCTGTGTACATGCCGGGACGTTTACGTACCGGGTCGAGACCACTTAAGACCTCAATAGATGACGCTGTGTATTGCTTTGACATTCAAACCTCAGAGTGCCGCGGAATCCTTGAACAGTCGGCGAGTATAGCGGCAGGGGACGATCAATGGGAATTGCCGGACAGCATTCAGCTCTCCGACAGATGGCGGGCTGCCCACTGCATGATCATTGGCAGCCGTTGTGGATAACACTGAAAACTGTGATCTCCACCCGCTTCCAGCCAGCCCGGACACTGGCGGTAATAAGCGGCAGCAAGACGGTAATCCAGCGTTTCATCGGCGGTCTGCAACAACAGCAGCAGGCGCTCAGGGTCATTAATGTACTCACAATACAGTGCTCTGAGCTGCTCAATATGAACCTCAGTCAGCTCATGAACTTCACCACTGTAATAGTGCTCATTCGGACCAAGATAATGCTCAAACAGGTCAAACGGGCGCACCGCCGGGTTTATCAGCGCCGCATCGATTCCGTATTGCTGTGACAGCCAGGTGGCGTAATAACCGCCCAGTGAACTGCCAATAACCATCACGCGGGGAAACTTCTGCTGCAGCTCGCGTAACGACTCCTGCATCACCTCTGCAGCGTCGGCCGGAGCAAACGGCAATTGCGGGATCAGCAATTGTTCAGGGGAATAGTGCTGGCGGAAATAGTCCAGCGTCTGCTGCGCTTTACCGGACTGAGGGGAACTGAGAAAGCCGTGCAGATAAAGACAGCCAAAATCCGGGGAATTCAACGCTGGCCTCAGTATCCTTTCACGGAATAGTCGACTTCGAATTCGATGCCTTCCACGCGGCTGACACCGGTCTCAATGCTGCCGTCGTCGAGCAGGTCCAGCCAGCGGTAGCCGGGCGAAGCGCAGTCCACGGAAAAGTCTTCCGACTGTGGCGTAAACTGCACACAGGTGGATGGCGTCGACAGATAGCGCACACCATCAATCATCTGATCGCTTTCCTGATGCACATGTCCCCACAACACGCAGCGTACCTGTGGATACTTGGCAATGACTTCATGGAATTCATCCGCATTCTTGATACCGATGCGGTCAATCCATTCACTGCCCATATTGAGCGGATGATGATGAAAGGTAACCAGAGTATGCAAATCCGGCGCTTCTTTTAAGGCCTGCTCCAGCAAAGCCAGCTGAGATGACGCCAGACGTCCGTAGACAGCGCCTTCAACCTGAGAGTTGAGCATAACGATCTGCCAGTGTGGGGTACGGATAATACGTTCGAGATGTTCAGTACCGGCAGCGACCTGCTGCATGGCTTCGGGATTATCATGATTGCCTTCCAGCCAGAAGACCGGACAGGCGAAGGGCCTGAGTTCATCGTGCAGGTGTTGGTAGGCAGTAACAGAACCGTCCTGAGACAGATCACCAGTAACGAGAAAAGCATCAATTCCCTGACGCTCGGCACGCACTGTCTCCAGCACGCAGCGCATACTGTGAAGTGTCTTCATACCCAGCAGGTGCCCGTCTTCGGGACCATTCAGGTGGGTATCCGTTATCTGTAACAGTCGCAGCGCATTGCCTGAGTCCAATGAATACAACCTGCACCTCTGTCCCTGGTTCTTTCAGGTACCGGCCCGGATAGGGGTACCCGTTTATTGGTATTATTGCGTCTACCTTTAGGCTAAAGATAGCTGCTTTTGTCTTAGTTTGTGACTTTATCGGCCAGTTATCACACCAGCCACGACCAAGTTCACAATTGTTAAGCCTTGTCAGGATTACACCGCCAGTCTGGCAGCTATCTCACCGTGATCTGTCCTTCCTGAACAGTTATCACTGGTTGAGCATACCCATAGCGCAGACAATGCTCCAGCCATTCCGCCAGAAACCGGTTCAGCTGGGCTTTTTCATCGGGTAAGCGCATTTCCGGATTAGGATACTGATAACGGCCGTCAAAGCGTTTCTGTTCCTGATAACCGGTCACTTCTGCCATATTAGCGTCATGATACATGCGCACCTGCATCACCAGCGGCTGCAGCCAGGCGGGATTCAGTCCTTCCTGACTGATGCTCAGCATGCTGGTGTAACGATGATCTTCTTCTACCCGCAAGCGGATTCTTGCGCTGTGCCCCTCACCCCGGATCACAAACACACGCTCGTCCTCCTCATGCGGTACCAACCGCATCAGACGCAGATAGTTGGCCTCACACTGGGCGGCCATTTCCTGCAGATCGGGGACGTAACGTTTGGGTTTCACGGAAACTCCTGTGTTTTACTGCTTTATTTGCTATCCGGACAGGCCGCAAAGGCTCGTCTGAATGGGTCATTTACTGATCCGGAGGCGCAGATTATCGAATCTTACCGACCAGCTCCACCCCACACTTCACATTATTATGGCTGGATTTATCGCTCTGCGTACTGATCCGCCAGTTCTGCATGGTGAATTTTCAGCCACTGCAGGGCCATGATGGTTGCCGCATTGTTGATGGCCCCCTGCTCCTGCAGATCCCAGGCCTGGCTGAACGGGAGACTCACCAGGCGGATGTCTTCATGCTCTTCTTCCAGTCCATGAATACCACCCACGCCATCGCTGTCGATCAGACCACAGTAGAGCTGAACCCGTTCACTGGTGCCACCGGGAGACACCCAGTAGCGACAGATCGGCAGCAGCTTATAGAACTCACAACCGGCTTCTTCCTGCGTCTCGCGGCGGGCAACTTCGTCGTATTGTTCGCCTTCTTCTACCATACCGGCGACCAGTTCCAGCAGCCATGGAGAACGCTCATCATGCAGCGCACCGATGCGGAATTGTTCCACCAGTGTAACCACATCACGTACAGGATCGTACAGCAGAACACACACTGCTTCCCCCCGCTCAAACAGTTCACGGGTGAATTCTGTGGTCCAGCCCCCCCGGAAAAGGCGGTATTTAAGGGTCACTTTGTCGATGCGGAAAAACCCCTTGAACACTGACTCCGTCTTTACAATGTCGACGTCATCCGTGACAAATCCTGGTGTTTTCATACTTGACCTACCTATATTACTGATTAAGAATATTCTAAATCCGGCTGGCGGCAATTCATGCACGATGTGTTGCTACTGGTGAGACAATCAGTGCAAATTCTGCCCGATCTTTTCTGCTAGAATCCGGCTATCCAAATTGACATCAGGCTGCGAAAGGCAACTTTATGAAAAAAATCCTCTCACTGACGACTGCCCTGCTCGCCTCCGGAGCCGTCTGCGCTGCGGACCTTAGCACCATCTACCAGCAGGCGGCCAGCAACGACGCGGAAATCGCCGCTGCCCGTGCGATCCGTGAAGCCAACAGCTACAACGTTACTATTGCCCGCGGTGCCCTGCTGCCCCAGGCTCAGATTTCTTACAGCCAGACCAGCATCAGCTCAGAAGCCGATTCCATTGATCTGGTGAGCGGTGGCTATGTCAAAACCGATAAAGATTATGACCTCAGCAGCCTGGAAGTCAGCGCTTCCCAGACCCTGTTTAATCTGAACAGCTGGTACACCTATCAGGCCGCGGTCAGTGGCGATGATGCGGCCGGTCTGCAGCTGCAACTGGCGGAACAGCAACTGCTGTTACGCACCGCTCAGGCGTATTTCAACGTTCTGCGTGCCCAGGACAACCTGTCCACCGCTCAGGCAGAAGAGAAAGCCGTAAAACGCTCTCTGGAACAAACCAAGCAACGCTTTGAAGTGGGCCTGATTGCCATCACTGACGTTCACGAAGCTCAGGCCGGTTACGATCTGTCTTACGTAAACCTGCTGGGTCAGGAAGCGGCGCTGGATATCAGCTACGAAGCTCTGGAGCAGCTTACCGGCCAGCGCTTTGAAGATGTATCGCCGCTGAAAGCCGATGTTGCGATGGAAATGCCACAGCCAGCGAACGCGGCTGACTGGGTACAGTCTGGCCTGGATAAGTACGCCGGTGTCCTGATCGCCGAAGCGAGCAAAGACGGTGTTCGTCTGCAGCGTAATGCCGCGCGCTCCAACCACCTGCCAAGCGTCAGTCTGTTCGGTAGCTACACCGATGCCGATCAGGCACCTTTTGTTGGTGATGATCCGACCGACAGCACGGTTACGGCTATCGGCGTGAAGATCTCAATGCCACTGCTGGCCGGTGGTTCGCTCTATGGTCAGAGCAAACAGTCTGCCCTGAACTACGCAGCGGCCGATTATCAGCTGGAAAAACAACGCCGCGATGTTAAACAGAATATCCGCAGCCTGTTCCGTCAGGTACAGACCGATACGCTGAATATCAAAGCCCGTAAGCAGGCGATCACCTCCGCCCAGAGTGCTCTGGAAGCCACTCAGACCGGCTACAAAGTAGGTACCCGTAACATCGTTGAAGTACTGAACGCACAGAAAAACCTGTTCAGCGCCCAGCGTGACTACGCCAACGCCCGTTACGATTACATCATTAATCTGCTGAGCCTGAAGTTCTACGCCGGCACCCTGAACGAAGGCGATATCCAGACGCTGAACAGCTGGCTGGCCAGCGCTTAATTCTGCGTATTCCGCCCAATAAAAAACCCGCCACGGCGGGTTTTTTATTGGCTGTTGTCAGCTCAGCTTACAGTTTCAGGTGCGCGCTACAGAGTTCGGTCAGGCGCTTCACCGCACCGCGGTTGGCATCGACTGCGGCCTGACCGGCAGCGCCCATACGGCTGCGCAGGTCGGCATCGCTCAGATAATTCTGTAGTTGCTCCAGCAACTCATCCGCCTGATCGCTGACCAGTGCCAGCGCGCCGGCATTCTGCAGATTATCGACGATCACCGCGAAGTTCATATGGTGCGGGCCAATCAGGGTGGCTTTACCCAGCGCTGCCGGTTCAATAGGGTTATGACCGCCGTGGGCAATCAGGCTGCCACCGACCAGCACCAGATCGGCGGCGGCTAACAGCTGCAGCATCTCGCCCATGGTGTCGGCTACATAAACCTGCGTTTGCTCAGAGGCACTGCCGCTGCTGCGGCGCTGCACCCGCAAGCCACGGCTGCGTACCGCATTGGTTACGGCTTCAAAGCGCTCCGGATGACGCGGAATCAGCAATAACAGCAGATCAGGAACAGCTTCCTGCAGACGCGGATACAGATCCAGTAACAGTTCATCTTCTCCGCCATGACCAGAGGCCAGCGCCAGCACAGTGCGCTGTCCGCCCCACTCGGCACGCAGTGCACGGCCTTTATCGTGTATACCGGCCGGTACCGTCACGTCGTATTTTACCGAACCGGTGACTTCCATACGATCAGCCGGCAGCCCCAGCTGCACAAAGCGTTCACCATCCACCGGATTCTGTACCGCTACCATGGCCAGACGCTGCAGCATTGGCCGGGTCAGGGCAGAGAACTTTTCATAACCACGGGCGGATTTTTCTGACATGCGGGCATTGGCCAGCACCACCGGAATATGCCGGGCCTGGCAGGCGGCCAGCAGGTTCGGCCACAGCTCGGTTTCCATCACCACCAGCAGACCCGGTTTCAGAGTGCGCAGAAAGCGGTTGAGAAACAGCGGCAGGTCATACGGCATATACATGTGGAACACCGAATTACCGAACAGACGCCGCACCTGTTCTGAACCCGTCGGCGTGGTGGTGGTCATAATCACCGACACGTCCGGATACTGTTGCTGAAAGGCTTTTACAAAAGGCGCAGCGGCCAGAGTTTCGCCTACCGAAACGGCATGCACCCATAAACCATTCGGACGCGGAGCGTGGGGCAGGCGACCAAAGCGTTCACCGATACGGCGGCGATAGCCGGGATTTTTACGTCCACGCCACCACAGGCGGGCAACGAAAACCGGTAACAACAGAGTGAATAACAGGGTGTAGAGAATGCGTGCCACGAGACTTCTGCCGCCCATTGCTGCCATGTGAAAAAGTTGCGGCATCATATCACAAGCAGGTTCTGCGTCTGACCCGCGGCCTGTGATAAACTCCGCAGCAAATTTATTTCCTGATTCAAAAGATACTGTCTAATGGATGTTAAAACCCCAGATTTTCATCAGGCCCGGGTGCTGGTCTTTGGCGATGTCATGCTCGACCGTTACTGGCAGGGGCCCACGTCGCGGATTTCACCGGAAGCACCGGTTCCCGTGGTTAAAATTCAGGAAATCGAAAACCGCACCGGCGGTGCCGGTAACGTTGCTCTGAACATTTCTACGCTGGGAGCCGGCGTCGATCTGCTGGGTCTCACCGGCGACGACGACAACGGCGAAGCCCTGCGCACGATTCTGACCGCGGCCAAAGTAGACTGCTGTTTTCTGCAACACCCACAGCTGCCAACCATTACCAAACTGCGGGTCATGAGCCGTCATCAGCAGCTGATCCGTCTCGACTTTGAAGAAGCCTTTCACGCCGCCGATCTGAGCCGCCTGAACAGTGACTTCGATGAACGCCTGCCCAATGCCGACGTGGTGATCCTGTCCGACTACGGCAAAGGCGCACTGAGCAATCCCCAGTATCTGATCAACGCCGCCCGGCGCGCCGGTAAATACATTCTGGTCGACCCGAAAGGCACCGACTTTGAACGTTACCGTGGCGCCAGTCTGATCACCCCGAATCTAAGTGAGTTTGAAGCCGTGGTTGGCCCGGCCGCAGATGACGACACTCTGGTCGCCAAAGCCCGTACCCTGATCAGTGATTATGATCTGCAGGCCGTACTGGTGACGCGCAGTGAAAAAGGCATGACCCTGGTACAGAAAGACAAAGACGCTTTCCACCTGCCGACCAAAGCACGCGAAGTGTTTGATGTCACCGGTGCCGGCGATACTGTGATTTCTGTACTGGCAGCTTCGCTGGCTGCCGGTCAGAGTTTTGAAGAAGCCACCGTACTGGCCAACACGGCTGCCGGTATTGTGGTGGGCAAACTGGGCACCGCGACGGTTTCCACCGAAGAGTTGCGCCGTGAACTGCGCAGCGAGAACAATCAGGGCGCCGGACTGTTTGATGAAGAGAGCCTGTTGCTGCTGGTTGAAGAAGCCCGTGCCCGCGGTGAAACTCTGGTGATGACCAACGGCTGCTTCGATATTATTCACCCCGGCCACGTACAGTATCTGAAAGAAGCCAAAGCGCTGGGCAGCCGTTTATTAGTCGCAGTAAATTCCGACGAATCGGTCAGCCGTTTAAAAGGCCCGCAGCGGCCGATCAATCCGCTGGATCACCGTATGGCGGTGCTGGCCGGACTGGAAAGCGTCGACTGGGTTGTACCTTTTAGCGAAGACACGCCGGAGCGGCTTATCTGCCGCGTGCTGCCGGATATTCTGGTAAAAGGCGGCGACTATAAAGTTGAAGATATTGCCGGTGGTCAGTGTGTGCAGGCCAACGGCGGCGAGGTGATTATTCTGAGCTTTAAAGACAACTGCTCAACCTCAGCCATTGTTAAGAAAATTCAGGAGAGTGAAGCATGATCATCGTTACCGGCGGCGCTGGTTTTATCGGCAGCAACATTGTTAAAACCCTGAATGAGCAGGGCCGTAAAGACATCATCGTGGTCGATGATCTGACCGACGGTAAACAGTTTTACAACATCAGCGACTGCGACATTGCCGATTATCTGGATAAGCACGATTTTCTCGCCCGGGTAAAAAACGACGACGGTATTCTCGACAACGTTGAAGTGATTTTCCACGAAGGTGCCTGTTCCTCCACGACTGAGTGGGACGGCAAATTTATGATGGAAAACAACTACGAATATTCCAAAACCCTGCTGCACGCCTGTCTGGCCAAAGGCATCGCCTATCTGTACGCCTCCAGTGCATCAGTTTACGGCGGCAGCGACGTCTTTAAAGAAGAGCGTCAGCACGAAAAACCGCTGAACGTTTACGGCTACTCCAAATGGCAGTTTGACCAGTACGTGCGTAACCTGCAGGCCACTCAGCCTGAATTATTCAAAAGCCAGGTGGTCGGTTTCCGCTACTTCAATGTCTACGGCCCACGTGAACAGCACAAAGGCTCCATGTCTTCCGTGGCGTTCCACTTCAACAACCAGATCAAAGATAACGGCATCTGCAAACTGTTCGGTGGCAGCGGCGGTTACGGTGATGGCGAACAGCGCCGTGACTTTGTCTTTGTTGGCGATGTGGTTAAGGTCAACCTGTGGTTCTGGGCTAACCCGGACAAGAGCGGCATTTACAACCTGGGTACCGGCAACTGTCAGAGCTTCAACGATGTTGCCGATGCCGTGATCAGCTGGCACAAAGACAAAGGCATCAACGGCCGCAAAGAATACATGCCATTCCCGGATCATCTGAAAGGTGCCTATCAGAGCTTCACTGAAGCCGATATCAGCGCTCTGCGCGCCGCCGGTTATGAAGACGGCTTCGCCACGGTTGAAGAAGGTGTTAAGCAATATATGGATTGGCTGAATGGCTGACAGAAAGGGATTTTTCAGTGACATGCCAAAGCAGTTACTGAAACCGAAATACTGGCCGGTATGGCTGGGGGTGCTGTTTATTAAACTGGCGACCATGCTGCCTTACAAAGCGCAGCTGTTGATTGGCCGCGGTATCGGTTTATTCCTGTACCGTCTGGCCCGTGGCCGCCGTCATATTGTCGAAGTAAATATCGGTCTGTGCTTCCCGGAAAAATCCGCCTCCGAACAGGCTGCTCTGGTGCGTCAGACCTTTATCGACAATGGCATTGGCGTAATGGAAACCATGATCGCCTGGTTCCGTCCACGCGATTTTCTGCTCAGCCGCACACACTTTCACGGACTGGAAAAAATTAAAGAGGCGCAGGCCGCTGGCCGCGGTGTGCTGTTACTTGGTGGTCATTACTCCATGCTGGATTTATCCGGTGCGCTGATCACCAATCATATCGACGCCTACATCAGCTATCGCCCGCAGGATAATCCGGCGATGGATTACGTGGTGCAGCGTGGTCGTGAGCAGTTATACGAAGACTGCTTTACCCGTAAGGATATCCGCGGTTTTATCCGCGCACTGAAAAAACAGGGTGTGCTGTGGTATGCACAGGATCAGGATTTCGGTCGTAAGAACAGTATCTTTGTCGACTTCTTCGGTATTCCGACCGCCACCATTACTGCCACCTCACGTATCGCCAAAGCCGGTAATGCCGTGGTGCTGCCGATGACCTACTTCCGCCGTGAAGATAACTCCGGCTATGACATAACAGTGCACGATGCCCTGCCGATTCCCAGCGGCGACGATGTCGAAGATGCCCGTATGGCCAATGCCTTTCTCGAGCAGCAGATCCGTCAGCATCCAAGCCAGTATCTGTGGCTGCATAAACGCTTTAAGTCGCGCCCACCGGAAGAGGGGGTGAAGAAAGGTGATTTTTATAAGCGCTGATTCTTACCGGCGCTGAACACGTTATTCAGCGCAGAACAGAATCATATTGGCAGCATTAAACCAGGCGTTGACGAAGACCCCTTCGCTCAGCGCCATCTCCCCGGCACTGCCTTCCGTCAGCATTGCCGTCAGTGTCAGCCCATCACCGACCTGCACATCAATTTCACAACTGACAGCACCATCACGACGCGCACTGACCACACCGGTAAGTTGATTATCAGCGCTGAATTCTGTGCCCTGGCGGGCGGAGAGAATAATCTGATTGGCGGGTAACAGAGCAGTTACCCGTTTCCCGGCAACCAGCTGCATAGCCGTCGTACTGGCCCGGGTCACGGTCACCGCGACCGGCTGACCACCACGCAGAACGATTTCTATCTCATCGTTGACCGCGCCGCTGTGCACAGCACGGATAACACCATCGAGCTGATTTTCGGCACTGATGGTGTTCATCAGCTTCAGGTTGGATACGCGGTGACGACGCGCTGGAAAGTTTCCTGCAGCACCCGCACATCGTTGGCGGCGCGATGGCGCTGTACGCCAAACTCATCCCACAGATCTTTCTTGGTGTCGTACCAGGCTTCCATCTGCTCAGGAGTGAGAATGCGGTTGATGGTTTCGATGCGGAAGCGCTGAATCAGGCCAGCCTCATCAAACAGGCGTCCCATCCAGGAAGTGTCGTAACTCCAGGCATCGGAATAGAGGGTTTTACCGCGCAGATTTTCATTCATCTTCAGCGCGATTTCCCGTGGCGTAAGGCCTTCTTCCTGCAGCAGATCGCGGGAGATGCCGTGAATCTGCTCAGCTTCTTCGCTCCAGTGCTGCCAGTCACTGGCGGGCTTAACCAGATAACTGACTGTTTGGCGGTCTTCCAGCGCATACCCGACTTCAATAGGGTAGCTGCCGCGACCAAAGCCTGAGGCTTCCAGATCAATTATCGGTGGCACACTGTCGCTCACAAAAAGTCCTTATAAAATGTCATTATTTTTTACGTGCGGTAAGTATAGCGGCTATTCATGCCACGGTCTGTGCTGTAAGCGGCATTATCAGGCAGCCGGCACGAACATCATCCGCCACCACGGCTGAGCGGTGCGACCCGCATCACTTCCTCAATGGTGGTCAAACCGGCCGCCACTTTGTGCGCGCCACTGAGACGCAGACTGTGCATGCCTTCTTTCATCGCCGCCTGACGCAGCTTGGCGTGGTCCATCTGATCATGAATCTGGGCTTCCAGAGTGTCCGTTACCGGCATCACTTCATAGATACCCATACGCCCCATATAGCCGGTGCCACGACATTCGAGGCACCCTTTAGCACCATAGACATGCTCAGGGGTTTTTACCAACCAGGGAGCGGTCAGCTGCTTCCAGGCTTTCTCATCCACCTTATGCTGCACCTTACAATGCGGACACAGTGTCCGTACCAGACGCTGCGCCATGACCCCCAGTACACTGGAACGGATGAGATAGGCGGGCAGCCCCAGTTCCAGCAGACGGGTGAACGCCGATGGTGCATCGTTGGTGTGCAGGGTGGATAACACCAGGTGGCCGGTCAGTGCTGCCTGCACCGCAATTTCAGCGGTTTCCAGATCGCGCACCTCACCCACCATGATGATGTCCGGGTCCTGACGCAGCAGCGCCCGCACACCGCTGGCAAATGTCAGATCAATACCGTGCTGTACCTGCATCTGGTTAAACGACGGCTCCACCATTTCGATCGGATCTTCGATGGTGGAGACATTCACTTCCGGCGTCGCCAGCTGCTTCAGGGTGGAATACAGTGTGGTGGTTTTACCGGAACCGGTGGGGCCGGTCACGAAAACGATGCCGTGGTTGTTACCCGTCATCTGATTCCAGCGGCGGTTGTCTTCCTTACCGAAACCCAGCTCAGAAAAGCTGCGCACCAGCACGTCCGGATCGAATACCCGCATCACCAGTTTTTCGCCAAAGGCGGTGGGCATGGTCGACAGTCGCAGTTCAACTTCCTGACCAGATGGGGTTTTGGTTTTCAGACGGCTGTCCTGAGGGCGGCGCTTTTCGGCGATATTCATCCGCCCGAGGGACTTGATCCGCGCCAGTACTGCCAGACCCACCTGCGCCGGCAGGTCATAAACATTGTGCAGCACGCCGTCGATGCGGAAGCGTACATGGGCGGTATCACGGCGGGGTTCAATATGAATATCACTGGCACGCTGATCAAAAGCGTATTGCAGCAGCCAGTCCACAATATTGACGATGTGTTCGTCATTAGCATCCGGCGCTTTGGCTTTGCCCAGTTCCAGCATGGATTCGAGGTTGTGCATCGAACTGGCGTCGCGATGCGCCTGACGGGCATGGCTGACCGAGCTGGCCAACTGATAAAACTCCACCCGGTAGCGTTCGATATCAGACGGAGCGGCCAGCACGCGCTGTACCTGACGACGGCTGACGTGTTCGAGATCGGCAATCCAACCGCTGACACGTGGTTCAGCACAGGCCACGACAACAGTATCCGGCTGAACTTTCACCGCCAGAATACGGTGACGTTCTGCAAAGGCGTAAGACATCAGGTCAGTGACTTTGGTGACGTCCACTTCCAGTGGGTCGATCTGCACGCACTGCATGTCGTTCTGCTCTGCCAGCCATTCGGTCAGCACATGCTCATTCAGCACTTTGCCCTGACGGCGGGCATCGGCGTAGCCCTGACGGCCAAGCAGGGTCAGCGGATGCAGATTCACTTCATCCTGTTTGCGACGGATACTGAGCGCCAGCTGATAGTCGTCATCGTTCAGCAATTGCTGTCGGTGAAGATCGTCAATCAGCGACTGCAACGTCAGTTGGCGATCCGCTTGCGCCTGCATATCCGTTTCTCCTGATGGTCTGCTTTGCCTTAGGCTTACTGTCTGTTTCTGCCGGCGCTGTTACACCTGCCGCGCCAGCTGGTTCAGGTGCTCCATTGCCCACTCCGTGTATTCATCGGCGCTACGCAAGCCATCCACGTCAGGCAGCGGCCATGGCCGTTTCAGCAAGGACTGTGCGGCGTTCATATCGCCCAGCAGACGCAGGGTACCATCGCCGATGTTCAGACCTTTACTGGCCTTCGGCAATGCCCGGGTGTAATCCAGTAATTGCTGCAATGTGAGACACTGAGGCAACAGGCTGCGCCATTTTTCCGCATTCTGTGGCCGTTCGCTGTGCAGATGTGGCATCAGCTCGCGATGCTGCATCAGGCCATGACGCAACCAGTGCAGCGCGTTTTCCGCGCCCTCACTGAGTGACGGCAAACGGAAAAGTTCAGCGGCTGACTGAAGCAAAGCATGGGCCAGTGACACACTGCTCAGAATATCGCTGATTAATTGCTGTTGCCGGGCTTTCACTTCGGCCAGTTCGGTGCTGACGTCCACTTCGTCATCAGCCACCTGCAGATAGCCTTCCAGCTGACCCAGTACTTCGAGTTGTGCCAGCGGCTGTTCAAACTGATCCAGTGCTTCGCGCAGGGCTTTGGTCTGTTTGCGTTTCAGTACTTTGCCAGCCATGGTCGGCAGGCTGCGCAGACCCTGCCAGTGGCTGTAGAGGATATTGGCGGAAGTCGTTTTGCCATCCCACAGACAGGCTTCCAGCGCACGTTTGAATTGCAGAAATTCGTAATGCAGCAACTCCGGCAATGCCGCGGCCAGATCCATATCGGCGCTGATCTGCGGCTGTGCCTGCCATTGACGGCTGAGGCCGGCAAGACGGTATCCGCGTTCGGCTTTGCTGACATCGCTGAGCCACAGCGGTACCTGTTGCACCAGTTCTTCAGCCATCAGCCACAGACCGGCGGCATCACCGTCTTTCAGTTCCAGCTCGACTTCGCATAACGGCAGCTTGCGGCTGCCGGCACGGATTTCGCCCTTGTCGATCACCACTTCAGCGCTGCAGTTATCCAGCGTCCACAGCCAGGCGCTGCGTTCGAAATGGGTGGTAAATACTTCGCCCAGCTGGCTGACGTCAATATCAGCCGGCCAGTGCTGCGCAACGTCGGCGGCGGTCAGGTAATCGGTGTTGAGTTTCGCTTCAGGGATATCCCAGTTCCATTCACCACGCTGCTGCAACCCGGCGACACTTTTGCCGCGGGTTTTCAGCGTCTGTTCAAAGCCGCTGTCATGCTGGCGGATACGCAGGGCTGAGCGGGCATGTGCCAGCCCGGCCTCTGGTGTATCCAGATACCAGTTTTTCAACGTAGAATGGCCCTGAGCCTGAGCCCGGGTATTAAGAAACTGCGCCAGCGCGTCTAAGCTTTGTGGCTGCAGCCGTAGTTTGAGTTCGGTTTCTTTAGTCATGGCGCCATTGTCCCACAACTGAGCAAGGACAGATATGAATTCCCAACATCAGCCCAGCCTGTTATCACGACTTGAAAAGCTGATTGCCACTAACAGTATCAGTTCTTCGCTGCCGGAGCTCGACGAAAGCAATCTGGAAGTCATTGTTCTGCTGGCGGACTGGTGCGAGTCGCTGGGATTTCACACCGAAGTTCTGCCCATTGCCGGGGAACCGGGCAAAGCCAATATGCTGGCTACCATGGGCAAAGGCGATGGTGGTCTGGTGCTCAGCGGCCACACAGATACCGTGCCGTGCAATCCGGATCGCTGGCAATCCGACCCGCACAAACTGACCGAACGCGATCAGCGTTTTTATGGCCTCGGCACCTGCGATATGAAAGGTTTCTTCGCGCTGGTGCTGGAAGCCGTTGCCGATTACCGCAACGCCGATTTCAAACAGCCGCTGATGATTCTTGCCACCGCCGATGAAGAAAGCGCGATGAGCGGTGCCCGGGCGCTGGCCGCCCAGGGAATTCCCAAGGCCCGCTATGCCGTGGTCGGCGAGCCCACCAGCCTGGTGCCGGTGCGTGCGCATAAAGGCATTATGATGGAAAGTATCCGCCTGACCGGCAAAGCCGGACACTCGTCCAACCCGGCATTAGGCATCAACGCGCTGGACGCTATGTTGCCGGTGATGGCCGAGCTGCAGAATTTCCGTCTGGAACTGGCGCAGAATTATCAGAACGCGCATTTTGCCGTACAGACACCAACCATGAACTTCGGCTGCATTCACGGCGGCGATAACCCTAACCGCATCTGTGGCGCCTGTGAAATGGCCTTCGATTTACGTACTCTGCCAGGCATGAGTAACGACCAGCTGCGCGAAGAACTGCAACGCCGTCTGACGCCAATCGCTGAACAGAATCAGGTGACGCTGGAATACACGCCGCTGTTTCCCGGCGTGGAGCCGTTCGAAACCGCCCAGACCAGCCCACTGGTAGCTGCGGCAGAACGCTTAACCGGCCACAGCGCCATCACCGTGAATTACGCAACCGAGGCACCCTTCCTGCAGAACATGGGCATCGAGACCCTGGTACTGGGCCCGGGCAGTATTGATCAGGCCCACCAGCCTGATGAATTTCTCGAGCACAGTCAGATCGACCCGTGTGTGTCTCTGATCCGCCGCTTAATCGAAGACTTCTGCCTGAAGGACAGCCGTGATTAAATCAAAGCATTCTCTTTATAAGGATTTTCAGTGAACCCGACCGATTACGTCCATTGGTTCCGTCAGTCATCGCCTTATATCAACGCCCACCGTGACAAAACCTTTGTCATTATGTTTGAAGGCGATGCCATCGATGACGAAAACTTCACCAACGTTGTGCAGGACATAGCCCTGCTCAGCAGTCTTGGTGTACGCCTGGTACTGGTACACGGCGCCCGTCCTCAGATTGATGCGGTGCTGAATAAACTCGATATCCAGAGCCGTTTTCACAACGACATGCGCATTACCGACCGCGAAGCACTGAATGCTGTGAAAGCCGCCGTCGGCATGGTGAAGGCCGATGTAGAATCCCTGCTGTCGGTGGGTCTGCCGAATTCCCCGTTACACGGCGCCCGCATCCGTGTGGTCAGTGGCAATTTCGTCACCGCCAAACCGTTAGGTGTGATCGATGGTGTCGACTTCCAGCACACCGGCGAAGTCCGCCGGGTGGATCATCAGGCCATCGCCGAACAGCTGAAGCAGCGCAATATCGTGCTGCTGTCGAATACCGGTTACTCGCCCTCCGGTGAAATGTTTAACCTCAGCGTGGAAGACGTGGCACAGAACGCCGCCATTGCCCTGCGCGCGGATAAACTGATTCTGATGGGTATGAAAGACGGTCTGCCGGCGGAAGACGAAGGCTTTATGAAAGAGCTGACCTGCGTTGATCTGGAAGATCAGCTGCACCATCTGCAGGATGAAAGCCGTCGTCAGGCACAGTGTGCCCTGCACGCCGTACGCCATGGTGTACCCCGTGTGCATATCGTCAGCCACATCACCGACGGCGCCCTGCTGCAGGAACTGCTGACCCGCGAAGGCAGCGGTACCCTGGTCAGTCAGTTCGCTTACGACCAGCTGCGCGCCGCCCGCACCGATGACATTAACGGCATCATCGAGCTGCTTACCCCGCTGGAAGAAAAAGGCATTCTGGTGCACCGCTCACGTGAGTTACTGGAAAACGAAGTACACCGTTTTTATGTTATCGAGCGTGACGGCATGATCACTGCCTGTGCCGCACTGTACCCCTATTCCGATCATCAGGCAGAACTTGCCTGTGTGGCTGTGCACCCGGATTACCGCGGGACGAATCGCGGCCAGCGCTTATTGGAACAGATCGAACAGGAAGCACGCCGGCGTCAGCACGAGCAGCTGTTCGTGCTCACAACCCGCACCGCGCACTGGTTTGTTGAGCACGGCTTTGTCGCCGGCTCCGTTGATCAACTGCCGCAGGAACGTCAGCAGCTGTACAACTGGCAGCGTAACTCCAAGGTGTTTTTCAAAAGCCTGTGAAAGATGTGCTTAACACGCTGGGCCACCTCGGGCGGGAAATACACCGCCGTTACGACGAGTTTGGCCCANTNCTGGTCTTCGATGATGGCAACAAACGCTTTCTGAGTTTCGGNACCGCCGACGAACAGAGCTGCCAGCTGAAAAAANATCCGCTGATTCTGCAGCACGATTACGCCCGTTGCATGTTCGGTGTACTCACCCGCTACGATGACATCACNGCCATCCGCAATATCACNCTGCTCGGCACCGGCGGCGGTACNCTGGCCACNGTGCTGCACGAACGTCTGAGCGAGGCACAGATCGCCGCGGTGGATGTACGCGCGGCCGTATTTCAGGTTGCGCGGCAGTATTTTGGTCTGCCGCGCAGCCCACGCCTGCAGACCTTCACTATGGATGCCAGCCATTATCTGGCCACCGNGACGGCNGCTCAGTGTGACCTNNTGATCACCGACCTGTATCAGGCCGAAGGACTCGACCCGCTGGTGCTGCAGCCGGATTTTCTTAAGATGTGCGCANNGCACCTGCANCAAGANGGCTGGCTGGTGCTGAATCTGTGGAAAGAACACAGAGAACAGACGGATTGCCTGCANCATCTGAAAGNCCTGTTTCCCACCATCGCCATGAACACCACCAGCGACGGNAACTGGATTATCTGGGCCAGCCGCGCNCAGCAGAATGCCGCNGACAGAACCGGGCGCGACGAAGCCAAACGGCGCTGCAAACAGCTCAATGANCTGCTGGAATTTAATCTCTGGCAGCAGGTAAAAGGCTTTTATCGCGGCAGCTGAGCCAAAAGAGACAAATGTCGGTCTCCCGCGGCGTTCTTTACCTTCTTTACTTTTCCCGCTATGCCACCCNGTNGCTGTTCTCTGCTAAGGTAGGNCAATCCGACCGGCCGCTGATCACAGACAGCNCCGGCAAAAATAAAACAAAAATAACAAGCAGGCGCAGCAGATGATTCTTAACCTGATTCAGATCGGTTTACCGATCGCCCTTATCCTGATTATGGCGGGTGTTGGCCTCGGCCTGACACCGGAAGATTTCCGCCGCGTATTCCGCCAGCCGAGAGGCTTTTTTATCGGTGCCCTGTGTCAGATGGCACTGCTGCCACTGATCGCCATTGCCATTATTGAAATCAGCGGACTGCACGGCGAAGTCGCNATCGGGCTGTTTATTCTGTCGCTCTGCCCCGGNGGTACCACCTCCAACCTNTACAGTTANCTGGCCAAAGCGGATACCGGNCTGTCGGTGTCACTGACGGCTGTCATCGGCTTTGTTACGCCGTTTACCATTCCGCTGCTGACCGTATGGGCGATCAATCATTACGCCGATGGCGGNACCCATTTTGAACTGCCACTGGTGAAAACCTGGCTGCAGCTGATTGTGATTACCGTGATTCCGGTGATTGTGGGCATGGCGATCCGGGCAAAATGGCCACACTTTGCCAAACGNATGGAGCCNGTTATTTCGCGTTTTTCCGTCGCAGTACTGGCGATTGTGATTGCCGTTATCGCATTCAAACTGGGCGGCANGCTGGTTGATTACGTACTGATTGCCGGCCCGGCGGCGCTGGCGCTGAATCTGTCCACCATGCTGCTCGGCTATCTGGCCGGNCGCTGGTTGCTGCACAGTCAGAAGCAGGCNCGCACCATCAGNCTCGAAGTCGGNCTGCAGAACGGAACCCTGGCNCTGCTGATCACCACNGGGATTCTGCAGAGTGCCGAGATGTCCATCGCGCCGAGTGTCTACAGTCTGGTGATGTTTATTACNGCCACNCTGTTCACCTGGGCGGTACTGCGCAAAGACCGTCGCAACGGCGCNGCAGCGGCTGCGGTTTAACACNACACCTGNCGGNCCCGGCGCATCAGCCGGGGCCGCTCCGTATTGAAAAACGCGGCAAAGCGAACACTCCGCGTTCTGCGTTACTNATGCNCANTGCCCGGCTCTCTTCAGCAAAGCCTTTTGCTATACTTCGGCTGNTTACGTCATAAACAGGATGACGGCGTATTTACCCTTTGNCCTGAAACACCTGCNCCCNCCTTACCATCGGNAGGCAGACTAAAAAGGTCCGGTAAAGATACCCACAGGAGTGTGAACAGATGCTGCGCCCGGCCGCTTTTTCCGCCGTTTGGTTAATACCTTTGCTGGTGTTNCTGAGCACAGCCCATGNCCGCGCGCAGGANCNTGTGCTGAATGGCTCCGCNGTCTATCAACAGTTAACCCGCGATTACTATCTGGCCGGGCTCTGGCTGCCACAGNCNTCATCAGACCCTGATTACATCTACGNCGCGTCAACCAGCCGAACCATGCAGATCGTGGTCATTGCTGAGCGCTGGTCNCCACGNAANTGGACGGCTCAATGGCAGAACAATATCGCCATCAATAATGANCTCAACGCCTTAACNGAAGACACGCGCNCCGCGCTGGCGACGTTTACCTCGCTGCTTAAGGANGATCTGCGCANCGGCGATGAAATCCGTATTGAATACACCCCNGGCGAAAGTATCTCTGAAGGAGGTANTCAGGGCGAAGGTACTCAGGGCNNAGNCACCCGGGTNCTGCTCAACCGCGAAACCGCCGTGCAGACCAGCGATGCCGGATTGTTTAATCTGCTGCTCANCACCTGGATTGGCAAACTGCCACCNTCGCGGGAATTCCGTCAGCAGATATTGGGCATNGGGGAAACAACCCTGCGCCAGCAACACTTCAGCCAGCTGTTTAATCACCCCTTACCCGCTGAGCGCCTGTCGNTGTTCAGCNCCTGGCAGGCCGCGGAAAAAGCGCGCCAGCAAGCCGAAGAACGTCAGCGTCAGCAGCAACTGGCCGCAGCCCGNGCGCTGGAACTGCAACGACAGCAGGCTGAGCAACGGGCGCAGGAACAACGATTGCGCGAGCAACAGGAACAGCNGGAAGAGGCTGCCCGGGTAAAGCAGCAACAGGAAGAAGAACGNCAGCGTCAGGAAAAAATCCAGGCGGCAACCGACGAGGCTGAGCGCATTGTTTTGCAGCGNGATAATGAGCTGCGCAATGCCCAGCTGTATGCGGCAGCGGATCAGGCAAAAACGCTGGTCGGAAAAACCAGCAACGCATTAGGGGAACGNAAAACNGCCATCACNCTGACACGGGAGCAGAGNTATTACCTGCAGCTGCTGCAGTGGCAACTGCAACGCGCCACCNCAGAAGAGGTNGTTTATCCNGGCTGGGCGCGACAGTTNTCCCAGCAGGGGCTGGCGCAGCTGGACTTTACTNTGCAGCGTGATCANCAGATCACCAACCTGCGCGTACGCGACANCCGGGTNGGTACCCTGCTGACTCAGGAACTGGAACGGGCNCTGAAAAAANCGGTNGCCACAACACNGGTGCCGGAANCNCTGGCCGGTGAACAATGGCCACTGACGGTCTATTACCGCTTCACTCTGGATAATCAGCCACAGCAGGAAGAACCGGCGCCACAACCACCATCGTCNATCAAAGCCGCGCCCTTAAACGAAGAGCAACAGGCACAACAGATGGAAGCCTACCAGGCCGAACAGCGTGAAAAAATTCTCGCTGCCATCCAGTATCCACAGGCTGCGCGTATTCTGAAAAAACAGGGGCCGGTCAGTGCGCAGTTAACCATTACTCAGGATGGCNCACTGCAGAGTGCNGAAATTATCCGACCATCGCCGCACCGGGAACTGAACGATGCCCTGTTACAGGCCATCCGCGACAGNGCGCCATTTGCTTCTTTTCCGGCTGGAGTGACTANCCGCGAGCAGCCGTTCGAACTGACGTACGAATTCCGTNTATAACNGTAANCCTNTACCGTTTCTCTAACACTGAAGAGGNTGCGCTNCTNNTTNCCTTTNCATTACCNNNGNANTGNCTGNGCTTCTTTNTACCTTTTCATTACCATGGGAGTGGCTGNGCCACTTGTGCCCANCGCTGGTTGTCGTGAATATCTTTTAATTCTTCNGCCAGTTGTTCANAGGCTGCAGCAGCAATATCCCAGCGTTTGCGCCGTTCGCTGTAATCCGGGAACTGATANAAATCCTGCAGATCGGGAATACGNCCACCGGGCAGTTTTGCAGCGAACTCCCACGACGGCGCGATAATAATCGTACGTTTATAGTAATCGCGGGAAGACGTCCGCCAGGTCAGTTTTTTATCAAACCAGCCNCCTATCGGCGCTTTGGCAAAATAGTGCGGGTACAGCACAAAGCCTTTTTCCGGCATCACCGGCAGGTCAAACTGATAGTCGGTAATTCCGCCATCGCGATAGGCACCTTTGGGNGCACCGGGNATATTGTGTACGCCGGAAATCGCCAGAGGAATNGCNCCGGTGGCGAGAATNGCNGGCCCNAGATTGTCTTTGNTCAGCGGCACATGGCGTGCAGGCAAATGCGGAAAATGATCAATCGGTGGCTTTTCACCGTGATGAAAAAATACCCGNTCAACCCACGGGCGCATNGCACTGCGNGCCACCAGATTGGACGCCATNGCGCCGGCCATNCCTAANGCCTGCANCACTTTATTNTCNGATGCGCCCAGGCCGCGGCAACGGGTAACCAGNGNGTTATAGCGCATCACCGGGTNATTAATAATTTCTTCTTCGCCGGTGATATCCGTACCGGCTTCGGCCTGCAGAATTTCAGCAAGAATATGCCGGCATTCCTGACCCACTTCCTGAGGCGACGGCCTGGCCGAATAATTCTGCCCCATATAAGCTTCCTGAAAACGCCNNTGGGCTGCCAGTGGATTGCTACGGGCGTAACAGGCCAGACGCCAGCCACCNGCAGACGTCCCNAGCAGNTGCAGAGGCTTTTGCCGGTCAGAAAACCATTCGGAAATAAGATAACGGTCGATGGCTGCCAGACAGATCCACTTCGGGCCACCGGAGGCGCCCAGCACCATCTCAATATCATCCGCACTGAGGCCATGATCNCGGATATGCTGCAGCGCTTCGGCTCCGGCAAAAATACTCAGGGCAGACATCTGCCACTCTCCTTATTNATNATCCNGACGGTACTTTTTACCGGGTTTCAGNCGCCGCTTTAAGAGGCAAAGGTGTAATCAGCCGGGCAGAAAAGGTCTTGTTCGNCCGGCGAATTAACGNGGNANATTCAGCGNTCAGGNNCGTTCGTACACCACAAAACTGTAGTCGTAAGGATTGCCNCCTTCGGCACTGAAATCTTCGCGGGCAACCGCCTGCCACTGACTGCGGTCGAATTGCGGGAAGTAAGCATCACCTTCCACCTCGGCATGCACTTCGGTCATATACATGCGGTCGACAAGGTTCAGCGCCTGCGTGTAAATCTCTGCGCCACCGATGATCATAGCTTCATTCTGGCCATTGATCAGCGCCAGGTTCTCTGCCAGATCGCGGGCTTCTTCCAGCGACGACACCACTTTCACGCTGCCGGTTTTACCCGGCGGCTGGTAATCGCTCTGGCGGGTAATAATGATATTGGTGCGGCCAGGCAGAGGCTTGCCGATGCTTTCATAGGTTTTACGGCCCATGATGATGGCTTTTCCCATGGTGACCTGCTTAAAGTATTTCAGGTCATTGGGCAGATACCACGGCAGTTTATTATCAATGCCGATGACATGATTCTGTGCCAGAGCAACGATCAGGGAAAGTTTCACAGCGTCTCCACTTAGTTCAAATCAGCTGGGCTGATTCAGCATTCTGCTACGTCGATTGAGCGCGTCATGATAACAGAAAGGAACGGCGCGGGAGCTTAGCGCCGCAATCAGAGATGGGTATTCACAGCAGAGAGTTATGCACAGCGCCGCACCAGTGTCGGCAACTCACTGGCTTCCACCGGCCGGGCGTAATAGAAGCCCTGATACTGATCACAGCCGAACACTTCCAGTACATCCAGTACTTCTTCGTCTTCGACGCCTTCGGCAATGACTTTCAGCCCGAGATTATGGGCCAGTGCAATGATAGAGCTGGCGATGGCAGCATCGTGACTGGAGCTGACAATGTCCTTCACGAACATACGGTCGATTTTCAGATAATCGATGGGCAGGTCCTTCAGGTAGGCGAGAGAAGAGNAGCCGGTACCGAAATCATCAATAGCGGTCGAGACCCCGAGATTACGTAATTCGTTCAGCACACTGACACCGGCAGCTATATTGCGCATCAGCGTACTCTCGGTGATTTCCAGCGTCAGGTGCTGCGGCGAAAGGCCGGCATCGGTCAACGCGCTGCAGATCCGCTGCGACAGATCCGGTTGGGAGAATTGTTTAGGCGACAGATTCACCGACAGCTTGGCACTCTGCGGTACTGTGCCCTGCTGCAGCCAGAAGGCAAACTGCTGACACGACTGCCGCAGCGCCCATTCTCCGAAACGGGCAATCAGACCGGTTTCTTCCATTACCGGAATAAACACCGCCGGCGACACATCACCAAGCAGCGGATGCGCCCAGCGCAGTAACACTTCCACGCCGGTAAATTCACCACCATCGACACTGACCTGAGGCTGATACACCAGCCGCAGTTCGTTCTGTTCCAGTGCGTTATGCAGACCGGATTCGAGCGCTGCCCGCACCCTGTCTTCCGGCCCCTGGGAATCCTGATACAGGCGGTAGCTGCTGCTGTCGTCACTGTTCACCTGATGCATTGCCAGCTCAGCATGGCGCACCATATTGTCGGCATCGTGGCCACTGCGTTCGGCAGTCTCGATACCAATACGCACAGATATAAACACTTCGCGGCCGCGGATAATAAATGGCCGGCTGAGCTCTGCATTGATTTTGTCGGCCACCGCCAGCGCCGAGGCAGTATCGGTTACCGGTTCCAGCAATACCGCAAACTGGTCACCGCCCATACGCGCGATGGAGTCGGAGCAGCGCAGCAGCGACTGCAGACGCCGGGCACAGGCGATCAGCAGATCGTCCCCGGCCTGCAGGCCATGTAATTCGTTGATCATACGGAAGCGGCTGATGCCAAGGCTGAAGAGAGCGACGCCGGTGTTACGGCGGCGGCTTTGTTTCAATGCGTGCTGGACTCTGTCGTGCATCAGATGGCGACTGGCCAGCCCGGTGAGTTCATCGCGGTGACTGCCAAGACGGCGGATACGCTCGGCCTGCAGGCGCACCATGGCGCGGTGCAATAAACCCGGATCATGGTGCAGATCGGCACAGACTTCCAGCGCACCTGCGGCCAGTAACGGCATATGCTGTACCGCTGGGGCGACGGCAACCAGCGCCAGATCCGGCAAGGCGCTGCGCAACTGCTGCACCAGTACGTCATCGCTGGTGAAAATAACGATAATCCCTTCCGCCAGTGTCAGCCCGGCCTGAATAAGTTCTTCCGGCTCATTGAACTCCTGCAACAGATAACCGTGGTACTCAGGCAGGCTGTCAGCCTGCCCGGCAGGGTCGCGAAGAACCAGCAGGGGCATACCCGGTGACGCTGATGTTGGTTGCATATCACTTGTTCACAGTAGGACTGAATTTCAAGTATAGATGCAGGAATGAAACAGCAAGGAAATTGGCCACTGCGGCAGGTACTGGCGTACCCGCTGACGACAGGCGGTTGGTCAGCTCCGGCCAGATTTCAGAAATACGCTGGCCGGGGTCTGATAATCAGATTGCCACCGGGGCCTTGATATGAGGATGCGACTGATAGCCTTCGATGACAAAGTCTTCGAATTTATAGTCGAACAGGCTGTCGGGTTTGCGCTGAATAACCAGCTTCGGCAGTGGCAGAGGCTCGCGGCTGAGCTGCAGATCAGTCTGTTCCAGATGGTTGGCATACAGGTGCACGTCACCACCGGTCCAGACAAAATCGCCAACGTCCAGGTCGCACTGCTGCGCCATCATATGCACCAGCAGCGCATAGCTGGCGATATTGAACGGCACACCGAGAAAGATATCCGCACTGCGCTGATACAGCTGGCAGGACAGTTTGCCGTCCGCTACGTAGAACTGGAAAAACGCGTGGCACGGCGGCAGCGCCATATTCTCCAGCTCACCGACGTTCCAGGCAGAAACAATAATGCGGCGCGAATCCGGATTGTTTTTTAATTGCTCAATGACCTGAGAAATCTGGTCGATGTGGCGACCGTCAGCGGATGGCCAGCTGCGCCACTGGGAACCATACACAGGGCCCAGATTTCCGTCTTCGTCAGCCCACTCATCCCAGATGGAAACACCGTTTTCTTTCAGATAACGGATGTTGGTATCACCACTTAAGAACCACAGCAGCTCGTGAATAATCGATCGCAGATGCAGCTTTTTAGTGGTGACCAGCGGAAACCCTTCACTGAGATCAAAGCGCATCTGATAACCAAAGCAGCTGTAGGTACCTGTACCGGTACGGTCTTCTTTGAATACACCCTGGTCACGTACGTGACGCATCAGATCCAGGTATTGTTTCATGCTTTCTGTTCTCCGGTTTTCGGGCTGCGGTAGGCGATGACCAGCAGCACGATGCCAACGATAATCATCGGCAGGCTCAGCAGTTGTCCGCGGGTTACCCAGCCAAGCAGATCGAAGCCGATCTGGGCGTCCGGTTCGCGGAAGAATTCCGCAATGGTACGGAAAACCCCGTAGCCGATCAAAAATACTGCACTGACCGCTTTCTGTGGTCGTGGCCGGGAGGAGTAAAACCACAGAATCACAAACAGCAGGAAGCCTTCCATACAGGCCTGATAGATCTGCGATGGGTGGCGTGGCACATCTCCGCCACGGGGGAAGACCATGGCCCAGGGCACCACCGAAGGATCCGCCATCCGGCCCCATAGTTCGCCACCAATAAAGTTACCGATACGACCAAACATCAGACCAATCGGCACGAAAGGCGCGCCGAAATCGCCAACCTCAAAGATGCCTTTCTTATGTTTGTGACTGAAATACAGAATGGCGGCGATCACACCCAGCAGGCCACCGTGGAAGGACATGCCACCTTCCCACACGCGGAACAGCCACAGCGGGTCTTCGAGAAACTGCGGAAAGTTATAAAACAGCACATAACCACAGCGCCCGCCCAGAATCACCCCGACGGCGCCGAAGAAAATCAGATCCGATACCTGATCACTGGTCCAGCCGGAACCCGGCTTGGACGCGCGGTAGTTGGCAAGCGCCCAGGCGGTGCCAAAAGCCAGCAGATACATGAGTCCGTACCAGTGGACTTTTAACGGGCCGATGGCAAAGGCAATCGGATCAATATCGGGATAAGTGAGCATTCGCTATTCCTTGGGTAACACAAACAGAGTCAGCAGCTAAACACGGACAGATGAAGCCGTGATGAATTCCATTAAAAGAACAGAAATTTGCAGCCGACGATCAGCAATAACAGCGCAAAGGCCTTCTTCAGCAGCGCCTGATCGAGACGATGCGCCAGAATCGCGCCGACTTTGGCGAAGGGCACGCTGGTGATCACAATGCCCACGATGGCTGGCCAGTACAGGAAACCGGTACTCCATGGCGGCAGACCTTCATGCCCCCAGCCGGCAACCACATTACTGATCGCCCCGGTCAGTGCGATAGGCAAACCACAGGCCGCAGACGTTGCTACCGCATGACGCATGGGTACTTTCATCCAGGTGAGATAAGGCACAGTGAAAGTGCCACCACCAATACCAAACCAGGAAGAACCGAAACCAATAAAACCACCGGCAGTAATCAGCCCGGCATTACCAGGACGCTTACCCTGCCCCGGCGGCTCGATACCAAAAAACATCTTCAGCGACAGCAGCAGCGCAAACACACCGATAATATTCTGCAGTACCGGCCCGGGCACCGAGGTGATCAGCGACACACCGAGCATGGTGCCGAGCACAATACCAATCCCGAGAATCAGCACCAGCGACCAGTCGATGGCACCTTTACGATGATGCTCNCGCACTGAGCTGATGGACGTAAAAACAATCGTCGCCAGCGAAGTGGCCACCGCGATATGAGTCAGTACCGCTTCACTCACCCCCTGCGCNGCCAGCGTCAGCACCAGCACAGGTACGATCACCATGCCGCCGCCGATACCAAACAGCCCGGCCAGTACACCGGCCAGNGCACCCACAGCAAGAAAGAGTAAAAACATCATCATGGAATACGGCCACACAATAAGAATTGGCCTGCATTATGAACGACGGGGGNTAGTAACGGAAGGAANNNCCNGCNCNANGCCGGCCAGAGCNTGTGCAGGAACNNAGACCATGTGATCNNCGAANAATGCTTANNTNAAGAGCAGCGTTCAGAGGCTCAGTTATANCGCGCCCAGACNACATTAACCNTGTTCCCTGAATATTNNGTCTCACCNGANGTNTCGGTNATCTCNTCACCATCATAGGTGTCTGACTCATCGACTTCTACCGTGGTCGAGCCACTCAGTTTATTNCCGTCATTGCCNTCAACACTNCCATCACCCAGTGCCGCAGAGGTAATAGCACCGTGAATCACTGTACCGCCGCCAGTNGCAATGACATCACCAGCCAGNACCTGNCCCCANACTTCGCTNCTGGCGGAAAGACTGATATCNCCGCCACNATAACTGCCATCACCATCCGGGTCGTAGCCGCCGGCGATCAACCCNGCNTTNCCNGCTGAATCCGGNANATANTNNTGATTNNCNATNTCGCANANATTGGTTGGGTAATATCCGGNAAAGCGNNNNCTGTACTTNCGGTNCATGCNGCTNTNNGCNCCNTATTTNTCCCGNATCAGGGANTTNTNACCNAGACAGATATCGTCATANCCAAACCANTTNACCGCCGCNCCATAGTAAGCACCNGATGTACTGATATTACCCGTAGCCATCAGAGTACTTGTNGTGGTGGTGGTGCCCATCGCCAANTCACCTTTAAACCAGAAAATNCCNGGCGCCAAAGCTGCACCGTTAAATTCCCANGTATCCGTCAAGCGATCGTATTTAAGGCAATCATTCTGATCGGAAAAGCCGAGACATATAGCCGGACCCGGCTCGGGCTCAACACACAGATCACCAAGGTAAGATACTGTGTCTGCCTCGCACAAATAGCCGTAATGCTGACTATTATTCACCGGAAAATATTTGTTCAGATAGTATTTAGTACCGTCAGGAATGCCGTTAACGTTATACAGGGTTGCCATAGGCGCANGCCGGACTTCATCGTATTCCAGAACATAGTTGGCTTTGGACTTAAGAGCCCAGACATCAATTACAACTTTTTCCAGTTCAACAGGCTTAACCTCCTCCATTACTTCCACAAGGACGTTTTGCCCNCCGATAATCAGTTCACTGCAATCAGAAGATACTGTGCCACCAACATCAATACTGGTGAAATCATTCCANTAATCACCTACNCATCCAATCAAATTCCCCTCAATTTTGGCCACACCAACCGGAGAACCAACTCCAAAGCGGGTATCGCCTTTTGAGGCCAAAGAATTAATCTGGCCAAACGCTTTGGCATCAATATTTTTACCNGCTCTCAGACTGCCAAAAGTNGTCCAGGCNTTTGTTGTNATATTCGAACGGGTATTCACATAATTGAATGAACCGGAAGAATCCAGAGTGACGTCACCATTTACCCAAATACTGTCAACGGAAGATGAACCGGATTGAGCTTCAAATGTTCCGGTAGCTTTNACTGTACCTACGGNTACCGANCCNGTCAGTGTTACATTGCCATTNGAATANATAGAATCNGCNGTGGCCCCACTCCCCAGATANACNTCNCCGGTNGCCTGANTATTGCGNATAGAATTAATNCTGACCTGGTCNATACGAATATCCCCNTCCACACTCAGATCCTGCATATTNCCATCNGAGCCGGTAATCTGAATGCCACCNGTCATNTCNAGATTGCCCGACAACATAACNGAATCAGCNAGNTCAATAACNTCTGTAATTTCACCNGGTGTCAGACGGAAAACAACATCCATCAGTGCTGTCGCTTCTGCGCTGTTATCAGTCGNGGAAACAAGGGAATTAATCAGATAGGTNCCCGGNTCAGCTGTATCTGCNGTCACTGACTGAACAGTTGCCGACATTNCCCNGGAGGTGTCANCNCCAACCTGCATNGAAAAGGTATTNCCCTCCAGCAATAACANATCACTTTCCGCTACATTTTTCAGAAACAGNCNCAGGGTNTCNGCCGCTGCCCATGCACCGTTATTGGCATGAGTNGNAGCATGAACGGCAACCTGCTTGGTTTGCGTGTTGCGGTTATGGTTGATCATGCTGAACGCCGTAGCAGCNACAGCCANACTCAGAAGCAANACCACAAGAATGGTNGCAATACCTTTCTGACGGGAATAGCGGACGATTTTCATACTGTTTCCCTCTTAAGTATTCAGCTTGCTTCCGGGTGGAAGTTATANAGACAGATATCCATTTCCGTNACAGGTACAGCCGGATTAAACAAATAGGCGGCATCAGGTGCTGAGAGTTTCAGTATGTAATGNTCGCCCNTATCATCAGCCAGAGANCGGCCAAANGAGGTNCATTNACCTTCACTCAGATTAAAATTAAATAAGCGATTATTATCTNTAATATACTGTGCNACCTGATCATCCCCCAGCCGCCAGCGNGCCAGTAAATTATTNACNGTCCAGGTCATCGNGNTCAGTTCGGTGCTTTCATCACAGGCTGCNGCANTCATCATGCGCAGTTCGCGGTAATTNACACCACNGCTGTCGGCAACAGTAATNTCNTCAAAACCCTCACAGAAATANGCACTGCCATCNAGATTGGAATAGCGCCAATANAGTTGTTGTGTNGTTCCGTTCTGAATGATTTTAATNTCNTCCTCNGANGCNTCNGNNATACCAAAACCAGCNGACTGAATACTTTTTTCNANCACCAGNCCNGCCAGTGAAATNCGCCCATCAAAACCGGCATACACTTTGTTATCAGTACTNACGTAGATAAGATTTTTGTACACCACCATACAGGCAAGGGTAACCATCATAGATATCAGCAGACCAATCATCAGACTGATCAGCGACACACCTTTCTGTATATTNAATGAAGTACTTTTNNTCANAGCGATGCCCACGACGTNCCCACACGAACCAGTCCACCTAACTTGTCAGNCTCCACTGTNAGAGACAGNGGTGCNGGTACGTCGGTGACATTAATCCCGTTTACGCTCACCACACTCTGTACGCCGCAACCATTAACCGTCACNTCGAGCTTATCGCCATCCGGTAATGTCACCTGAGGGGTTGAGCTGCACAGATCTGCGCCNGCGTACTGATTACTCACCAGCNCAGATCGCAACTGATCAATGACAATTTCCTGCATTCNCATATTGCGNTGNGTNACCAGCGATTTNGANGACATATACATAGCGCCNACGATCAGCATGNTTGCCANCAACAGACTGACCATNGCNTCAATNACTGAACTTCCGCTCTGNACNGANTGGCGATGATTAATCGATAACAATGGTTTCTTTTTCATCGTCCGCNGTCCCGGTTGCCAGGGTAAAAGTAAATGATGTNCCACANCTGCCACAGGCAGCAGCAGTCAACAGNCCGCGATTATCAAANCAGGAGCACTGATATNCCGTACCNTCCTGCGTAATCTGCACATCNGCATCGATATTTTTCTGCCANACGGTGACNCCTGCACCAGTCGCACAATCCGCTGCTGCAGNACTGGTNCCACGCAACACACGTAATGCNCCATTNGCCAGNCANACCCTGGCAACAGCATCCTGACCTGCAGCACCCATCGCATTTCTTATCGCAGCCCCCCGGGCATGACCNAAGGCTTCGGTTANCGCNCCCTGNGCNTCCAGCCTTTCNGCACTGTCCACCCANCCNCTGGTCANNGGTACGGAAACGACNGCTACNATNGCCATAATGGTTAAGATGATCATCAGCTCAACCAGAGTAAAACCGGCTTGCTTCACAGCCAGTCTCCGCTGGCAAAAGAACATCCNGTGAGCGTTCGTTCACCATTGTTTTTGAGTGTCAGTACACAACCAGCGAGATCACCGCGGCGNCCTTTAGCTTTAAGNTCATAAGCCGTAGCAGCAGCNTTNTCGGTATANAANGCNAAATCNGTCGNTGCGGAGGCCGGCGACCAGCCACTGAAAGCCGTGGTCAGGGCNCTGGTATCGGTATAGTCCGACGTNGGATAGGCAAGTGTNCGCTGATAGTANTTTTCGTAGTTCAGNCTCAGNGCNATAATGTCGGACTGCGCGGTTTTAATAACGCTGCGNTCTACATAACGNTTNTAAGAAGGAACCGCTACCGCTGCCAGAATGGCAACGATGGCAACCACCACCATCATCTCCAGCAGCGTAAAGCCTGCAGCATTGCGCCNTAGCCAGCTGCGCCCGGCGTGATCTTTCATAGCCAACCTCATGNACCAAAGTACCAAAATATTGCCAAAACCCGATTAAAAACTGGCCTGAAGTGCCAATTATTTCCTTTTGGGAATAAATAGGNGATTCCGGATTCAGTTTATCGCAGGAGAAGCTGGTACCGAAGAACCAGTTTGGCAGGCAAAGACCGATGTGAAAATATTTTGTGAAATTAATCACAAATAAGTGAGTTACATAAGGTTACAGAAAGCTAATTACCCTTACTAAACCCTGTAATGGCGCGATATACCATGGATACAGACGTCATCAGCACTTGCAGGATCAGACACCAGGTATCTGATGATAAGTTTATTTTTAGATTGCAAGGCATTGTTTTTAGGGACGTTCGTGCCATCCTAATGAATAATCTGGCAGGTCAGGACCCCTAAAGATGGGCTAATAGCGACATGACGTATTTTTGCCTGCATGGAAATTAGATTCATTTTTAGAACAGACCGTTCCTGTACTATCGTTTAAAAAAGTCCTTCCCTCTGAGCAGCTTTCCCCATGATCTGCCATCCGGTAATAATCAATTTCCCTTTTATTTGTTGCCAACAGGATCGCTGACCCCTGCCGATGCAAAATCTGGCAGAATCATTTTCCGGACCATCAGGGAATTTCAAACCGCATGTGCCTTATTGTTTTTAACTGGTCACCGGAGCAAACGCACTGGCTCACGCTGGCAGCAAACCGCGATGAATTCTGGCACCGGCCAACAGCAGAATTACACAGCTGGAATAACGACAGCGGCATAGTCGCTGGTCAGGACCTCGAACAGGGCGGAACCTGGCTGGGCGGCAATCACTATGGACAGTTTGCTGCGCTGACCAACGTCCGGGCGCCGGGCGTGGGGCCAGCTAACCCGCAATCAAGAGGGCTGATTGTCAGAGACTACCTGGTACTGCGCACGACTGCGGAGCAATACGGTAAAGATCTGCTGCAACGCTGCGAGGCTTTTGCCCCCTTTAACCTGCTGCTGGCAGACCGCCACCAGCTGCTGTTCCTGAGCAATTATCCGCAGCCAGTAATGCAACCAGTCACGCCCGGCATGCATGTTCTCAGCAATGCCTCGCTCGACACGCCCTGGCCAAAAGCCCTGCTGGCGAAACAACAGCTCAGTCAATGGCAGCCTGCCACTGAGGATGTAAGTGCGCTGGCAGATCTTCTGTCCGATCCTTCCGTCTTCGCAGATGAGCAGCTACCCGAAACTGGCGTGCCCTATGAGTGGGAGAAGATGTTATCCGCGCAGCTTATTGTATCGGATGCATATGGCACCCGCTGTTCCACCGCCATCATCGCCACGGACGCCGGGATGACCCTGTGCGAACACACACGTAATCAAAAAGGCAGAATTACCGATACCCGGCAACAGGATCTGACATTCCGCTGAAAATGGCGCTGGCAGGTGCCGCCGATGCCTGAAATTGCGAAATTGTCAGCTTTTTTCTCTTTTGTCGATTAATTGGCAAACCCTGATCTGTTACAAAACAACAACGTAAGTTGTTGTTTTTATGGCTTCAATTTTCTGTCGCCTCCAGCGTTTGCACAGACTTACAAAATTCTTAGCAACGGCGGTGNAAAGATGCCACACAGACCATGGATGCGGTCCATACTTCAGNGCATGAACAGCACAAANCTNNCACAGAAACCGCAACGGGTANTCGCGCTNACCGGCCTTATCGGGCTGGTGTGTCTGGTATTACTGTTTGCNGCNCTGGCNGCCAGTATCAACACCAAACCTTATATGCCNCCCAAAGTGGCGCAGAAATATATGGAAGAGTGGCTGATNGAATCGGCNCGNCGNGTNGCNGGNGANGTGCGCCTTAAGCATGTNCAGGCGATCGAACCTTTCTANCTNCGCCGTGATTACCAGCCNGTNTGGATGGANAGCTACGAGCTGACCGATGCCGCCAAAGNNCTGCTGCAGGTACTGCGTGAAACAGCNGCGGATGACTGGCGNCAGTATGGCTANGAACTGCCGACCCTGGANCGCGAAACCAGCCGCCTGTCGAACCTGCCGAAACAGGCGACNGCGGTGGANGTTCTGCTCACAGANGCATTCATCACCTACGCCGAACAGGCACTCAATGCCGAACTGCTGCCCGACACCGGNGAGGGCGATCACGCNATCCGCAAAGTNGCNGCGACNCAATCCACCGGACTNNCNGAGCGCATCAGTGAAGACCAGATTGTCAATCTGCTGGCNGAATCCATCCGCCGCAATGAACTGGATTCTCTGGTCGAGAAACTCACGCCCTCNCATCCGGGTTANCTGAANCTGCGCAAACAGCTTAACCGCTATCTGGCAATATCCAACTCCGGACGCTGGTACCCNCTGCCCGACGATCTGGTATTGAAAGCCGGTGACAGCCATCGTCTGGTTCCTCACCTGCGCTGGATGCTCAGCCAGTATGGCGACCTTAAAAAAGGCGCCCTGTCATGGCTGTTCAAGGAAGCAGAAGAACATACTCTGGCACCTTCTGAGCATGCCACCATTGACCTCAGTCGCCCGGAATTCCTGTTTGATGACACCCTGGCCGCAGCCCTGAAAAGTTTCCAGCAGCGCCACAAACTGAGCGAAAACGGAGAGCTGGATCAGGCGACTCTGGCATGGCTGAATGTTCCTCCATACCAGATGGCGCAGAAGATCGCCCTGAACATGAAGCGCTGGCGTCACCTGCCACGGGAGCTGGGCGACCGCCATGTGATGGTCAATATGGCTGACTACCGCCTGCAGCTGATGAATGGCGGTTCCGCTGAGCTGGATATGAAAGTCATCATCGGTAATCTGGATCGCCGCACCCCGGTAATGTCGCACAAGATAAGTACGCTGGAACTGGCACCGACCTGGTCAGTGCCACGCCGCATCGCCGTCACCAGCCTGTTGCCAAAGATCCGCCGCAATCCCGGCTATCTGAAAAGCAAAGGCTACCAGCTGATTACCCGGGTAAACGGTGTTGATCAGTTCGTTAACCCCTACGATGTCGATTGGTCGAAGGTTTCGGCCAATTACTTCCCTTATCGCCTGGTACAGAAAGCCGGTGACGATAATGCCTTGGGAACGATTAAATTCCTGTTCCCTAATAACAAAGATATTTACCTGCACGACACCTCGCAACCGCAGTTATTCAATCTTGATAAGCGCGCTCTCAGTTCCGGCTGTGTGCGTGTAGAGAAACCCCGTCTGCTGGCCGAAAAACTGCTTCGCGGCTATCAGGGCTGGACCCGCAATAACATCGACTCTGCCATTGATCAGAACCGCACAACACGCATCCGCTTACAGGATGAGGTACCGGTTTATCTGATGTACTGGACAACCTGGGTCGATGATGACGGCAACCTTCAGGTCCGTGATGATGTCTACAACCGCGATCTGATCGCTGGCCGCCCGGCAATCAATCCTGTGACGCTGTAACAGTACGCACACAATCAGTGCAGGGATGGCGGCGTTCATCGTCATTCCTCATACCTGCGACTTAGAAGCGCCTGCCCCGATATTCAGACTTAACTGACTTTTATTCATTTAAGGTCAGCCCTCGTGAGCGTGTTACAGAAATATGTATGACTAATGTAGCGTTACGTGAACGACGGAACTGATCATCATTTTTAAATCACCGCCTTTGGCATAATCCCGGCATTAAAGAATTTTCAGTTTAATGATCCGGATTTCCAGGCATGAACAACCGTCGTCAATTTCTCCGCCAGGCTGCTGCGTTAAGTGCAGCCGGTATTGCTTCTGCTGTCGCCAGCCCGGGCGTTTTTGCCCAGTCACAGCAAAAGGGTGAGCGCTCACTGCAGGTTTACAATATCCACACCGGTGAATCTGCCAACTGTACCTTCTGGGCCGATGGCCAGTATCTGGACGATGAGATTCAGACGCTGGATTATCTGGTGCGCGATCATCNTGCTAATCAGGCGCTGGCCATGCAACGCGAGTTGTATCAGAACATGTACTATCTGCAGGAGCTGTTCGGTCATCACGAACCTCTGTACATCATCTCTGGCTACCGTGCCCCCAAAACCAATTCCGATCTGCGCCACGCCAGCGATGGTGTCGCCGAACACAGCCTGCATATGCAGGGCCGTGCCATCGACATCCGCATCCCCGGCGTATCACACCGTCACCTGCACAAAGCTGCGCTGGCCATGGGCAGTGGTGGTGTAGGTTACTATCCGAAAAGTGGTTTTATTCACATTGATACCGGCCGGGTCCGTCACTGGACGGCGTGAGCAACATTCAGCGACAGCGCTTTTTAAAGCAGCTGAAATGCGCATAACGCNCNNAANAAGNAACGCGCATAAAAAAGAGAGGCCTGGCCTCTCTTTTTGTTTTCAGCAAAGTCATAACATCTGCACTGAAGTGCTCAGGTACGCAATGACGGACCAATAATGCGGGCGAAGCCAGCTTCTTCCAGCGCCAGTTGCAGCGTGGCAGTCACGACGGGGGCACTTTCCAGTTTGATAACTTCCGCCAACAGCTGCTCTGACCACTCACGGCTTACGCCGCGCAGCACAGATTTCACTTTCGGCAAATTAGTCGCGTTCATCGACAGCATGTCATAACCCATGGCCATCAGCAGCACGGCACCTAATGGATTACCGGCCAGCTCGCCACAGACACTCACCGGGCAACCGATTTCTGCCCCCACATCCGCAATCATTTTCAGTGCACTCAGCACCGCCGGATGAAAGGCCTGATAAAGATCTGCCACCCTTGGGTTGTTGCGGTCTACCGCCAACAGATACTGGGTTAAGTCGTTGGAGCCAACAGAAAGAAAGTCGACCCGACTGCCCAGCTCACGGATCTGATACACAGCCGCGGGCACTTCGATCATCACACCGACTTTCGGCATGGTCACGCTGTAGCCTTCTTCAACGACCTCAGCATAAGCCCGGTAAACCAGATGCAGGGCATCATCGACTTCACCCACACTGGTGATCATCGGCAACATAATGCGCAGGTTATCCAGACCTTCACTGGCTTTAATCATGGCACGTACCTGCAGCAGGAAAATTTCCGGGTGATCCAGGGTCACACGGATACCGCGCCAGCCAAGAAACGGATTGGCTTCGTTGATCGGGAAATAGGTCAGGGCTTTATCACCGCCGACGTCCAGTGTACGCATGGTCACCGGGTTAGGGGCAAATGCTTCCAGCTGTTGCCGGTATATCTGCAACTGTTCCGTCTCACTGGGGAAGCGGTCTTTCATCATAAATGGCACTTCGGTGCGGTACAGACCCACACCTTCGGCACCACGTTCCAGGCTGCGCACCGCATCGGTTATCAGACCGGTATTCACCCACAGCGGCATACGATGGCCGTCTGTGGTTTCTGCCGGCATATTGCGCAGGCCTTCGAGATCTTCCTGCAGCGCCTGCTCTTCGTCATAGATGGACTGATACTGATCGCGCAGTTCATCGTTCGGACTGGAATAGATATGCCCACGATAGCCATCAACAATCAGCTCCAGACCATGCAGCTGAGCATAGGGAACGTCGACCACACCCATCACGGTGGGAATGCCCATGGCACGCGCCAGAATGGCGACGTGGGAGTTGGATGACCCTTTGACGGATATCAGACCACGCAGCTTTTCTGCCGGGACTTCACCCAGCATCGCCGGAGTCAGCTCTTCACTGACAAGAATGGTGTCCGCCGGAAACTCATATTCCGGTACTTCGTCGTGCCCCTGCAGATGAGCCAGAATACGTGTGCCGAGATCGATAATGTCACTGGCGCGCTCACGCAGATACACGTCTTCCATCATCTGGAAATGACCCACGTACTGCATCACCACCTGACGCAGGGCGCCATCGGCCCAGTTGCCATCAACGATACGGGCACGCACTTCTGCACCCAGGGCCTGATCATCGAGCATGTTCAGATAGACATCGAACAGCGCCATTTCTTCCGGATTCAGTTCACTGCTGAGCTTTTTACCCAGAATGCGGATTTCACGCCGGGCTGCTTCCAGCGCTGTTTCAAAACGCTCAATTTCGTCTTCAATGGATTCCGCCGGTTTATCAACAACACCACTGAGATCGGCTGCCGGGGAAATAACAAATGCCTGGCCCAATCCAACACCAGGTGCACCCGGAGCCCCGGCAAAGCGCGTGCGCTTTTTCTTTTTCTCAGCGGAGGGCGGAATTTCAAGAATATTGCCGGTGGCTTCAGCATGGGCGATAACGCCGGCCAGCTGCGCCGACATAGTTACCAGAAAGGCTTCTTCACTCTGATCAAACTGACGGCTGTCGCGCTGCTGTACCACCATGACGCCCATCAGGCGCTTGTGATGGATAATCGGCACACCAAGGAAAGAAAGGAACGGGTCTTCTCCGGTTTCCGACAGGAAGTGGAACTTAGGGTGTTCCGGCGCGTTATCCACGTTGATCGGTTCTTCGCGGGAGCCCACCAGGCCCACCAGACCCTGGGAGGAACTCAGGCTGACACGGCCAACCGCTTCCTGCTTAAGACCCTCAGTAGCCATCAGCACGTAACGCTGACTTTCCGGATCGTACAGATACACTGAGCACACTTCGGTACGCATAGCTTCGCGGATACGCGCTACGACGACCTTCAGTGCGTCTGAGATGTCAGTTGCTGAACTGACTTCCTGTACAATCCGTCTGAGAATATCGAGCATGATTCTCTGCCTGTGTAAGCGGCAATCTCCCTGTTTGCCCGGACGTGAACTCACGGCCACGGCGTTGCTGTTTTTGTTTCTGGCCTTCCGGACTGAAATCCCTCTGCCCGGGTAAGTTATCAGCTCCTGCGGCGCTGCAGCTTGGCTATACGTGGTGCCAGCTCAGTCATGGCGCGGCGGTAAACATCCCGTTTAAAGGACACCACGCCCCCCAGCGGAAACCAGTAACTGACCCAGCTCCAGCCATCGAATTCGGGCTTCTCACTGGTTTCCAGATTAATATCCGATTCTTCACCGGTCAGCTTCAGCAGATACCATTTCTGCTTCTGGCCAACACACACCGGCTTGCTGTCGTGGCGAACCATGCGCCGTGGCAGGCGGTATCTCAGCCAGCCCCGGGTGCTGCCCAGTATCTGTACGTGTTTGGGCGAAAGGCCGATCTCTTCCATCAATTCCCGATAGAGAGCCTTTTCCGGCGATTCACCCTGTTTAATCCCACCCTGTGGGAACTGCCAGGCGTCCTGACCTATGCGGCGAGCCCAGAGTACCTGTCCTTTGTCATTGCAAAGGATGATACCCACGTTCGGGCGGTAACCTTGTTCGTCGATCACGTGACCTGCCATCCAAATTCTGTATTCTGACTGCAAAACTTGCCGATTTCATGGCAAAGGTCAAGCGGTCTGAGTCTGTCATCGAGCGGTTTCACCTGTCTTCGCTGCCGTGCGGGCTGGACGGAGCATTTACAGGGATGCTTTTAAGACTCTGAAATTATTGTAGCCCGTTTTCTGAAAACTCAGAATTATAAGGAAAGTATGCGCTGTTGCCCTTAGAATAGAAAGAACTCAACTCACCGACCGATAAGGCCTGACCGTGGCACTCGCTATCTTTGATCTCGACCACACCCTTCTCGACGCTGACAGCGATCACAGCTGGGGGCAATACCTGGTGGACCGTGGACTGGTGGAAGCCGCCGTACATCAGCGTCGCAACGACGAATTTTACGAGCAATACAAAGCCGGCACACTGGATATCCACGAATATCTGGCGTTTGCCCTGCGTCCGCTGACTCAGTATCCGCTGCAGCAGATGCTGGATGAGCGTGAAGCTTTCCTCAAAGAACGCATATTGCCACTTATTTCGCAGAAAAGCCGTGACCTTATCGCGCATCATAAGCGCGCTGGTGACATTCTGCTCATTATTACCGCCACCAACGGCTTCGTGACGTACCCGATTGCCGAACTGCTGGGCATTGAGCACATTATTGCACCAGACCCTGAGTTCCGTGACGGCGCCTATACCGGCCAGATCATCGGCACCCCGAGCTTCCAGCACGGTAAAGTTGTGCGCCTGAATGACTGGCTGGCCGAGCAACAGCTGCAGCTGGAAGACAGCTGGTTTTATTCCGATTCGCATAACGATCTGCCATTACTGGAAATCGTCGACCATCCGGTGGCCGTCGATCCGGACGACACACTGGCAGCGGTAGCCCGGGATAAGGGCTGGCCTGTAATTTCGCTGCGCGATTAAGCGCAGCCCAAAAGAAGACAGTGCGCAGACGGCATTACTGCGCAATCAGGAGAGACTGCCGGTGACATTGCGAAAACTGCTTGTTATCACCCCCATACTCGCGCTGACGGCCTGCGATAACCAGCCCCAGGAAACCATCACCACACCGCTGCCAGAACAGGCACAGGTGCAGTATGAAGTGCCGGCCCAGCAGGCCAGCGCCTTTGCTGCGGATATCGGCCTGAAGGCCTACACCAGCCTGTCGATGGCAACACAGGGAGCGCAGGAGCTGGATTCCAGCCTGCAGTCTTTTCTTTATCATCCGGGTCAGGTAACACACAAAGAAGTGCAGCAGGCCTGGCGTAATGCCTATTCCGCTTACCTGCGCACGCTGTTGTTCTCCCGCCTGCCCATCGCCGATCCACCGGACTGGCACAAGCAGGGCATCGATTATCAGCAGACACTTGCCCTGCTCGACAGCTGGCCAATTGAAGGCGGTTATATTGATCATGTGCCGGGCTACCCGTTCAGCGGCATCGTTAACGACCTGACTCTGGAGCTGAACGAAGAGACACTGCTGGCGCAGCACGGTTTCTCGGACCCGACCTACGCCAGCCTTGGCTTCCATGCCTTTGAATTTATGCTGTGGGGAGCCGACGGCCAGCGTGCTCCGGATGATTTCTTCCCGCAGGAAAACACCGCGCCGGTCGTTACCGCGACGGAAGGCAGTATGCCGCCTGCCGGTGAAACCCTGCCTGCCGTCACCGACTCCGGTGACAACACAGATGCTGCAGGTCTGGCCACCGATGTGCAGAACCACAACCGCCGCCGCCAATACATTCAGCTGGTCAGTGAACAGCTGCAGAAACACCTGCACCGTCTGCAACGGCGCTGGGAGCCCAGCAACGGCTATTACGCTAATCTGGTCCAGCGTTCTGAGCCCATGCAGGTGATCGCGGCTACGCTCAACGCGACCCAGAAACTGTTGTCCGATGAACTGCTGGGCAAGCGCATGAGCGCCGACAGCAGCGAATTCAGCCACAGCAGCCCTGAAGACATCCGCGCACTGGTACAGGGTCTGCGTGATATCTGGCTGCCGCAGACGGATACTGAAGACAGTGAAAATGGGGAAGATGGTGGCAGCTCTGCCAGCAGCGACGAAAGCACCCGGGAAAGTGGTATCGCCCTGTTATTGGCAGAACCGCAGAAGACAACGCTGCTCAGCGCCTGGCAGGAGAAATTCGCAGCCATGGATCAGGCGCTGGATCAGTGGGAGGCCGGTCAGCAGTCAGAGCAGAACCGTCAGCAGGTACGTGAGCAGTTAATCAGCCTGATGCCAGTACTGCAGCGCAGCGCCGCCGCGCTCAATATTCCTTTGCGCACCGAGTAAGCGGCAGAGAAAAGAACAGATAAAAGAAAGATCCAGAACAGCCGCAGGCCCGTGTGGGCCTGCGCGCGCAGTCCTCAGCGGGTTGGCAGAACCCGGGCAAATACCGCTTTCAGATAACGCGTCTCAGCAATCGCCGGAACCACCGGATGGTCAGCGCCCTGATTGCCGACATGCTGAATCAGCACATCGCGGTCCAGTTCACGACCCAGTACCCGCAGCATATCCGGCAGACGATCATCGGCCAGATGCATAGAACATGAGCCACTGACGATCAGCCCGTCTTTGTTCAGCAGACGCATGGCAATCTGATTGATGCGCTTATAAGCCTGCTCCCCGGCTTTGATATCTTTACGGCGCGGAATAAACGCCGGCGGATCAACCACCACCACGTCAAAACGCTCACCGTTATCACGCAGCTGTTTCAGCGCAGTAAAGGCATCACCTTCCCAGCAGTGCAGCTTTTCTTCCACGCCGTTCAGCGCCGCGTTTTCTTCCACCCAGTCCAGCGCCTGAGCAGAGGCATCCACACAGTGTACTTCGGCGGCACCGTGATTAGCCGCCTGCACACCCCAGCCACCGACATAACTGAACACATCCAGCACACGCTTGCCAGCCACCAGCCGGTTCAGTACCGCACGGTTCTCGCGGTGATCATAGAACCAGCCGGTTTTCTGACCGTGAATTACCGGCGCCATAAAGCGGGTGCCGTTTTCAATCAATGGGGCGCAGTCATCTTCCAGCTCACCCTGAACGATTTCTACATATTCATCCAGACCTTCCACGGCGCGCAGCTTGCCGTCGTTTTTCAGGACGATGCAGGCCGGCTTCACCACTTTATTGATGGCATCAAGGATGTCCTGGCGACGTTCTTCCATGGCAGCAGAGGAAATCTGCACCACCACCACATCCATAAAGCGGTCGATCACCAGCCCTGGCAGGCTGTCGCTGTCACCATACACCCAGCGGTAACACTGCTCCGGATACCACAACTCACGGGCACTCAGGGCGATCTTCAGGCGGTGAACAATAAACGATGCATCCAGCGGCTGGCTGGCATCACGTGTATAAAGACGGGCGCAGATCAGCTGTTCCGGGCTGACCACAGCACGGCCCAGCGCCTTACCGGTGGAGGTTTCAATCACAGCTTCTGCGCCGGTACTGAGGCCTTTCAATGGCGTCGCAGCGGTATCCACCTCATTGCTGTACACCCACAGATGTCCGCCCTTGAGGCGGCGTTCCGCTTTATCTTTCAGTCGAATGGTAGGCAGCATGGGAGTCTCCGGCCAGTGCAGGCGGTTGGTTACAAAAAGGTGGGCATTATACGCACAGGGTGACAAACGTCAGCCACTTCTGCTGCTAGGCTTAAATGAGCAAACACTTAGCGATCCGATTAATCCACCGACGAAGTGCTGTATATGGCAAGAGAACTGACGGAAGAACAAATTCACACCATCCTGCAGGGCATCAAAATCCCACCGCAACCACAGATTCTGGTGGATCTGCAGATGGAACAGGTGATGCCAGACCCGGATATCAGCCGTATCGCTAAACTGATCAGCCAGGATGTCGGCCTGGCCGGTACCATTCTCAAGGTAGTCAACTCGCCGTTTTACGGCCTTAAAAACCGCATCTCATCCGTACAGCAGGCCGTGACCCTGATTGGCCTTAACAGCGTGATCAATATCATCAACGGCCTGTCGATCAAAAGCGAAATGACCGACGATGTCATCGTTGATATGAACCGCTTCTGGGATACAGCCAATGACATTGCCCAGGTCGCAACCCAGGTGGCCAAACAGGTTGGCTATCCCAATCCGGACATGGCCTACCTGCTGGGCTTATTCCATAACTGTGGCATTCCGCTGCTGATGCAGCGCTTCGATAACTACCAGCAGGTGATGGAGGAATCTTACGCTCACCCGGATCTGCGCGTCGTCGATGTGGAAAACCAGCATCTGAATACCAATCATGCGGTGATTGGTTATTACACGGCCAAAGCCTGGAACCTGCCGAAATTATTGTGTGACGTGATTGCCGAGCACCACAGTGCCACCCATTACTTCACCAGCACTCATCAGAAAGACAGTGAAGCCAAAACCCTGCTGGCCATACTCAAACTGGCGGAACATATCTGCGGTAATTATCAGATTCTGGGGCGTCAGAAAGAAGATCTGGAATGGCAGGGTATTGACCAGGAAGTGCTCACTTACCTTGGTCTCGGCGAATACGACATGGAGCAGATGGAAGCCAATTTCGCCGAAATGGGCATCGGCGCGCAGAACTACCGTTATTAAACCGGCCTGAGGAAGGCCGGCATTCGGCAATCAGAATCTTACAGAGCTTCCAGCTTGGCGAAGCTGACCACCAGCCACTTGCTGCCGGCGTCATCAAAGTTCACCTGCACGCGCAGACCATTACCCTGGCCTTCAAACTGCACCACGGTGCCTTCGCCGAACATGGCATGTAACACGCGCTGGCCCAGACCATAAGGCAAACTGTCATCCAGTAATTTGCGCCCGGTGGTAATCGCACCACCCAGTTTGGGCCGCGCACTGAGCGGCCGGCTGACGGTATTTTTCAGCCGCACTTCACTGATGTATTCAGACGGAATTTCGCGGATAAAACGTGACGGTGTACTGAAGTTTTCCTGGCCGTATAAGCGGCGGCTTTCGGCGTGGGTAATGATCAGCTGATCCATGGCGCGGGTAATGCCCACGTACGCCAGGCGGCGCTCTTCTTCCAGACCTTCGGCTTCGTCCATCGACATCTTATGCGGGAACAGGCCTTCTTCCAGTCCGGCCAGCACCACCTGCGGAAACTCCAGACCTTTAGCCGAGTGCAGCGTCATCAACTGCACCGCGTCTTCGTATTCATCCGCCTGACCATCGCCGGCATCCAGTGCCGCACGGTCGAGGAACTGCGCCAGCTCACTGAGCGGCTGGTCGCCGTCTTCTTCAGCCAGATCCGGTTCTTCATCAGCATCGAACTGCCGCGCGGCGTTGACCAGTTCTTCCAGGTTATCCACACGCGCCTGACCTTTCTCACCTTTTTCTTTCTTGTGGTGTTCGATCAGGCCGGAGTTTTCAATCACATGGGAAACGATTTCCTGCAGCTCCAGCTCTTCAATACCGGCGCTCATTTCATCCACCAGATCGAGGAAGCTCTGTACTGAGCTGGTTGCCCGCTTGGGCAGGGCATTATTGGCGATGGCGAGCTCACAGGATTTCCACAGTGAGCAGCCCTGATCACGGGCAAAGCTGCGCAGAATATCGACGGTCTTTTCACCGATCGCGCGGGCCGGGACATTGATCACCCGCTCCACCGAACCGTCGTCATCACGGTTCAGCAACAGACGCAGATAAGCCAGTGCGTTTTTGATTTCCAACCGCTCGTAGAAGCGCTGGCCACCGTAGATACGGTAAGGAATACCAGCACGCAGCAAAGCTTCTTCCAGCGTGCGCGACTGAGCGTTAGAGCGATACAGAATCGCCATATCGGCCCGGGCATTACCTTCTTTGGCCCAGTTATCCACCTGGTCGGCAATGTAACGGGCTTCATCCTGTTCATTAAAGGCGCTGTACAGACGAATAGGTTCGCCTTCGGCTCCGTCGGTAAACAGGTTCTTACCCAAACGGCCGCTGTTGTTGCTGATCACCGCATTAGCGGCCGCCAGAATGGTCTTGGTGGAGCGGTAATTCTGCTCCAGCTTAATCAGTTCAGCACCGGGGAAGTCCTGCTGGAAATCACGGATGTTGCCGATGTTCGCACCACGCCAGCCGTAGATTGACTGGTCATCATCGCCCACCGCCATCACTGAGACTTTGTTGCCGGCCAGCAGGCGGATCCAGGCGTACTGGATATTGTTGGTGTCCTGAAACTCGTCCACCAGAATATTGCGGAAACGCTGCTGGTAATGGGCCAGCAGGTCGGGGTTCTCCAGCCACAGCTCATGGGCACGCAGCAGAATTTCACCAAAGTCGACCAGACCGTTCTGCTGACAGATCTGCTCATACAGGTAATACACTTCGCGCAGCGTCTTGGCGAACGGATCGGATGACGGCATTACGTGCGCCGCACGGCGCCCTTCGTCTTTCTGCTCGTTAATAAACCACTGAATCTGCTTCGGCGGGTAGCGGCTGTCATCGACGTTGTTCTCACGCATGACACGCTTCACCAAACGCAGCTGATCATCGCTGTCGAGAATCTGAAAGTGCTGCGGCAGCCCGGCTTCGCGCCAGTGCAGCTTCAGAAAGCGGTGCGCAAGACCATGGAAGGTCCCCACCCACATGCCGTTGGCCGGAACATTCAGCAACTCTTCCAGACGGCCTTTCATCTCTTTCGCTGCTTTGTTGGTAAAGGTCACCGCCATCACTGCGAACGGCGACACCCCCTCCACTTCCAGCAACCAGGCAATACGGTGCACAAGCACCCGGGTTTTGCCTGAACCGGCACCGGCGAGCACCAGCTGATGGGGGGAACTGGCCGCAACAGCGTTGCGCTGGCCATCGTTTAACTGATCAACAAGCAATGAAATATCCATGGCGCGCAGTTTACCAAAGCACCAGATAAAAGACTGCTTTTTTGTACAGTACTCAACATGATTCACAGACGGTTGCAGAGCAAAATGGGCTTTCCGTGCAAAAGCCTTTTATAATCGGCCACTGAACAGGACAGGAAACCCGCTGTGAAAAACAGTCCGATACTGGCTGAAATCGAAGCCGCCATGCCCAATCTGCGCAAATCTGAGGTCAAAGTGGCCGAGTATGTGCTCAAATCACCGCAGCAGGTGATGCACATGCGCATCGTCGATCTGGCTCAGGAAGCACAGGTCAGCGAGCCCACCATTGTGCGCTTCTGCCGTGGTATCGGCTGCAATGGCTTTCAGGAATTCAAAGTCCGCATCGCGCAGGAAATGGCCATCGTTAATAACATCGGTCAGTTCGCTATTGCTGAAGACGACAGTATCGAAGACATCTGCGATAAAATCGCCGACACCACCATCCAGCGTCTTAATCAGGTCAAAACCCAACTTAAAGCCGAACAGATTGCCCACGCAGCAGCGGCCATCAGTAATGCCCGCCGGGTGGAGTTTTACGGCTTTGGCGCATCCGGTGCCGTGGCTATTGATGCCCAGCACAAATTTTTCCGCCTGCAGGTCGCCACCGCTGCCTATAGTGACCCTCATATGCAGGCCATGTCGGCTGTCACCCTGAGCGAAGCAGATGTGGTCGTGGCCATCTCCCAGAGTGGACGCACCAAAGATCTGCTGCACTCTGTGGAACTCGCCCAGCAACACGGCGCTCTGGTGGTGTCACTGGCACCGGCCAATACCGCCCTCAGCCAGGCCGCTGATCTGCCGATTCACATCAATATCGAAGAGGACACCGAGCAGTTCACGCCGATGACCTCACGGATCGCTCATCTGATGATCATCGACATGCTGGCAGTGGCGGTTACCCAGCGCCGTGGGCCGGAATTCGCCAATCATCTCAATGCCATCAAACGCAGTATTAAGTCACTGCGACTGGAATCCAGTTAACAGGCGATTTTCCATTCATCAGGCTAATCCTTTCGACTGATGCCACTCTGTTCCGTCTTAAGTCTGAAGTGAGTGGACATTTAACGTCATTCTATAGGAAGTGTCCATCTGACCAGGTGCCGGCATTCCGGCGCCCGTAATCCGTCACCTCCGCTTAAGCCTCTGCATCCCACAAACCACGGGGCTTTGCGTAAGTATCAATTTAACCACTCTGCCAATATCGCTTATTGGCACATAAAACTACTTGGTTCAGGCCGGGGAAAATGTCATTCTTTTGCAACGAATAACAAGAAAAATCACAGCTGGAATTTCTGTGATCTGACAAAAGGAATCGATATGGAAGCTGCAGTGAAATTAGAATCTCACGAAGAAGTAGTGTCGTTTGACCAAGAAGGTAACGTAGTCGTTAATAAAGAATCCCAGATGTCGAAAAAATTGATGGCCCGCCGTGCCATTGAGGCGCACCTTGAGCGCAAGCGCCTGGAAAAAGACCTGGAAGATTATTATTTCGAAGAAGTCTGATTTATAAAAAAGCCGCAGATAAGTCTGCGGCTTTTTTATAAATGGCTGCCGGTGAACCCACCGGGAAATAATTATGAGTCTGCTTATTAATGTGGATTCAGGGTTTTTATTCGCTTTTTACACTCATGCTCAACTCTGCTCGCCGACAGAACCTCCGGGGCGAGACAAGCTCCTGAATACCTGCATATCTTCAACATTTAACCCGCTGGAACGTACTCCGATTAATGTCGTTAGTAGGCTATGTGACTATTCTGTTGTTGCCACTGTTAAACGGTGTTGAGTCACATAAAAATCTTTTCAGAGCGTAGCTCTCTCGGTAATACCCGCCCCTGACGGATCTTTATTTCAGACCGGCTTACCCCCCTGAACTTCAAAGCCCGAGTGCCTGTTTCAGCCCCGAAGGCAGAGCTTTATCCCTGAACAGAACGCAGGGCGTTGCTTCAATCGACTGCTGCTGTTCGGCTTAACAACGACTGGAACGTCAGACGACCAGCAGGAATTAACCAGCCGACATAAATGCCTCTGGTCAGCGCACTCACCATCAGCCCTTATGCCGGATTCCACCCATAAAAAAAGCCGGTCAGAGACCGGCTTTTTCAGTTCAGAGTTCAGCGAATCTTAAGACTTGCTGGTGAACTCTGGGTAGGCTTCCATACCACATTCGGACAGATCCACACCTTCGTACTCGTCTTCTTCGCTTACACGCAGACCCATCACAGCTTTCAGGATGGCCCATACGATGAAGGAGGCTACGAATACCCAGATGAAGATAGTCAGGGCGCCTACCAGCTGACCCATGAAGGTTGCATCAGCATCGGACAGCAGTACTGCGAAGATACCCCACAGACCTACAACACCGTGTACAGAGATAGCACCTACAGGATCGTCGATTTTCAGTTTATCCAGAGTCAGGATAGAGAACACTACCAGACCACCACCGATAGCCCCGATGATAGTAGCCAGGAATGGGCTTGGGTCAGCAGGTTCTGCAGTAATAGCAACCAGACCAGCCAGAGCACCGTTCAGAGCCATGGTCAGATCCGCTTTGCGGAACAGGATGTAAGCAACCAGCAGAGCGGCAATCAGACCACCAGCTGCAGCTGCGTTAGTGTTCAGGAATACGGAAGCTACTTCGTTAGCAACGCCTACGTCAGACAGCTGCAGAGTAGAACCGCCGTTGAAGCCGAACCAACCCATCCACAGGATGAAAGTACCCAGAGTCGCCAGCGGCAGGTTTGCACCTGGAATAGCGCGTACTTCACCGTTAGGGCCGTATTTGCCTTTACGTGCACCCAGCAGGATTACACCAGCCAGAGCAGCTGCGGCACCAGCCATGTGAACAATACCGGAACCAGCGTAGTCGGAGTAGCTCAGTTCGAACATGCCGAATACAGCGTTACCGCCCCAGGTCCAGGAACCTTCCATTGGGTAGATGAAACCAGTCATAACTACAGCGAAAGCCAGGAAAGCCCACAGCTTCATGCGCTCAGCAACAGCACCGGATACGATAGACATAGCAGTCGCTACGAATACTACCTGGAAGAAGAAGTCAGAAGCACCGGAATAAGGCATAGAAGCATCTTCAACGCCGTTACGGTAATCAGCCTGTGCAGCCAGAACGCCTGCAACAGCTTCGTCAGTCATAGAAGCAACACTGTCAGTGCCACTCAGGAAGAAACCACCGCCGTACATTAATTCGTAACCGCAAACCAGGTACATGGTACATGCGATCGCGTACAGCGCGATGTTTTTGGTCAGGATCTCAGTCGTGTTTTTCGCACGAACCAGACCCGCTTCGAGCATGGCGAAACCTGCCGCCATCCACATTACCAGTGCGCCACACACCAGGAAATAAAAGGTATCCATGGCGTACTGCAGTGCATAAACTTGATTTTCCATTCTAAGCCCCCCGCATAAGGCTCTTAAATCTTTGAATTTTTAAAACTAGAGATTAAATCGCGTCTGCGCCGGTCTCACCGGTACGGATACGGATAACCTGTTCAAGAGAAGTAACGAAGATTTTGCCGTCACCAATCTTGCCAGTGTTCGCAGCCTTAGTGATTGCTTCGATAACCTTGTCGGTCAGATC
>PAJK01000025.1 GCA_002706025.1 Oceanospirillaceae bacterium
CCGGGCAGGCCTCGAATGTTGAAGATAAGCAAAACCCGTTATCCGGTGAATCGCAATGCTGCTCCGCTTAAGTGAACAGCATTGCGGGCAAGCCCGGGTTTGTTATTTAACTGCAGCTTTTTTGCTTCAGCTCTTCTGCTCAGTCTCTTTTGTTTCCGGATCGGCGAACATAAATTCATCATCGGGGTTGTGTTTACCCATCAAACGCGGACGCTCAATCAGGAAGTACAGAGCCAGACCAATAATCACCGCATACACAGTGGATTTTGGATCCGGCATCGCCAGAGTTACCGCCACAATACCGGCAACACCGCGCTCAGTCGGGTTTTTCAGCTGTTCCATACCTACCATGATGCAGATATAAGCAGTAAGAACCAGAGTCAGCGACAGTGCAATCGGCAGAACCGGTTTGAACATAGTCACCAGCGGCAGACAGAACAGTGCAATCATACCTGTGATCCAGAAGGTACCGCCGCCGCTGTAGATGGAATCCATCGCTTTACGTCCCATCGCATAGCGCTCTGCTACGGTTGCGTGCGCCGCTGTCCACAGCGGACCCGCGAGCCCCGGCCATGGGGCGAAGAAGGCATGGATACCATTACGGATTGCAGTCACTGTGTGTACGCGGTTTACGTTCACTTCGATCTTTTCATCCGGACGGACGCTGTCGATACGCTCAACCAGAGTACGGCCAACAATGATGTCACCGAAGGCGATAACGTAAGCAATCAGAGCAGTAGGAATGGCCATCAGGAAGACATCCCAGCCCGGGAAACCGACGGAGAATACTAGGTATTCAGCCATCAGACCGAAGTCCGGATTGGTAATGCCCCACTCGATATCCGGCCATGGGTATTCACCTACAATCCAGCCCACCAGCATGGCAACGATCATACCCGGCACCATACCGAAGTTGGCGATACGGCGGGCAATCGCGGATTGTTCGATGACGTTTTTAAACGACAGAGAGAACAGTACGTAGGCAGAAACCACGGAACCAATGATCAGGGAAATTGGCGTCGCATCAATACGGCCACCGCTTTTCAGTTCGCCCATCATAGCCGCGATACCTGCACCGATGATGATGCCGGATTTCAAAGAATTAGGAATAACCTGAACCAGTTTTGAACCCCAGCCAGTGACCCCCAGAATCAGGAAGATCAGCGTCACCTCAATCTGCAGCGCGAACAGGGCTTTGATCGCATCCGGACCGGGTTCATAGCCGTTGAGGAACAGAATCACCACCGGAATCGCAGGCGTAATCCAGCCTGGTACCAGTGGTACGCCGAGCAACGCCGGCAGCATGTAGCCTAAACCTGCGATGAAGGTAAACGCCAGCGCCGCCTCGTAAGGCATGCCCAGGTATTTCTCCAGCAGAGGAATCATCGCCAGGCCGACGACGAACATAACCAGAGCCTGAATGGTCTCCGGCATTTCCCAGCGGTAGTGAACAAATGGTAAACGGATTTTGAACGGACCTGCAGGCCAGTACGGCTGCTCTTCGCCTTCACGGCGTGGCTGAATTTGCATCGAAGGTTCCCTTTTTTTATTAATTGGTATGTCAGGCCAGACGGAAGATAAAGAAAGGGAAATGCAGAAGCGATACAGCGCAGAGCTACCTTAGTCTTAGTTTTCGACTAAGGTATTACGCACTTACAGCACAGGTATTTATACTGGTTCCAATTAAGTAGATAAACTAAGACATCCCGGGACATTTATTAACATCACCGGGAAAATGTACGCTGATACTAATCCACTACCACGCCACTACCAATCCATAGCGGGATAGATGGATTCTGCATACAGCTGCAGATCCTGAATCCACTGCAGTTTCACCGGATCATCCATCACCTGGTTGGCAGCCAGCTCCAGCTCACGGGCAAAACGCTCAAAATTCAGTCCCGGAAATGCCGGATCTGTACTCATCAAACGCGCAGTTCTGTGCTGTTCCCAGCGTTCCCGCTCTTTCTCATCCAGCGTATCGGGGAAATTACGTGCCCGGTAACGGAACAGCATTTCTTCGCCACGGGAGTCCTTAAATGGCGCCGGCCAGTCGGCCAGGTCCCAGTCTGACAGCTGATGTAAGGTTTCCATGGCCTGTTTATCCGCGGCGGGGAAAAATGCGTCGTAGAGCTGGGCATCGACATCGGTGGTTTTGGCAAATTCCCGCGAAGAAAATACCTGATGCATTTTACTGGTGAGGTTTTCGCCGTTCTTGATCATACCCAGATGCTTACGCAGTGTATCGCCACTTAAATTCCAGCGCTCCGCCTGATCCGGCGTCAGGGTCTTCGCGGGTGCCAGCACAGGGGCCTTATTGATATGCACTTCTTTCAGTGGCAGGCGTTCCATGCCTTCCGGCATATCTGCGCTACGGGTAAAGACCCGCTGCTGAATCTCTTCGGCGCTCAGCTCGAACAGTGGCGTCGGATCCTGATGGAGGTCGAAAGCGATAAAGGAGTTCTTGTTGGTCGGATGCCAGCACAGCGGTACGATCACGGCCATACAGCCCTGCTCTACCGGGAACATGCCGGATATATGCACCAGCGGCTTATGGTTGCTGACATCCACCAGCGCACCGACACTCTGTTTCGTGCGCAAATCATAAAGATAACGGTATAATTTCGGTTGTTTATCACGAATCAGGCGTGCCATTGCAATGGTCGCCCGCACGTCGGAGACGGCATCGTGAGCCTTGCCGTGGTCCAGCCCATTGGCGGCGGTGAGATGCTCCAGCTTAAAGCTGATGCGGCCGTCTTCATGCTTCGGCCATTCAATGCCTTCCGGGCGCAGGGCGTAGGCACAGCGGGCAATATCGAGCAGATCCCAGCGCGAATTACCGCCCTGCCATTCCCGCGCATACGGGTCATAAAAATTGCGGTACAGACCGTAACGGGTGAATTCATCATCGAAGCGAATGCTGTTGTAACCGGCACTGCAGGTACCGGGCACACTGAACACATCGTTAATGCGCCCCATAAATTCGGTTTCGCTCAGGCCTTTGCTCTGACAGTCCTGCGGCGTAATACCCGTGATCAAAACCGCCTGCGGGTGCGGCAGGTAATCATCAGACTGACGGCAGAACAACTCCACCGGCTCTTCAATTTCATTCAGATCTTCATCGGTGCGGATTGCGGCAAACTGCGCAGGACGGTCCCACGCCGGGATGGCACCAAAGGTTTCGTAGTCGTACCAGACAATACTGTTCAAAAGCCAATCTTCCTCCGTGACTGCCGGACCCGAAACCTTTTTGGCGGGCGGGGTCAGTCACTCATTGCTGTAGCAGACGGCAGTGTAAAGACTTTTCCCGTCCGCAGGAAATTCTGCGCATCCCGTGCAGACTGAACAGGCAGTTCTTCCATCGGCATGTGCCCCACACCTTCATAAGTAATTACGCTGGCCTCAGGCAGATCACGGCGGAAACTGGCGAGCACATCCAGCGGCACCCATTCATCCTGCTCACCCCACATCAACAGCGTCGGAACCTGCAGTTGCGGCACCTGATCGGCCAGATGTGGATTGCGGCTCTGCACTTTCATGGTCCGGAAGATATTCACCAGCCCCATGGCGTTGCCCGGGCGCAGGCTCAGATCGTGATAGCGTTTCACCAGCTCATCCGTCACCTTCTCTGAATCACCATAAGCATCGCGCAGGTTCATCCCCACCAGAAAACGCGGCATCATCAGGCTGCTCATTTCACCGATCACAGGCCAGGAGGCGACGTCCATAATAAAAGGCATCGGCTGCGGGTAGCCGGCGGCATCAATAAGGATCAGCTTCTCCACACGTTGCGGACGATACAAAGCGTAATTCCAGCTGATAAAGCCGCCCAGCGAGTTGCCCGCCAGACTGACCTCAGTCAGACCGAGGGCATTAAGAAATTTATCCAGCTTGTCCGTCATGTACGCGGTATCGTAGCGCTTAACATCCGGGTCAGGCCCGGTCAGTCCGTGAGCAGGCAAATCCAGACGAATAATACGGTAATCATTTTTCAGTTCAGCCACCCAGCCATCCCAGGTATGCAGTGACGACGCTACGCCATGCAGCAGCACCAGTACCGGTGCCCCGGGCTGCGTCTGGCCTTCATCGCGGTAATGCAGCAGCAGATTATCTACTGCCACAAAGCGGGATTTATCGTTGGCGTAATGATCTGTGAGTTCAGACAACGGGCGTGGTCCAAATCCCATAGAGGCACAGCCAGTAGTCAGCAGGACAGGCAAGAAGAGTACGTTCACTGCCATAAAGCGGATAAAAGTCATGATATTCCCCGGGTCGGTCTTATTATCTTATTTCCGCTGCAGAGTGCACGCTGACGTTAAAGCCGGGCCCCTGCAGCTAGCGCAGGATGTTAGCATGGCCGACTGGCTTCTTTAGTGTTCACATCCGCCATTATCCGCCCCTTCCCTATTCAACCCGTGCGGGTACAATGGTCGCGCTTTTTATTTCTCCGTTCTGTGCAAAAAGCGCTCAGGCACCGTAAAAATACGGTAAAAAATGACAACAGAACGGATCAGACACCGGAAAAGACGGACGGCAAGCGGATGTTATTATTCGAGAAGTTATTTAAATCCAGATCCCGTACACAGAAATGGCAGGACGCGGAACCCGAAGTTCGCGAACAGGCACTCNATGGNTTCANNACAGACGACGAACGCCTGGCGTTTATTGCCGGCGAAAGCCTTGCCCGTCTGCGGGTAAAAGCCGTCACTTTCATCAAAAGTGAAAAAGCCCTCGAACAACTTCTGCACGACAAGCAGGACGACGTACGCCAGCAGGCGCGAGAGCAACTGCTGAATCTGTTNCTGCCNGCCGGTAAAGACATCAGCACCATCAGTGATACCGATACCCTGATCCGCATTGCCGGACTGACCNCNGACAACGAACTNCGTCTGNAGGCGGTTTCCGGCATCCGTGATGAAGCCCAGCGNCTGAANCTGGCCATGGAACACCCTGTCGCCCGTGTGCGTCTGGCAGCCGCTGAAGGCATCCACGATGCCGACAAACTGCAGCANTTGCAGGATCATGCTCAGGGCAAAGATAAAGCGCTGTATCGTCTGGCNAAAGACCGCCTGAGCGAACAGAAAGCNCAGCAGCAGGCCAACGCAGCACGCCATGAAGCNGTAGAACAGCTGTTGGCGCAGGCCCGTCATCTGAACCGCATTGGTTATCACCCTGAGTTCAATGGCAAATTCCAGCTGTTGAGCAAACAATGGCCNCAGCTGCAGGCCGATGCNGACAGCAGCACNNCNGCAGCCATCGAACAGGAACTGAAATCCGCCGCNGACATTCTTGCCGCCCACGCCGCAGAAGAATCCCGTCTGGCCGAACAACAGGCGCAGGCCGCTGCTGCAGCGGCACAACANACCAGCCTGTTGCAGNAAGTCGCCGCCATCAGCGACAACGCTGCTGAGCACAATGCCGAAAGCCTTCAGCCTNTGCTGAAACAGCTTGAGAGTCGCTGGGACGAAGCTTTCCGCCAGAACAAACCCGCTGATGANCAGNCCCGTCAGTTTGAAAACCAGCTGCAAAGTCTGTTTGCCCTGCAGTCCGCTCTGCAGAAAAGNGCTTCACTGGCTGANGAAATACAGAANGCGCTGCAGCAGCCACTGGACAAAGACCTTAAACAACTGACCAAAGCCCGCCGTCAGGCAGAACAGTGGCTGAAAAGCATCAACTGGCCGAAAGCCTTTGCCGCACCNCAGTGGCTGAACCAGCTGAATGANCGTCAGCAGCAGGCGGCAACAGCGTGCGAAGAACTNAACCAGCAGCAACACAGCCGCAGTAAAACCATTGATGATCAGCTGACAGANCTGGAACAGAGTCTGGATGCCGGTCAGGTGAAAGACGCCGGACGCCTGAGCAACAAAATCAACAACGGCCTGCGCCAGCTGGATGAAAAAAGTGCTGCCCCACTGCAGCGCCGNTTCCGTGCCCTGCAGGCCCGTCTGCAGGAAATGCGTGACTGGGCAGGTTTTGCCACNGCNCCGAAAAAAGAGCAGCTGGTTGAAGCCATGGAAGCTCTGGCAGAAGCCAGCATCGCCCCTGACCTGCTGGCAGAAAAAATTCACNACCTGCAGGAAGAATGGAAATCCCTCGGCAGCGCAAATGGCGATAACGAATTGTGGGAGCGNTTNCAGGCCGCCGGNGATAAAGCNTTTGAACCCTGCCGTGCATACTTTGCCGAAGTGGCCCGNCAGCGCGAACAGAATATCNGCCTGCGCGATGCGTTAATCGCTGAACTGGACAGCTATGAGTCCTCNATGGACTGGTCCTCTGCCGACTGGAAAACCGTGCANAANACGCTGGANGCAGCGCGGGAAACATTCCGCAGCTATTCNCCGGTTGAGCGCAGNGAACACAAACGCACTCAGGACGGNTTTAATCAGGTCTGCGACCGTATTTATGCGCACCTGAAANATGAGTACGACCGCAACATCGCNCTGAAACAGGCNCTGGTAAACGACGCNCAGCANATTGCCGNAGCCGAAGATCTCAGTGGCGCGGTTGATCAGGTAAAAGCCCTGCAGACNCGCTGGAAAGACATCGGCGTTATGCCGCGCAGCGCTGATCAGAAATTATGGAAGCAATTCCGCAAACACTGTGACCATGTGTTTGAACGCTTAAATGAAAACCGTGAAGCGCGTAAAGCAGAGCTGAATGAAACCGTTGCNGCGGCAGAAGCATTGGTGAACAAAGCCAATGAACTGCTGAGCAGTGATCAGCNNCTGNNNGAACTGCGTGATCAACTGNCNGNTATCCGTGATGANTTCAGTGCNATNCAGCTGCCACGCAGNGCGCATCAGCGTCTGGTTAAATCGCTNAATCAGGTCAGCGATGGTCTGAATGATCTGGCCAGTGCNCAGAAAAAAGCCGAAGAACTGAGTCGTTGGCAGGGGCTGCTTAACCGCATTGAACANCTNGACAGTGACGACAGCCAGTGGACTCAGGCCTGTGAAAAACCCCTGCCACAAGGTTACAGCGACGACGCCTTCAACGCTTACCGTGATGGCCAGACCAGTGACAGTGACAGTGCGCAGGATATCTGCATTCAGCTGGAAAGCCTGGCGGATGTGGAAACACTGGCCAGCGATAAAGCCCGCCGGATGGAGCTTCAGGTACAGCGTCTGGCAGAAGGTCTGGGCAAAGGCCTGAGTGTTGATCAGGAGCGTCAGCAACTGGTCAGCCGCTGGTTAACCGTTAAGGCTTCAGCTGAACTCAAAGCCCGTTTTATTAACGCGCTGAAGGCCAGCCTGACACTCTGATAGCAGAAAGCGGATAGCAATCCGCTGAAGCAAAAATAAAAAAGGAGCATCAGCTCCTTTTTTATTTTTCAGCGGCCTTAAAATTCAAAACAACCAATTTCAAAGTCAGGAATTTCAAAACAAAAGCCACTGCTGTCTGCCGCAAAGCCCATCAAACCGCAATGATGGCGGATTTAATCATCCGACATTTTACGGATCAGAAAACGGAATTCGCCATCAGTCTCTTCACTGGCCAACATTTCATGGCCGAGAAAACTGCAGAATTTAACAAAATCCCGTTTGGTCGATGGGTCGGTTGCCAGAATCTCTACCACATTGCCAATATCGATATCGGCAATGGTATTGTGCAGCATCATCACCGGCTCCGGACAAAACAGTCCGCGGGCATCTAGGGTTGTCTGTACTTCAGGATCACTCATGCTGTTTGCTCTTAACGGATTGCCTGCATAATGTATTAAAAATCGCGCTGAAGCACAAAAGCCCGACGCTTAATCAAGGCCCACACCAGCACCAGCGGCAACAGTGTCAGCAACGCCGCTACAACAAAATGACCGTCGTATCCCAGCGCCCGCGCACTGAAGCCCGACAAACTTCCGGCGATCATACCGGAAATAATCACCAGACAACTCTGCAACGCATAATCACCGGCTTCGCAATGAGCGCGGCAACGATCCATCATAACGGTAAACAGTGCCGCGGTGCCGAGCCCACCGGCCAGGTGTTCAACGATGACCGCCAGATAAATATGCAGCCAGTCTTTCTGCAGCGCACCGGCCATGCCATCAATACCCAGATAGCTCAGCAACGCCAGCGCCTCAGCCAGTAAAAAAGCCAATAACGTCGCCTGTCGTCCCAGTCGGGTGACCAGCCAGCCACCTAACAAGGCGCCGAATAAACCAGCGAGGAATCCGGTGGTCCCCATCAACACACCGAGCTGCTCAAGGGAAACGCCAGCATCACTCAGCAGCGGGCGGATCATTGGCGTACCAAACGCATCACCGAGCTTGTACACCAGCAACAACAGAATCCACAGGCCTGCATCTTTTAAGCGGAAGAACCCCAGCCACTGCGGCCACAGAGGCTCACGACTGACCAGATGTGCTCTGGGCTTGAACAACCACAGTGGCAAGGTACCAAGCACCATAAGCCCGGCCAGTAACCACAGCGCCCAGTGCCAGCCGATGACGCCATACAGCGAAACCAGCAGACCTCCGGCGATAATCATACCGCTGCGATAACCGGCCACCTGAATACCATTGGCCAGCCCACGGCGCGCCGGTTCAATGTTTTCCACTGCCATGGCATCGGTAGCAATGTCCTGAGTGGCAATCAGGGTGTTAAGCAGCAGTAACAAACCCAGCGGAAGAAAAAGGCCGGATTCCGTCCACACAGCCAACGGCTGACTGGCAAGTAACAGCAGTACGGCAGCGGCACTGTAATTCATCGCCAGAATCCAGCTGCGGCGGTATTCACCACGCTTCAGCGCAAAGCGATCCAACAGAGGAGCCCACAGGAACTTGAGAGCCCAGGGTAAGGACACCACAGAGAGCATTCCGATCAATGCCAGATCAAGCCCCTGCTGACGCAACAGCACCGGCATTGCCTGACCAAAAAAGCCGTGTGGCAGCCCCTGAACTAAATACAGGCCCGTCAGGGCAAACCATTTATTCATGTACTACCCTTAGTAAATACAGGCCAACCTAATGATTATGGCTGATAGCCAACCGGCGGCAGTTTGCGACAAAATTTGTCAGTCGGATATGGAAATCAGTCGAAAGTGAGTTAACTATGACGTTACACCACCTCAGATTAAGCCAGGGCACCGTTAGCCTGACCGAACGAATTCTGCGGACAGAGAACAGCGCTCTGGCACTGCACCTGCGTAATGCCATCCTCACCGGAGGTGAGACTATTGATCTTTTGCTGAGCTCGCAACAACTGGACGAGCTGCACGATGCCCTGCTGCATCAGCAAAGCATCGCCGGCGCGGGCCAGAAGGCACTGCTGAACACCCTGTTGCAACGCTGGCCACACCAGACCCGCGCAGGTTAAGCCCGGCGCTGGCCACACCAGACCTGAGCAGGTTAAGCCCGGCTCAGGTTAAACAGGTCAAAGTTACGTCCTGATGACCGCAAACAGGCCGTCAGGTCAGCGTTCGAGAATCGCCACAACCCCCTGTCCTCCAGCCGCACAGATGGAAATCAGTCCCCGGCCTGAGCCTTTTTCTTCCAGCATTTTCGCCAACGAAGCAACGATGCGTCCGCCGGTCGCAGCAAACGGATGCCCCGTGGCGATGGATGAGCCATTGATATTGAGTTTCGTGCGATCGATGCTGCCCAACGCACCTTCAAGGCCCAGCTTTTCGCGACAGAAGGCTTCGTCTTCCCAGGCCTTCAGAGTGGAGGCAACAACACCGGCAAAGGCTTCGTGAATTTCATAAAAATCAAAATCCTGTAACGTCAGCCCGGCACGGGCCAGCATCCGTGGTACCGCATAAGCCGGTGCCAACAGCAGCCCTTCCTTATCACGCCTGCCATCCTTACCGAAAAAATCCACCGCCGCAGTCTCATGAAAAGTCAGCCAGGCTTTAACCGGCAAATCATGCTGCTCAGCCCAGTCTTCGCTGGCAAGCAAAACAACCGACGCGCCATCGGTTAACGCCGAGGAATTGCCCGCCGTCAGAGTACCCTGCCCGGACACGCGATCAAATGCCGGCTTAAGTGACGCCAGTTTTTCCAGATCCGGCTTACGTGCCAGATTATCTTTGGCCAGACCGTTAAACGGTGTCAGCAGATCATCAAAGAAACCGCGATCATAAGCCGCCAGCAGGTTCTGATGGCTGTTAAACGCAATCTGATCCTGTTCCCCGCGGCTGATGCCCCAGGCTTTTACCGTCTCTTCCGTATGCTCGCCCATGGATTTTCCGGTACGTGGCTCGCCATTACGCGGAATCAGGGGTGCCAGATGACGCGGGCGCAACTTGCCAAGCAGCTTCAGACGTTCACCCATGGTTTTCGCGCGGTTAAGATCCAGCAGAATCTTACGCAACCCTTCGTTCACCCCGATAGGCGCATCGGAAGTGGTATCTGAGCCACCGGCAATGGCACTGTCGATCTGACCCAGAGCTATTTTGTTGGCCGCCATAATAATCGCCTGCAGGCCAGTGCCACAGGCCTGCTGAATATCGGTTGCCGGCGTATGTGGATCAAGACTGGTACTCAGCAGGCTTTCTCTGGCCAGATTGAAATCCCGGCTGTGTTTAATAACCGCCCCGGCAATCACCTCCCCGATGCGCTGCCCCTGTAAACCGTAGCGATTGACCAGCCCATTCAGCGCTGCAGTCAACATATCCTGATTAGAGGCATAGGAATACGCCGTGTTTGAGCGGGCAAAAGGAATACGGTTACCACCGATAATGGCAACGCGCCGCACTTTTTGCTGGTCTGTCGGGAGGGGCTTCTGAGTCATAATATTTATAAACCTTCACAAAGACGGGATAGATTAAACGGCGTTTCATGCAGGAACGTAACTGCAGATAAATAAAACTGCACGCAAAACAGCAGCATATAAGAGATAGCGCTGCGATTTGAGCAGTCTAGCCACAGACCGGCTGCAGGCATTGGCCCGGATGACGCATCCGGCCCTGTATACGGTCAATTTAAGGCCTTATGGATGCTGGTGTAATTTGTTAATGTCTGGCCTGTCGATCATCCGCACAAGCCGATAGTCTGCACCTGCATTACTGCAGAATAATTATTCTTATAAATCACAGTCACCGGAAATCATCATGAGTAACATCCTGGAATCCATGCTCGACAGCAGCATGGGCCGCAGCATGCTGAAACAGGTTCTGCCAAAATCAGCGCCTCTTAATCGCTACAATCCGGCCCAGAACAGTTTTTTCAGTGGCCGCGTTCTGCTCGGCGCCAGTGACAATGCCGCGCTGACAGACGACATTGTCCGTAATCTGAAAGCCTCTTCCGCCAGCCTGTTTTATCCGGCGTCCGGTAAAGGCGCTGCTGCCGTCATCGCCGCCGCGAAAAAACACGACATCATTGCCACCGGCATCGAGTTAAATGCTGAAATGAGCGACAAATTCGACGCTCTGGTGTTTGACGCATCAGGCTTCAGTGATACGACGGATCTGTCTCAGCTCTATTATTTTTTTAATCCCGTGATGCGCAAAATCAGCACCAGTGGCCGCGTGATGGTTTTAGGTCGCCCGCACATGCAGGCAGAAACCGGTGAGCAGGCTGCAGCCATGCGCGCACTGGAAGGCTTCAGCCGTTCTGTGGCAAAAGAAACCGGCAAAAAAGGCATTACCTGTCAGGCCTTGTATGTCGAAAAAGGCGCAGAAAAAAACATCGATGCTCCATTCCGTTTTGTTATGTCAGCAAAATCTGCCTATGTCGATGGTCAGGTCATTAACGTGCGTCAGGCTGACGCCATCGACTATCCGGACTGGCATAAACCCCTGAATGGTAAAGTCGCTCTGGTGACCGGTGCCAGCCGCGGTATCGGTGAATCCATTGCCCGTACCCTGGCCCGCGATGGCGCCCGTGTTCTGGGGCTGGATATTCCTCAGGCGGAAGCTGAACTGGCCAACGTCATGACGGATATCGGCGGTGAAGTTTTACTGGCGGATATTTCTTCGGCAGAAGCTCCGGCTCTGATTGCCGAAAAACTCAAAGCCATGGGCGGTGGCGATATCATCGTGCATAACGCAGGCATCACGCGGGATAAAACCCTGGCCAATATGCCGGAACATTGGTGGAACATGACCATCGACATCAATCTGTCGGCGGAAGAGCGTATCAATCACGCGTTGTTTGAACAGCAGGCGCTGAATGCCAACGGCCGTATCGTCTGCGTATCGTCCATGAACGGTATTGCCGGTCAGACCGGACAGACCAACTACGCAGCCTCCAAGGCTGGTGTAATTGGCTACGTCGAATACATGGCGGATGAGCTGCTGCAACGAGGAATCACAATCAATGCGGTGGCGCCGGGCTTTATCGAAACCGCTATGACGGATGCGATCCCGGTCATTACACGGGAAATTGGCCGTCGCCTGAATTCTCTGGCGCAGGGTGGTCAACCGGTCGATGTGGCAGAAACCATCGCCTTCTTCGCCAATCCGGCGTCCTCCGGTGTAAGCGGAAATGTCATCCGCGTCTGCGGTCAGTCGCTCGTTGGCGCCTGATTAACCCTGCCAGCGTATCTGCACCGGCGCCGGCGGTCGTCGGTGCAGAGCCGTATTGGCAAAACCCTTGTCTGTAACAGGTTGGCAAAAGCACAGCTTCCCGACGATTGCCGCCTCCTTCCTGTTTCCTGTTTCCTGTTTCCTGTTGGCCCCCTTCCTGTCAGCCCTTCCCAGCCAGGGATCATGCCTGTTACCAACTTGTGCGGCGGTAACATGTCCTTTCGCGACATCTTAAAGTGAAACCATAGTTCTGTAAAAGCAAAAAACAGCTTTAATAACAATGCCTTGTTCATCATCATAAAATCAGCACTTTATGCTGATCGGAATTACCAAAACCGGGTAACAGCGCTACACTTAGGTCTGAACCCCACACGATCCGGTAGTATGCCTCAAGAAAACGGAAATCAATCGACGGCCAGGCAGCATCAGCCACTGATTATCAGTCGCTACAACCTGCTGCTGGAGAAGTTGCTGATCGGTGAGACCATCGACAATCTGTTGTTGGAACTGGCCTGCCTGATTCAGGAAAAACAACCGGATTGTATCTCTGCCGTGATGACCTGCAGCGACGATGGCAAATCCATGCGCTGCGCCGCCGGCCCACAACTGCCCACTGGCTTACGTCAAAGCCTGAATCTGGTTTCCCTGTCGGAAGACGAAAATCCCTTCACTCAGGTTGCCACGGCCCGCCAGATGATTCTGTCCGGCGAACTGAGCGAAAAATCCGACCCCTTCAGTATTCTCGCCTATAACGAGGGAATTAAAGGCTGTTGGGCACAACCCGTGATCAGCACCAAGGGAGAGCTGCTGGGTGCCTTTGCCCTGATGCCTCTCAGCAGACCACATCCAACTGGTCACGATCTGCTGCTGATTCATGAATGCGCACGCCTGGCACAGCTGATTATGGAGTTCCGTGCCGCGGAAAAACACAGGGCGTTAACGGAAGCCATTACCCAACATTTACCCGTTGGCGTACTGGTAACCGATGGTGATTTCAATCTGGTTGATGTTAATCCGGCATTTACCCAGATCACAGGTTATTCGCTGCAGGAAAGCGTTGGCCAGCGCCCGTCTTTCTTCCTCAACAATGACCGCACTCAGCTGACCCGCTACATCGATATTATCCGTGCTCTCCCGGCCGGAAAGAACTGGTCAGGGGAAGCCATTGCTGCGCGCCGCAACGGCGAACATTTTACCGCCGAACTGAGTTTTACCGTCATCCGNAACGAACGCGATGAGGTTGAACGCTGTATCGTATTGTTCAGTGACATCAGCGAACGCAAACGCTCAGAAGAAATGATCCAGTACCAGGCCAGCTATGACCTGCTGACCAGCCTGCCCAACCGCAACCTGTTTTATGAAAAACTGAACTGGATGCTGGAGCAGTGCCGCCACCGCAACTGCAATTTTGCGGTCCTGCTACTGGACCTGGATTACTTCAAAGAAATTAACGACACCCTGGGTCACGATGCCGGTGACGAGCTGCTGGTAAAAGTTGCTACCCGTCTGCGCCAGATGCTGCCGGAAAAAAACATTGTTGCCCGTCTCGGTGGCGATGAATTTGGTTTTATTATCACCACAGATACCTCGACAGAAGGTCTGTCNGCCCTCGCCGACAAACTGCTGGCGACAGTATCAAAAAGTGTNTCCATNCGTCAGGCCAGAGATCTGCGNATTTCTGCNAGTATTGGNATCAGCCGCTATCCCGANGATGGNGCAACGCTGGAACAGCTGTTAAAAGCAACTGAACAGGCNGCNTACTCTGCCAAGCATCGTGGCCGTAACCTGCATACTTTNTTCACGCCGGTNATGCAGGAAGAAGCAAAAAATTACGCCATGATCCATCAGGATCTGCGCCACGCNGTCAAAGAAAATCAGCTGATTCTGCATTACCAGCCGATTAAAGATCTGGCNTCCGGCAAAATTACTCAGCTCGAAGCTCTGGTGCGCTGGCGTCATCCACAACGCGGTCTGGTGCCGCCGGATGTATTTATTCCNGTGGCAGAAAAAACCGGCACCATCCGCGAAATCGGCGAATGGGTACGGGCAGAAGCGCTGCGTTTATCCGCTCGTCTGCATAGCATGAATCTGTTAATTCCGATTGCGGTTAATGTGTCTACCGCTGAATTTTATGACCACCAGCTGGCGGAACATATTATTGAGCAGGAACAGGCGTCAGGTTTGCCCCGGGGCAATCTGATGGTGGAAATTACCGAAAGTCTGCTGATACGCAGCCAGCAGGAAACCATTCAGTTTCTGCAGAAACTGCAACAGGCTGGCATCCGTGTNGCACTGGATGATTTCGGTACCGGTTACTCTTCTTTGTCATACCTGGCAGCATTCCCNGCCGACAAACTNAAAATTGACCGTTCATTTATCCAGAACATGACCCGTGACCAACGCAGCATGGCATTAGTAGATGCCATTATTAATATGGGTCACAGCCTGCATATGCGGATTATTGCTGAAGGNGTGGAAACCTGTGAAGACGAAGAGATATTNCGCCAGAAAGGCTGTGATCTGATTCAGGGNTANTGGCTTTCGAAACCACGACCCGACAATGAAATTATCGATTTACTGCTGCAGCAAACATCGGTGNAATAANCCTTTTACTGNGGGTTNAACTAAGCATCTGCTATCTTAGCNNTGAATAAGCTGCTGTCTGCTTAGCCATGAAAAGCTNCTGCCAGCTTAGCCGTGAATACGCTATTGNCGGCTNAGCCGTAANAANGCTACCAGCNGGACACGCTTNANCGCTTGCCTATGATCANCAGTGNCNGTGCGTTTTAAAAACGCTTTTTCTTCGCCCGCTTTTTCTTCAGGTAATCNTTNACCGGCGTTTTCTTATCTGGCAGTGCATTTTCAAAACGCTGGCGCATAGCTTCAACTTTGGCTTCTTTCTCTTCATGATCGCGTGCGTGCCGGTGTTTGTTACTGGCGGCCGCAAAATCAATCACTTTTTTATCGGGCATACAACCTCCGGTTAACTGCCTGGTCGATGGCGACAGNNGCTACAGCTTGCAAAACAGCCAGAAAAGAGCTGGAAAACAGCCCATACAGCAACGCTGCTTACAACAACGCCATTTGCGCGTATCCGATCGACGCAGATATGTGCGCTTAAGCGGTGTCACTGCGCACANGGTTTAGATGTTACCATACTCTCTTTTCTGACCCGACAGAACTGCGAAATATCCCTATGCCTGCGCCCTTTTCCTCTGCCCTGCCGATCGATGAACTGATTGACGATATCCGCCATTCTCTGGCGGATTCACCCAATCTGTTACTGACAGCAGAACCTGGCGCCGGTAAGACGACCCGGGTAGCTCCCGCTCTGCTCGACGNAGCCTGGCTTAACGGNCAACGCATTATCATGCTGGAGCCGCGCCGTATTGCTGCACGA
>PAJK01000026.1 GCA_002706025.1 Oceanospirillaceae bacterium
GCTTTCAAGGAAATACGAGCCAGAAAGCGCGAAGCGGGGAGGTAGCCCGTCCGGCGAGAGGGGTAAGGCCCCTCTATGAGGACAAGTGGCTTAACGTTTCTCGAAAACGCTTGAATAGAAATTTGTGGGACAGCTATGCACGTCATCCTGCTTTTTTATTCCTATTAACTACAATTCATTATACTTCTGTAAAGATCAGCACTAACGAATCCTTCTCATTTGTTAATCATGCCTCCCGACACTCTCTCCGAAAAATTCATCCTGGGCAGGCCTCAAAAAATCTCCGTTCAACTGTGATCCGGAAAGATAATCCGCCTCCTGCTATTAATCGGCATCCGAGTTCCTGAATAGCCAGATTTAAAGTCTCTTGCGGATAAAATATGATCTTATCGCCGGCCATTAAATCAACCGCGCATAAAACACTCCAGACAATATCAGAGTCTTTACAAATATTCTTCGAACAATACAAAAGAAGCGATATGCATCATATTTGGGCGAATGTAAAAATATCAGCAAAAAACCGCACCATTACAAAACATAATTTATTGAATAATAAAACGCTATTCAGGCCTAAAGAAAAAGATAATTTATTGATGCAGTGCAGAGTATTAACGTTATTCCTGAGCTTTTTAAATCTCCTTAATAACTAATATAGGTATCGCAGATGATTCCGTTTAAGAAAAAATCCGCTGTTAAGAAAGCCCTCGCCTCTTCACTTCTGGCCGCCGCGCTTGGCATAAGCCAGACAGCCGCTGCAGGCACTCTGTCACTGGCACACACCACCTGGGTTGGCTACGGCACTCTGTATCTGGCACGCGACCTTGGTTATTTCAAAGAGCAGGGTCTGGAAGTTAAGTTACAGGCGATTGAAGAAGCTTCGATGTATATGGCCGCTCAGGCTTCCGGCAATCTGGATGGCGCCGCCTCCACCATCGACGAAGTTCTGAAATACCGTCCAAATATGTGCTTTAAATCGGTTATCGCATTGGATGACAGCTTTGGTGGTGACGGTATTGTAACCGGCAACGACGTTAAGTCGCTGAAAGATCTTAAAGGAACCAAAGTCGCAGTAAACGAAGGCTCTGTTTCCCAGTTCTGGCTGTCCTACCTGCTGGAGAAAGACGGTATGACCATGGACGACCTGATTATCCAGAACATGACCGCTGACGACGCCGCAAGCGCCTTTATCGCCGGTCGTGTACCAACCGCAGTTACCTGGGAACCACACCTGTCTCTGGTGCGTAACAATAAAGCCGGTAAGGTACTGGTAGACAGCAGTCAGACTCCGGGCGTTATCGTTGACGTTGTTGAACTGAACTGTGACGTCATTGAGAAACGTCCTGAAGATGTTAAAGCTTTGGTTGCCGGTATTTATAAAGCTGTTGAATTCACCAAAGAGAATCCTGAAAAAGCCTATGAAATTATGGCTAAAGGTGTTGGTGGCTATCTGGCAGATCCGGCTGAATTTGCAGCGGCAGCTGCTAATGTCCGCTTCTATGACAAAGCGATGAACGAAGCTTTAATGTCTCCATCGGGTGAAATCAAAGAGCTGGTCGAAATCGCGGACAAAACCTGGAGTAAGCTGCAGGGCCGTGATCTGAATGTAAGCTACGACGATCTGGTCGACAGCAGCTTCCTCGCGCAATAAGGTTTGTTATTCATGTCTAAAAACAGTGTTCTTCAAAACTGTATGACACCAAAAGAAGAGCTGCCACGGCAGCTCATTCTCAGCACTGGTGTTATTGCCTGGCTGGTATTAATTCTGGCCTGGGTTCTGCTCGCAGCCAGCGATATCGTTCCCGATATGTTCCTGCCGTCTCCGATACAGGTCTTTGAGGCCGGTGTTCGCCTTGCAGAAAACGGCACCCTGATGACTCATGTATGGTCAAGTTTTCAGGTCGTTATTATTGGCTTTCTTATTTCTTCAGTGGTAGCCGTGCCGGTCGGGCTGATGATGGGCAGCTTCCGTATAGTTCAGGCCTTCCTGGAGCCACTGGTTAATTTTATCCGCTATCTGCCGGTTACCTCTTTTGTTCCTTTATTTATTCTGTGGATTGGTATTGGAATTGAACAGCGTGTAACTGTGATTATTTTCGGTGTCTTCTTCCAGCAGTTGGTCATGATTTCGGATGTTTCCCGCGGAGTTTCCAAAGATCTTATGCAGGCCGCATACACGCTTGGCTCCAGCCGCCGCGATGTCGTCATGCACGTTATTGCCCCAGCATCCCTGCCCGGAGTACTTGATACGCTGCGCGTTACCATTGGCTGGGCCTGGACCTATCTTGTTGTCGCCGAGCTGGTTGCTGCCTCCAGCGGTCTTGGCTACATCAGCCTTAAAGCTATGCGCGGCTTCCAGGTCGACGTTATTTTCTTAGCAATTGTGATCATTGGTATTCTTGGCCTGATCACTGACCAGTTTTTCCGAATTTTACGTGCGAGGTTAAGCGCATGGGCCAACTGAAATCCGTACCCAGCATCAGTGACGAACAACAGGACACTGGCAGCGATAACCTGCCAGTACAGCTTGAAGTTAAAAACGTCAGTCTGCGCTTCCCGAAACCTGATGGCGGCGAATTTACCGCCTTAAATGATATTTGCATGGAAGTCCGGGATCAGGAGTTTGCCGTTATTGTCGGNCCTTCAGGTTGTGGTAAATCCAGCCTTCTGTANCTTACTGCCGGTCTGAATTCACCGAGCNATGGCCAGATNACCGTAGCCGGAGAGACGGTTACCGGNCCAGGGCCAGACCGTGGCATGGTNTTTCAGGGCTATACCCTGTTTCCATGGCTGACCGTTCGTCAGAACATNGAATTTGGTCTTAAGCGCAAAAAAATGCCTGCNGCACAGCGCAAGGAGNTCGTTGATTTTTATCTGCATGAAGTAGGTCTGGATAATTTCGCCGACAACTATCCAAAACAACTGTCCGGCGGTATGAAGCAGCGCGTAGCTATTGCCCGNGCGTTGGCCAACGATCCTAAAATCCTGCTGATGGATGAGCCATTTGGCGCGCTCGACAGCCAGACACGCCTNCAAATGCAGCAACTGTTATTACGTATCTGGGAGCACAAAAAGAAAACNGTTGTGTTCGTNACCCATGATATTGATGAAGCAATTCTGCTTGCCGACAGGGTATTCGTNATGGGCTCCAAGCCTGGCCATATCCGCAAAATTATCGATGTAAAAATTCCCCATCCACGCACACTGGATCTGGCTATGGAACCTGAATTTATTGCATTGAAACGTGAAGTCATGACCTTGCTTCACGATGACCTGATCGAAATTCATTGAGATAGTTTTATGTCTGATAACACCTATGATTACATCGTTGTTGGNGCCGGNTCATCGGGCAGCGTNATTGCCAGCCGTCTGAGCGAAAATCCGGATNNAAAAGTNCTGTTGCTGGAAGCNGGCGGNAGTGACAANAATCTGAGAATTAANACNCCGGCTGGTACCATTACCCTGTACACCAGCAAAACCTANAGCTGGAATTATTTCTCTGTNCCGCAGAAAGAAATGAATAACCGGGAAATGCACTGCCCNCGCGGTAAAGCACTGGGNGGTTCTGCNTCNATGAACAGCATGCTGTATATCCGCGGACATGCCAGCGACTACGAGCGCTGGAAAGANGCAGGNTGCGAAGGNTGGGGCTGGGACGATGTCCTGCCGTATTTCCGCAAGTCAGAAAAGAATATGCTCGGCCAGGACAGTAAATACCACGGNACCGATGGCCCGCTTGTGGTTGATAAGCCAAAAGATCCTAATCCGTTCACCTACCGCTTTCTGAAAGCTGCACAAAATGCGCTNGGCGTTAAAGAAAACAAAGACTTTAACGGCGGTGAAATGGAAGGNTGCGGTATTTACAACGTTAANCAGAAAGACGGTAAGCGTTTATCCAGCTATCAGGCTTTCGTTGCCCCGGTATTGGCCAGTCGCCCGAANCTGACAGTAAAAATCAACTCTCAGGTCGATAAACTGATTCTGGATGGNAACCGCGTCACCGGTATGCAGATCANCGATGAATCCGGCACGCACATGCTGAACGCCCGCAAAGAAGTGATTCTGTCNGCNGGGGCCCTGGGTACACCTCANATTCTGATGCGCTCAGGCATCGGCCCTGAAGATCAGCTGAAAAATGCAGGTATTGAGACGCTGGTAAATCTGCCGGGTGTTGGCCAGAACCTGCAGGANCATCTNGACGGTCTGGTAACNGTACGCTCTAACAACAGTAAAACNCTGGGNTTCTCTGTGGGCTCTCTGCCCGCCGTNCTGACCTCGCCNTTCCGTTATATTTTTGGCCGTAAAGGCTGGCTCACCACCAACTATGTGGAAGCCGGTGGTTTCTTTAAAACGCCGCTGGCGACCGACCTGCCGGATGTTCAGTTCCATTATGTTCCGGGTTACCGCAGNCATCGTGGNCGTCTGTTTGAATGGGGACACGGTTACGCCATTCACGTCTGTGTGCTGCGTCCGAAAAGCATTGGCGAACTGCGCCTGGGCAGCAAAGGTGAACTGCTGNTGGATTACAACTTCCTGTCCGATATGGAAGATGCCAAAGTGCTNACNGAAGGTATGCGTCTGGCGCGCAAAGTTCTGGCTGATNCTGCCTATGACGATTCACGNGGCACTGAAATGCTGCCGGGCAANGACGTACAGAGNGATGAAGAAATGCTCGCNAATATCCGTCAATACGGCGCTACCGTATTCCACCCGGTCGGNACCTGTAAGATGGGCCATGACGACATGTCAGTGGTTACACCGGACCTTAAAGTGAANGGNCTTGAAGGTCTGCGCATTGCTGATGCGTCNGTNATGCCGACACTGATNTCCGGTAATACCAGTGCCCCCTGCATGATGATCGGGGAAAAGGCNGCNGATCTGATCCGCGCCTGAACTCACANCTCTCCCGCNAGCCACTGNGCACTTCTGGTGTACAGTGGCTTTTTTATGCATGTTATTCCTGTGGGAGTCCATCAGTNTGGAANGCGACGCATGNGNGCAAAGAAAGCACGTTAGCAAAGAAAGCACGTTAGCAAAGAAAGTACGTTAGTAAAGAAAGTACGCTGGATAATTNCGGANATTACCGACAAAAAATACGGGAAATGCTGCAGAANNACGCAGTAAAAACTAAGACACCAATCCATAGTAAAACCGCATGATAAAAACCGCGGAATNAAAACCTGCGACATATTCTGACATATAAAGACCCGCAGCTTTCACCAGCGGGTCCTCAGGNATAGCAGAAATTACTGCGGCATATTCGCCACAAAAGCCGCCACATCTTTCAGCTGCTGCTCATTCATATTTTTGATCACACCCATCATCGGTGAGTTCTGGCGCTCGGGATCNTTATTCAGAAACTTCATCAGAGTCGCTTCAAGGTATGCGTACGGCTGACCAGCGATACGCGGATACTGTTGGCTGCCATGACCTTCTTTACCATGGCAGACAAAACACACACTGTTGTACACAGCGGCGCCGCGGGCATTGGAAGGCACCGGCTGCTCACGGGGTTTGACGTCCATTTGTGCAAAGTACAGAGCAACCGCGATGCGGTCGTCTTTGCTCAGACCAACTGCCAGCTTGCTCATCACATAGTCTTTGCGCACGCCGTTAGCAAAATGCTCGAACTGGGTGAACAGATAGCTGGCATTCTGACTGGCCAGGTTCGGAATATAGTCGCGTTTACTGTTNCCGTCGTCNCCNTGACAGCGCACACATAAGGTNGCGCGTTCTTTACCGTCTTCNAGAGCCGNCTGATNCAGGGCCGGATTATTTTCAATAATCGCCAGTTCCTGCAACATGGATTCAACACTGTCCGCAGCAGCACTGAACGATGCCAACGACACAACTACAGCCATCAGTATCCTGATCATAGGATGCTTTCCTTTCAATTTTTTAAGGGCGTTATCAGAGCAAGTTGCTAAAGATACGCAGCTGCAATCCTGAGGCCAAGTATCTGTATGAGACTCGTTCGCTTATCTCAGCGAAAGACTGACCTGCATCAACTGACAATTCCCTCATAAAATCAAAGGAATAACTGCTGTGATCACACTACAGCAGCGTTGCCCGCAGAAAACATCGGCCAATATCCGCCAGACGCTGCACGCGGCCTAGGCTGAATCGGTGCATTCAGGTACACTTGCGGGCTTTCTAAACTGCACTCAGATCCGATTATTACGCCATGATGCAAGAGACCTACAGCCCCCGCGATATAGAATCTTCCGTACAGCAACACTGGGAAGAAAATCAGGTATTTAAAGCCGTTGTCGACAGCAACAAAGAGAAGTTCTACTGCCTGTCGATGTTTCCATACCCAAGCGGCCGGCTACACATGGGTCACGTGCGTAACTACACCATTGGTGACGTGATCTCGCGCTATCAGCGCATGCAGGGCAAAAACGTGATGCAGCCAATGGGCTGGGACGCGTTCGGCCTGCCGGCTGAAAACGCCGCTATCAAACATCAGGTGGCACCGGCCAAGTGGACCAAAGAAAACATCGCTTATATGAAAGGCCAGCTGAAATCCCTGGGTTTCGGTTACGACTGGAACCGTGAGCTGGCCACCTGTGATCCGGAATACTATCGCTGGGAACAGTGGTTCTTCACCAAACTGATCGACAAAGGCCTGGCGTACAAGAAAGTGTCCGCCGTGAACTGGTGTCCGAACGACCAGACCGTACTGGCCAACGAACAGGTGATCGACGGCTGCTGCTGGCGCTGTGATTCCGCGGTAGAGCGCAAAGAAATCCCGCAATGGTTTATCCGCATTACCGATTATGCCGAAGAACTGCTGAACGACCTCGATCAGCTCGACGGCTGGCCGGATCAGGTTAAGGCAATGCAACGTAACTGGATTGGTAAATCCCGTGGCGTGCAGATGACCTTTGGCCTGAAAGACCGCGACGACAGTCTGGAAATCTACACCACCCGTCCGGATACCGTGATGGGCGTGAGCTACGTTGCTGTTGCGGCTGGTCACCCTCTGGCCAAAGAAGCCGCTGAGAACAACGCTGAGCTGGCTGCCTTTATTGAAGAGTGCAACAAATCCGGTACCGCTGAAGCCGATCTCGCCACTGCCGAGAAAAAAGGGATTCCAACCGGCTTTACCGCCATTCACCCGCTGACCGGTAAAGAAGTACCTGTATGGGCTGCGAACTTCGTGCTGATGGAATTCGGTACCGGCGCTGTTATGGCCGTTCCGGCCCACGATCAGCGTGACTGGGAATTTGCACAGAAATACGGTATCGACATTCAGCAGGTCATTGCNCCGGCAGAAGGTGAAGAATGCGATCTGAGCAAAGCCGCCTATACCGAAAAAGGCACGCTGATTAACTCTGGCGAATTCGACGGTCTGGAATTTGAAGCCGCCTTCGATGCCATCGCNGCCAAACTGGCTGCAGAAGGCAAAGGCGAAGTAAAAACCAACTACCGTCTGCGTGACTGGGGCGTCAGCCGTCAGCGTTACTGGGGCGCGCCGATTCCGGTGATCCGTACTCAGGACGGTGATGCCATTCCGGCACCGGAAGAANTGCAGCCGGTGATTCTGCCGACCGAGGTTGTCATGGACGGTGTGAACTCACCGATCAAAAACAACCCGCAATTCGAGAANATCGAATTTAACGGCCAGCCAGCCTTCCGCGAAACCGACACCTTCGACACCTTTATGGAGTCGTCCTGGTACTACGCNCGTTACTGCTCACCACGCGACGACACGCAGATGCTGAATCCGGAAGAAGCCAACTACTGGCTNCCTGTCGACCAGTACATCGGCGGTATCGAACACGCGATTCTTCACCTGCTGTACGCGCGCTTCTTCCACAAGCTGCTGCGTGATGCCGGTTTAGTGAAAAGCGATGAGCCGTTCAAAAACCTGCTGACTCAGGGCATGGTGCTGGCGGAAGCCTTCTTCTACGTCACTGAAAACGGTGCCAAAGAGTGGGTTAACCCGACCGAAGTCGAAATCGAAACCGACGACAAAGGCCGCGTAGTCGCTGCCAAACGTTCAAGTGACGGTAAGGAACTGCAGGCAGCGGGCATGAGCAAAATGTCCAAGTCGAAAAACAACGGCGTTGATCCGCAGGAAGCCATCGACCAGTACGGCGCCGATACCGTGCGTCTGTACACCATGTTCGCAGCGCCGCCGGAGCAGACNCTGGANTGGTCCGATTCCGGTGTGCAGGGTGCCCAGCGCTTCCTTAACCGNGTATGGCGNCTGAGCTACGATCTNATGCAACAGGAAAACATGGGCGACCTGTCTTCNCTGAGCAAAGATGAAAAAGACGCACGCCGTAAAACCCACGANACCATCCAGAAAGTCAGCGATGACGTGGGCCGNCGTTACAGCTTCAACACNGGCATNGCNGCCGTGATGGAACTGATGAACACACTGCAGAAAGTGGATCTGGAATCTGCCGGTGGCCGTGCNGTAGTGGCTGAAGGNCTGGATGCCAGCATCCGTATGCTGTCACCGATTGCNCCGCACATGACTCAGGTTCTGTGGGAAGCGTTCGGCAACGATGANCTGGTAGTCGATGCTGCCTGGCCTGNGGTTGACGAAAAAGCCCTNGAAAAAGACAGCATCCTGCTGGTTGTTCAGGTCAACGGTAAAGTCCGCGCCAAGCTGGAAGCTCCGGCATCAGCAGGCAAAGACGAGCTGGAAGCCATGGCCATGGCTGACGAANCTGTGCAGAAGCAGATCGAAGGCAAAACCGTGCGTAAAGTGATTGTGGTNCCGGGTAAGCTGGTTAACATCGTCGCTAACTGAGTAATTGTGCGTAACTGGCGGCGTGGCTGTGGNGGNGTTAAAANCCGCCACAGCGATCCCGCCGACGTTACGCAGTCAACTGAACAGGCTTAGCCGGATTCAGCAAGTAATGGATACACTATGCGCAACCTGATTATCGTTTTATCACTGACTCTGCTCGCNAGCTGTGGCTGGCACCTGCGTGGTGTCATGCCATTACCNCCCGCTTACTCAGTGATGAACATTCAGAGCCAGGCCAGCTCNGCCATCAACCGTCANCTGGAACTGCAGCTGGAGTTTAATGGTGTGCTGCTGACCCAACAGGCAGAAGATGCCACCGCGGTTCTGAAAGTGAATCCGGTCGANATTGAACGCCGNACGCTGTCGGTTGCCAGCTCAGGTCAGGTCGCAGAATACGAACTGAACGGAAGCCTGACCGCNACTATCATGCTGGTTGATCAGGANGTGCAGAGTGANATTGAAGTGACTNCCCGCCGCATTCTGAGTAACGACGTNAANAACGTGGTCGGTACCAATGCAGCTGAACAACAGCAGCGCACCGAAATGCAGCGTGAACTGGTACGTAAACTGTTGCGCCGTCTGCAGGCGCTGGGCAATCAGAACCAGNCTGAAGCGACGAACGGAGCGGACAACACAGACGCTGAGCCGTCTGCGGACACCGCNGAAACTGTGAATCCGTCATGAAAATCCGCCAGGATCAGCTGGGNGCAACCCTCAGTAAAGGCCTNGCAACCTGCTATCTGGTCGCTGGCGACGAACCGTTNCTGGTGATGGAGGCCTGTGACGAAATCCGCGCTGCTGCCCGGAAAGCCGGTATCGAAGACCGCGAGCTGTTCCATGCAGAGGCCGGCTTCGACTGGCGCAGNCTGCAGGAAGAAGCCAANGCCATGTCGCTGTTCTCCAGTCAGCGCATTNTTGAAGTCCGCATTCCNAACGGCAAACCATCCGATAAGGGGAACGCCCTTAAAGCCATCCTCGACCATCCGAACCCGGANAACCTGCTGCTGATTGTCTGTCCNCGTCTGGATGCAGCGACCCAGCGCAGTGCCTGGTTTAAAGCTGCTGAGCAGGCCGGGGTNTTTCTGCCGGTATGGCCCATTGAACGAAATCAGTATCCGGGCTGGCTGCAACGCCGGATTCAGATGGCCGGATTACAGTTCGANCCCGCAGCACTTGCTGCATTAGCGCACCAAACTGAGGGCAACCTGCTCGCCGCGGTGCAGGAAATTGAAAAACTGCGCTTAGTCGGCAGCCAGAAAATCACCGAAGACATCATTAATGAAGCCATTGGTGACAGTTCCCGCTTTGACGCCTTTGCGCTGGCCGACAGNTGCCTGATGGGCAACCTGGCGGAAGCCAGCCGGATCCTCTCCCACCTGCGTTCTGAAGGGACTGAGCCATTAATGATACTCGGTGCTCTGACCCGCAAAATCCGCCAGCTGATTGCTCTNCACGGGCTGAACAGTGCCCAGTTAGCAGAAGCATTTAAGAAGCAGAACGTCTGGCCCAAGCAACAACCCCCTTATAAAAAAGCGCTGCAGCGATTATCTGCACATAACTTGCATAGTGCTCTGATNATTGCCGGGCAGGCCGATGCCGCCGCCAAAGGCAGCGGCGACAACCCNTGGCGTCTGTTAAATGAATTGACTGTCGTGTTAACCGGTGTAAAGCTGCCAACCAGTTAACACAANAGACNNCAAANACCTCACAGAATCTGTAACATTTCTGGGAGATACTTGTGCAATCGGGGAATNAAGACAAGTTTGCAGAGGTGGCGTAAAATCACCCCNTAGCGACTGACAATTTTTGTCACTTTGTTCCCAAAGCGTGCGCAGGATCATCATTTTATTTTGCGTGGCAACTATTATGTCACGATCGAACACGCATATTGTGTCTTAACGAGGGTGGACAAATGAGTGCACTGACCAGCCAACAAAATGCCGACCTGGTCTGGGATCTGGAGAAACTTCACCAGCACCAGCGGGCAATGACTTTCGTAAAGCAGTTTGAAAACCGCTTTTGCGTATTTTCATCGACGGTNCGTCAGCTCTATACCAACTACAGCATTTTCTTTCCGGAAGAAGCCAATCGTCAGATGGTTATTCTGCCGGATCCTTATGCTTTCCATGATACGTTCAGTCATCTGAGTGCGGACGCGGTTCAATCGACCGGCCTGCATGTTATCCCGGGAAATCTGATTGGTAAGAAAGGTCTTTATCTGGTGATTTCTCACCGCGATAAGAACGTAAAATCCGTACCNATCCCATTCCAGGAAGGTATCCGTCAGATTCTGCGCCGCTCCAANACGGANGACCCGTTCCTGCCGGTANTGATGAANGGTGACCTGCGTGAATTCAACGATCAGCTGCCTTGTCTGCACCTGAACCGTCTGCGTCTGAAAGAACTGACAGGCCTGTCNAGTCTGGAGCGTGAAAGTATCCGCACCATAGTGACCGATAAACTGATGAGCCTGTANCAGGAATCTGCCGGCCTGAACATCGCCTGATCAGGCCTGGCGGGTAAGCCAATCNGGTCTTACCGACNCGCCCCTCNGACATGANTCANAGACAAGACACNCCGGCAGNNTGATCTCACCTGGATGGCAGCAGCCATACCAGGTTATGCCGNTNAGTCTNANAAANNNCTATAACGGTTCGCTTTCCGCGCGATAGTAGCGTCGCACCAGACGACTCAGTCCCTTACGCCATGGCTTAGGCTTGATGCCGAATGTGTAAAACAGGCGGGNGGTATCGCCCTGCGGTACCCAGATCGCAGGCATGGTNGAACCTTCCTNGGAACTCAGTTCNACGTCGCTCAGATTTTCATACTGCCCGGCTTCTGCCAGCAATGCCTCGGCAAAAGCATAAGATGAAGCCGGTTCNACGCCACAGAAATGATAGGTACCCCACAGGTCATCACAGCAGGCNACCTGCTTNAGAATNGCCANCAGAACGTCTGCCACATCGTCCGCNGGTGTCGGACTGAAGCGGCGNTGCATNTCGACGGTCAGTGTCTGTTCATCACGNATCTGNGTCAGCAGACGGCTGGCAAAATCATCCGCCATCAGTGAAAAGCCNTGCCCGGTGCGCAGAATAATATGACGGGTGTGTTCCCGAACCATATTTTCCAGCGTCAGCAGATCCTGCGCTAATGGCTTATCTGAGTAGGCCTCATCGTCTTCCTTCCAGACATCATCAGACGGGCCGNNGAACACCGCCAGTGACGACAGCATGATCACAGGTACATCCTGATCTCTGGCCTGCTCCAGCCAGTATGGAATGTGCTGGTAATCTTCACTGTGAAACAGCGAAGGGGTAAGGATAAAAAACGGTCTGCCCTGACCCATTACGCCCAGACGTTCGCGTTGTTCCAGCCCAAGGCCTTTATAGCTCAGATTCTGTTCGGCAAGTATACGGGTGAGAAACTGGCCGACCGGGCGATTGGCACCGACNACCAANGAATGGAAACTGCTGAAAGACAAGATGCTGATACCCCCGGCATACAAAAACAGAGCTGATTAACTGTAGAGAATAATAACCTGAGTTGGCCAGAATCACGATGAATAAGCGCAGTGATGTCTATACTGTCGCCAGGAGAGTGGTTATTCAGAGGGAAAATGACCCGAAGACAGTCTACCCGGCAGCTGGCCAGTCTGGTTCTGAGGTTTTTCATTGTGNTNGCGGCGTGGTGCGGCTCATCCCAGATCCTTGCGCAGGAAAGCGCGGAAGGTATCAGCAATCTGCATTATCTGGCGGATGAATCGCCTCTGGATGCGGAGCAGGTCATGGCGTCCGGTCAATGGACGGCNNTGCCCGGTCAGTCGGTNAATTTTGGNTTTGACGAGCGCTGGTTCTGGTTCCGCTTCGATCTGGCCGGCGGTAACGAAACACAGATTCTGCANCTTAAATATCCGTTACTGGATCAGGTNACACTGTATCTTTACCGCCGTAATAATCNGGACGGACAGCAGGATCAGGNCAGNCAACAGGATCTGCTGCTGCACAGCGAAACTCTGGGNTTCGACCGGCCATTNGGCGAGCGNNANGTAGAAGACACGCTGCTGGCCTTCCAGCTGCCNCCGAATCTGCACGCCGACTATGCACTGCTGCAGGTCCACACCAACTCATCGGTTCAGGTCAGCCTGTCGCTTAAATCCCTCAGCGATTACTGGCGCGGGCGACTGCCGGAAATTGCGGCGGAAACCGCTTTTCACGCGATTCTCTGGGCCATGCTGGCCTACAACCTGATGATTTTTGGCCTCACCCGCCACCCGTCTTTTCTGCTNTANTGTCTGAGCATCGCTGCGACGTCTTTTATGATGGCGACCCTGAACGGCTGGACCTTCCGTCTGCTGTGGCCGGATACCCCTGCNATCAATGATCTGGCNATCATTGCCGGTATCACNGCCACCGAGGTATTCGCCAGTCTGTTTGGNATTTATGTGCTGCGTCTGAATGNACTNCTGCCGGCGTTTTACCGCCTGTTTCTGGTCTATATTGCCGCNGCNCTNTTNTCNGGNGCTGTNTCNCCNCTGCTGCCCTACTCCGTNGTTGCCCAGTTTCAGATTGCCCTGGGTTTTGCCATGGCATTAACNGCNACCATNGCCGGTCTGCGNCTGCTGCATTCACGCGANGTGCTGCTGTATTTTATCGCCCTGTCCTGTCTGCTGGCCGGCATGCTGATTCTGATTCTGCGCAGCTCGGGGCTGGTGCCGGTGAACGCNTTNACCATTCATGCCGCAGAAGNGGGNTATCTGCTGCAGGTNATTTTTCTCGGTNTGAGTATCGGTGAGCGGCACCTGAAAGAACGCCGNGCGCGTNTTGCGGCACAGGACGTNATTATCGCCATGCAGCGTGAAACCAACGAAGCGCTGGAACATAAGGTGCGCGAGCGCACCGCCGATCTGCAGCGGGCCAACCGCAGNNTNCATGAAGAATCCACCACCGACGCGCTGACTCAGGTGCGCAACCGNCGCCACTTTGATCAGCAGATTGAAGTTCTGTGCCAGGCCGCAGCCCGCAGTCAGCAGTCGGTGGCGCTGCTGCTGATTGATATCGACCACTTCAAGCAGGTNAACGATACCTGGGGCCATCAGAACGGTGACATCGTGCTGCGTCGTGTNGCCGAAGTACTGGATCAGAATCTCGATAACAAACACCAGCGTCTGTTCCGCTATGGTGGTGAAGAGTTTGCCGTTTTACTGGAAAACACCAGTCAGANCGCGGCACTGGCTTTGGCAGAAACGCTAAAGCNTCAGCAGGTTGCCGCGATGCGNATCCGCATCGCCGGNGAAGTNCTGAAGACCACCATCAGTACAGGTGTTGCCGCTATGGTNCCGGAGCAGAACGACAGCCCGGCCGAACTCTGCCANGTCGCTGATCAGGCGCTCTATCGTGCAAAAAACAGCGGNCGAAACCGCGTCATGGCCTGACATTCCTGCACTGCTGGCGCACTCCCGATGGGCCAAACATGCCTATTCTGTTTCATATTCTTTTTCNGGTTGGCAAGANCCCGGCTTTTCGGTANTTTNCTTTCAGAACGNAAGTACCAATAAATAANCAGAAGTCATTCCACAGACTGCTGAAGCATAACGATAACCGGGCCANCCGGAGGAAAGGAGAAGAGGATGAAAAAAGCGCTACTGACAGCGGCGGTAACCAGTGTCGGTCTTTTAATCAGCGGCCAGTCACTGGCTCAGGGCTATTACGTTGATGAGCAGTCCGCCCTGCGTCTTGGCGACGCATTCTCTGGCGGCAGNGCGTCNGCCAGCGACGCTTCCACCGTATTTTACGGCCCGGCGGCAATGACTCTGGTGAAAGATGAAATTGTCTTCAACATTGCTGCGATCGACTTTTCCTCATCCTTTGACGGTAGCGCCACCACGGTTGGCGGCGCGCCGATTAANGGCAAAGATGCTGAGGCTGACAGTCTGGATGCATTGCCGAGTTTNTANATGGTGCGTGAACTCAGCGACGGTTTCAAAATGGGCGTCTATATCAACGCGCCCTACGCTACGGGTACGGANTTTGGTGATGACTCCGTCGCCCGCTATCAGGCNGCAGAGAGTGACATCACAGGTATTGATGCCGGCTTCGCTCTGGCATTCCGCATCAATGATATGGTCAGCGTCGGNGGCAGCCTGATCGCCCAGTANGTAAACGCCAAAACGGCGGTCGCCATCAATANCACGGCCATTTGTCTGGGGGCCGAAGCTGCCGGTGAACTGGGGCCGTACGACTGNGCNNCACTGGGTATCGATGCCGCCGAGCTGGGCAACACCACTTATGATGGTTACTTTGAAATGGAAGGCCATAACATGGGCTATGGNTTTGCCCTTGGCACTCTGATCGAATTCACCCCGGACAGCCGNCTGGGTATTAATTACCGCTCNCGCATCGCCCATCAGCTGTCCGGCACCGCNGAAGCTACCTTCCCGGCTGCCGCTGCCGGATTCACCTCGCTNGCNGGCCTGCCGGACACCACNGCCAGNGGCAAGGTAACACTGACCACACCGGAAACCGCCAGCCTGAGNTACTTCCACCGTCTGGGCAAAATCGCCTTACAGGCCGACTACTCCTGGACCAAATGGTCGCGTTACAACAAAGTGCAGGTTGAATCCAATGATCCGGTAATCGCCNCACTGGCAGCAGAACCACAGGTGTATAACTGGACCGAATCNCAGCGTATTGCACTCGGCGCCAGCATTGCCGTATCGCCGNCACTGACNCTGAGAACCGGTATGGCTTTCGACAGCACNCCGATCGAAGATGANAACGCTAAAGTGGATTTTGCCTTTGATGATTATCAGGCCGTNTCACTGGGTATGAGCTACGTCATGAGCNACGACCTGACGCTGGATCTGGGCATTCAGCACACCTTCAGTCAGACCCGGGATATTGAACAGAATGACCTGGCAACATCGGCTGCTGCTTTGCAGGGTGAAGTNAAGACGCAGGTAAANTCTTACGCGGCGGGTATCCGCTGGGGCTTTTAACCCGTTCACATTTTAAGAAAAATCCCGGTAATGGCTGATACCGCCATTGCCGGGTGTCCTCTACGCTGGCATTTCATCTGNCAAACATACAGGGAATGTCCTATGAAATACTCCAGCCTTCTGCTCACTGCATGCNTTCTTTCAGCACCGGCTTTCGCCGATTTCAGCCTCAGCAGCAATGATATAAAACCCGGAAAAATGATGGCGATGGAACAGGTCTATAACGGCTTTGGTTGCACCGGTAAGAATCTCTCCCCACAACTCAGCTGGGACAAGGCGCCGTCAGGTACCAAAAGTTTTGCCATTACCGCCTACGACCCNGATGCNCCCACCGGCAGTGGTTGGTGGCACTGGATCGCCTTTAATATTCCGGCCAGCGTCAACAGCCTGGACAGCGGTGCCAGTGGCAACAGCATGCCTGCCGGCACCGTTGAAAGCCGCACGGATTACGGCTCAACTGGCTTCGGAGGGGCCTGCCCACCAGCCGGCGATAAAGCCCATCGTTATCAGTTCACCGTATTTGCACTGGACGTTGAAAAACTGGATCTGGCCACCGACAGTTCCGGTGCTCTGGTTGGCTTTTATCTGAACGCCCATGCGCTGGGCAAAGCCTCAGTGGAAGGTTTGTACAAACGCTGACATTGGCTCCCGGTGTTCCCATAAGCAACCCACNAGCGACCNGCAGGNNACNCACAAGCAACCCGCAGGCAACCCNNAGACNACCCGCGGGAAATATCAGGGAGCGAGAGATAACCGCACCAGCTCATTGTGGTTGCGCAGGGCGTCCTCTTTGCTGCTGAACATCTGCACATCATTGAGCGTGATCAGCAGCACCCGGCCACCCGCCAGCCCGACGTAACCGGCTCGGTGTTCGGCGATAAAACGCCCGGCTTCATTTGCCGGTAAAGGTTCATCCAGAATGTCGGTCAGCGGCACGCTGCGGATCAGGCCATTGCCCAGCGGATCACCTACCTGCTCCACCGTGCGGTAAAGCGCCAGTGCATCCGCCGCNACCACCAGCACAGTATCGTTAATTAATGACGCAGCATCCGCCTGTGCACCATTACTCAGAGTGACCTGAGTGATGTTGCGGATCAGATCAGACGTNTTTTCAATCAGCATCGGGAATATCCACCCATTGTACGGTTTTGTTTCCGGCNTTATCTTCAGCCACCAGCTGCCAGCGTGGTGAATTCTGCATTTGCGGGCAGTCTATGCGGAAATGCCCGGTATACACGAGAGTCCCGCGACAAAAGTCACCATCCGGNGCATTCAGCCAGACACTTTCAACGCCCATGCCGTCATCGTAGACCATGCCCTGCAATGCCGGCCCATCAATCCATTTGACGAAATCCAGCACCGGCCCTTCTTCATCCGGNAAACTGGTTTTATCACGGTCATCCGTGCCCGCCGCCAGTTCAATGGCATTGCTGAAGCCATCACCATCACGGTCATCATCGGCGTTATCACCGATGCCGTCACCGTCGAGATCCGCCCATTCTGAGGCATCGTCCGGGAAGACATCTTTGCTGTTGGCCACGCCATCGCCGTCACGGTCATCGTCCAGTGCATCGGGAATGCCGTCACCATCCATATCCGGCGGCACCGAGGACGCATCGCGCGGATCTGTGCCCAGTTGGTTTTCATAGCGGTTAAGAATGCCATCGCCGTCGATGTCATCATCACTGTTATCGCCAATGCCATCACCGTCCAGGTCCGCCCATTCCGCCGGATCACGCGGGAATACATCGTCGGCGTTAGCGACGCCATCACCATCGATATCATCATCCATGGCATCCGGAATACCATCATGATCGAGATCCGCTGGTGTACTGCTGGCATCGTCCGGATCAAATCCTAATGTCAGTTCCCAGTCATTGCGGATGCCGTCACCATCGCGGTCTTCATCGGCATTATCGCCNATGCCATCGCCATCCAGATCCGACCACTCGTTGATATCCANNGGGAAAGCGTCTGCGTCGTTGAGGAAGCCGTCGCCGTCCATATCNTCATCAAGCACATCAGGGATGCCNTCNCCATCAATATCGGATGGTACCGAGGCGGCATCCGCCGGATTGGTGCCGGCAAGAATTTCGTATTCGTTGCTGATGCCATCNCCATCAATGTCATCGTCGCTGTTATCNCCGATATGGTCACCGTCAAGGTCNTGCCATTCCAGNGGATTCAGCGGGAATTCGTCCATGGCATTGCCGAAGCCATCACCATCGATATCACTGTCGAGAGCGTCCGGAATGCCATCACCATCGAGATCCGGCGGNGTGCTGTTTTCGTCGAACGGATCAAAGCCCAGCTGCAGTTCATAACGGTTGGCAATACCGTCGTTATCGCCATCGANATCGCTGTTATCGCCGATGCCGTCCTGATCATANTCACTCCATTCCAGCGGATCCCGCGGGAAGGCATCGTCTTCGTTGGCCACGCCGTCGCCATCGATATCNGGATCGACCACGTCNGCCAGACCGTCTTTATCCAGNTCTTNCGGAACACTCAANGGATCNCGGTCNTCGGTACCGGCGAGTTCTTCGATGTCGTTATTAAAGCCGTCGTTGTCCCGGTCNGGATCGGCGTTATCACCAATACCGTCNCCGTCNGTNTCCATCCATTCCGACGGATCATCGGGGAACACATCAANGCGGTTGTNATAGCCATCNCCATCACGATCGCTGTCGAATTTATCCGGCATGCCATCGCCATCAAGATCNGCCGGGCGGCTTGCNGCNTCGTAAGGGTCNGTGCCCAGATGAAGTTCAAAGACATCCGGTACGCCGTCGTTGTCNGAATCCGGGTCCTGNTTATCCGGAATGCCGTCCATGTCGGTATCACGGGACTCGGCCGAATCCCGTGGATACTGATCCTGTGCATTGGCGACCCCGTCGCCNTCCATATCCTCATCCAGNACATCCGGACGGCCGTCGCGGTCAAAATCGTCCGGCACTGAGGCNTTATTGCGAGGNTCGGTACCNACCTGCTTTTCCAGCTCATTGCTGATGCCGTCNCCGTCAATGTCCGGGTCGGCTTTATCGCCTATGCCGTCACCGTCCATATCGGACCATTCTGAGGCATCCAGCGGAAAGGCATCGCTCTGATTATCGTGGCCNTCGTTATCCATGTCCTGATCGAGCGCATCCGGCCAGCCGTCACCATCACTGTCCGCTGGTACAGAACGNNGNTTNAGCGGNTCGTAGCCAAGCTGCTGCTCAAAGCGGTTAAGAATGCCATCGCCATCCATGTCTTTGTCGGCGTTATTGCCGATNCCNTCGCGNTCAGTATCGAGCCACTCAGAGGGATCACGGGGAAAGGCATCGCGCTGATTAACAANGCCATCGTTGTCGATGTCTTCATCGATGCTGTCGGGAATTCCGTCGCCATCAAGGTCAGTCTGATCCGGCACATCCGGATCCGTNCCTGCCGACTGCTCAAGAAAATTGGACAGCCCGTCACCATCNCGGTCNGTGTCCAGATGATCGGCGATGCCGTCGTTATCAATATCNCCGATATCGGCATAAGCGGGNACNACGCAGGCACTGCTGACCAGNGCCGCAACGCCTGCACTGAAGCAGAGACGACGGCAGGCGGTCGCTAACCGGCTTAACGGAAAGGTGGACGGCGGAAGCATAGGCAAAAGTCTTCTGGCAAAGTGATCGCTAACAGCNGCGCTGTTACTCTTTAATTTCCTGCGTTGGTGTCAGACCGGACTGGCAGTTAATGCCGCGGTTTTTGCCATCGACCAGCACGCCGGCCACGTTTTTACCGTTCTGCGGACGCAGTAACAGATAGCCGTTTACGCAGAAAGCTTCTTTGCCGGAATCTTTCGGGGAGACTTTAATTTCGTCAGTGGTATTCAGCGTTAACAGACGTAACTGTTCTACCACCTGAGCATCCTGTGCGGATGAATGTTTGATGTAACCGTAATATTCCAGTGTCAGTACGGCGACGATTAACCCGGCTAAAAAGCCGAGGCCAACGTACTTCACCAGATCCGGTTTTTCGCTGTTATTTCCTGCGCCATTNTCTTTTGCAGCAGACTGATTCTCTTGCGACATCAGTATTCCCCAATAATTTTTTAAAAAATGTTATCCGTTATTATTCTGATCCTGCGCATCCTTTCCCCAGGCAGGCATCAGTGACTGATCAACCTGAAGTTGATTCAATATTCTCGCCACCACAAAGTCGATCAGATCCGACATACTCTGTGGCTGATGATAAAACCCCGGACTGGCCGGTAAGATGACCGCACCCATACGGGTCAGGGTCAGCATATTCTGCAGATGAATTTCTGAATANGGCGACTCGCGCGGCACCAGAATCAGNTTGCGCCGTTCTTTCAGGGCNACATCGGCTGCGCGCTCAATCAGATTATTACTGGCGCCGGTCGCAATCGCAGACANGGTACCGGTACTGCACGGACACACCACCACCGGACCCGGCTGGCCGGAGCCTGAGGCCCATGGCGCCATCCAGTCTTCGCGGCCGAAAACCCGCAGGCGTTCAGCGCTGACNNTAAAATGCTGTTGCANGGTTTCTGCCTGNGCTCTGGCATTNCCCGGAATTGCCAGATCTGTCTCTGTAGCGATCACCAGCTGCGCNGCTTTGGAGATAATCATATCGACGTTTTTACCGGCCGCCAGCAGCACTTCCACCAGACGCAGTGCGTACGGACTGCCNGAGGCNCCGGTNACNGCNACGCAGATACGTTCAGNCATTAATGCTTCTCCTGCAANGCAGCCGCNATGCGTTTCGGCATCGCAGCAAATCCGCCGTTAGACATCACAATAATNCNNTCTCCCGGCTGTGCTGTTTGTACCACAGCNGCGAGCAGACTTTCATGATCTGAGAACACCTGTGCCGGAGATTGCCCGGCTGCTGCAACCTCNGCCAGNGACCAGNCCATATTCTCCGGCTGGAACCAGAACACTTCATCGGCGGCATNAACACTGGCAGCCAGTTCGTTCTTATGCACNCCCAGCTTCATGGTATTGGAACGCGGTTCCAGCACCGCCAGAATGCGGCCGCGNCTGCCTTCGGCCTGCATACGNCTGCGCGCACCTTCNAGGGTTGTNGTGATGGCCGTAGGGTGNTGCGCAAAGTCATCGTAGACCTTGATATCCCCCTGCCCGCTCACCAGTTCCATGCGGCGTTTTACTGACGCAAACTGNCCCAGCGCTTCAGCGGCAATATGCGGTTCAACCCCNACATGGCGCGCTGCCAGCATGGCAGCGACCGCGTTGCGCACATTGTGCAATCCGGTGAGCTGCCAGTTTACTGTGGCGTTANCNGAACCATCGGCGTTGCTGACNCTGAACTGAGATGCGTCATCCGCNTCCAGCTGCCATTGCCAGTCNGCTCCGCTCTGNTCAGAAAANCGCACNACCGGCGTCCAGCAGCCCTTATCCAGAACCCGCTCCAGCGCCTCTTCACCGCTNGGCAGAACAATCTGNCCGGTAGACGGNACGGTGCGGATCATATGATGGAACTGGCGCTCAATCGCAGCCAGATCATCGAAAATATCGGCGTGATCAAATTCGAGGTTATTGAGAATCAGTGTGCGCGGCTGGTAATGAACAAACTTGGAGCGCTTATCGAAAAAAGCGGTGTCGTATTCATCGGCTTCGATAACAAAAAACGGCGATTCGCCGATGCGCGCGGACACGGAAAAATTCTGCGGCACGCCCCCAATCAGGAAGCCCGGTTGCATACCNGCGTATTCCAGAATCCAGGCCAGCATACTGCTGGTNGTGGTTTTNCCATGGGTNCCGGATACCGCCAGCACCCAGCGGCCATTGAGAACCATCTGCCCCAGCCACTGTGGCCCGGACATATACGGCAGGCCACGGTCGAGAACATATTCNACCGCCGGGTTACCNCGTGACATNGCGTTACCGATAATNACCAGATCGGTATTTGCCGGAATGGTGGATGGCNCAAAGCCTTCGCTCAGTTCAATGCCGGCGGCGGCCAGCTGNTCGCTCATCGGGGGATAGACACCAGCATCACTGCCGGAAACTTCGTGCCCGAGTTGTTTGGCNAATTGTGCCAGCGACCCCATAAAGGTGCCGCAAATCCCCAGAATGTGCAGGCGCATCATCTCTACCGCTCAATAATGACAGGCCCTAGTGTACTGGTAACCGCAGGCCCGCCCAAGTCGCTGACAGACCATTTGTGAGGATGTCGCTGAAATTCCTGTCAGATTCCGGTAATATCCGGGCAGATTTCAAACTTTTCCGCTTTTAAAGCTCAACCGGGAATCAAGATGCAACGCTTACGTAACTTCCTCGATCACCACTGCAACAATCCTGCACTGGTCAATGTTATTGAAGGCCTGATGGTCGCCTGTAAAGACATCGCCTACAAAGTGCAGCTGGGATCACTGGCTGGTGTACTGGGCAGCGCTGACAATATTAACGTTCAGGGTGAATCGCAGAAGAAACTGGATGTGATTGCCAACAACCTGATTAAACAGGCNCTGCGCTCCATGCCGCAGGTAAAAGGTCTGGCCAGTGAAGAAGAATCAGACGCCGTTGCCTGCAACCCGGAAGGTGAATTTCTGGTGCTGTTCGANCCNCTGGATGGTTCNTCCAACATCGATGTAAACGTCACCGTTGGNACCATTTTCTCGATTCTGCAGTCTGAGCCNGGCGATGATCCTACNTACGAAAGCACTTACCTGCAGTNTGGCCGTGAACAGGTTGCTGCCGGTTATGTNCTNTANGGCCCATCTACTCTGCTGGTTCTGACCATTGGTAAAGGCGTGTATTCCTTTACNCTTGACCCACGCGTCGGNGAGTTTTACCTGCAGCGTGAAAACATCCGCGTGCCGGCTACCACAAAAGAATTCGCGATTAACATGTCCAACCAGCGCTTCTGGCTGCCGGAAATGAAAAACTACGTCGGCGACCTGCTGCTGGGTGAAGAAGGCCCGTTAGGCAAGCGTTACAACATGCGCTGGATCGCGTCGATGGTGGCTGAAATTCATCGCATCCTGNCCCGCGGNGNTATCTTNATGTACCCATACGATNCCCGCGAGCCACAGAAGCCAGGTAAACTGCGTCTGATGTACGAAGGCAATCCGATGAGCATGCTGATCGAGCAGGCTGGCGGTAAAGCGTCCACTGCGTTTGAAAACATTATGGAAGTCGAACCAACCAGCATTCACCAGCGTGTGTCTGTGGTNATGGGNTCNAAAGANGANGTNGANACNGTGATCCGTTATCACGAAAGCTGAGTCACACAGCACGAATAAAAAAACCACCTGACGGTGGTTTTTTTATGTCTGCATGATATTGCGCTTACTGTANGCGGGACTTACAGGNTNACAGACTGANTGGCTTCATTGGCAGCCATTTGCCCAGCGTTTCTTTCAGNACCGGCACCTTAACCGGCTTGGCCATATAATCGTCCATTCCAGCCTGCAGACAACGCTCGCGGATNTGATCCGTCGTATTCGCCGTACACGCAACAATCGGTGTTTTAATGCCGGATTCNCGCAGACGNCGGGTGGTCTCAAAACCATCCAGACCGGGCATCTGGCAATCCATCAGAATCAGATCNAACTCTTCGTGCACCAGTCTGTGCAGACAATCTTCCCCGGACATCACGGCATCAATTTCAATGCCATCCCAGGCTTTGGCCAGCATGCGCTCCACGACTTTCAGNTTAACCGGATTGTCTTCCACGATTAATGCCCGCAGCGTCGNATGATCCCCACGNTCANCACGGGTTTTATCNTTTACCGGCACNACAGGAATCATGGCTTCNACACAGGTGCCGGTATGACCGTCNCTGCGGATATCCAGCTCACCATCAAGCAGATTACAGATATGNTGGGTAATCGTCAGGCCCAGTCCAATGCCTTCATGGCGGCGGCTGAAAGACGAGTTAACCTGCGCAAAGGCNTCNAGCACNCGCTGCTTCTGATCATCGGCAATACCNATCCCGGTATCGGTGACCATAATGGCCAGACAGTCTTTGCCGTCTTTTTGTTTCAGCGACAGNTCCAGCCANACATTACCGTGATCGGTAAATTTAATCGCGTTATCCACCAGATGACGNACGATCTGACGAATCAGTGAGGGGTCGGACTGCAGCGCCGAAGCTGACAGGGCTTTGTCATAGCTGACACGGAACTGCAGGCCCTTTTCTTCTGCTTTGCTGATCAGCGACTCGAGCATTTCTTTCAGCACTTCAGCGACTTTATGTTCACTGAATACCACCGGCAGACGGTTCTTCTCGGTATCGACCACCACCAGTACATCTTCCAGCAACTGAGTCAGATGCGTCAGNGACTGATCCGCNGTCTGCTTAAAGTCGTCAAACTCNTCATCCGTATTGTTCAGGTCCATCAGCTGCAACATGCCGATNGCACCGTTCAGNGGTGTGCGGATTTCGTGACTCATCATCGCCAGGAAATCACTTTTCGCGCGGCTGGCCTGCTGCGTTTTTTCCTGCTCGGCCAGCAGTTTTTCGGTGTATTCCAGCTGATCTTTTTCCGCCTGCTGCAANGACTCCGCCAGCTGGTTAACATTCGTCTGCAGCTGGCCGATTTCCGCGCCGTCGTCCACCTGGGTGCGTTCTTCTGTATGCCCGTCCGCCAGACGATTAATAAAGCGGGTCAGGCGCTCCAGTGCCGGCAGAATCGTACGCGATACCAGAAGCCCGATCACCGCNGCCAGCAACACCACCAGCAAGCCGGCAAACAGCGACTGACGCACGATCTGATATTCCTGCTGACGGATGACCACATCGGACATNCCAAGGCGGATGATGCCGTATTTCTGCTCACTCATGGCGCCATCGCCATATTCAGAGAACTCATCCAGCTTCATCAGCTCGCGCATNATCGGCTNTTGCTNTATGACCATGTCGTCTGCNTTGAGCTCACTGTAATTTTTATCCTGCAGGGCGATCAGCGGCTTGCCATCGGGNCTGAGGATTTCGACCGAAACAATGGCCGGTTGTGCCANCGCAGCATTCAGCAACGGCCGCAGAAGTTCGTAGTTGCCACTGACCAGCGGGTATTCNGCAGANGCACTGATGTGCTGCAGAATCAGCTGCGCCATGCGCTGATGTTCTTCGCGCAGATCNGACCAGCGGTTGATCATGTGGTAAGTGGTCAGCACCACCACNGCCAGCACAGCAGGCAAGGCCCCGACCAGCAACATACGCTGATTNATGGAAAGTCGTCTGAGCCCCCTCATCGCTTTTTCTCCTGACGAACCAGTTCATCAGTAAGCGCTTTNGCNTCCGGCAGTAACAGGTTCAGCGAGTGGCCNACCTGCTCGTTGTAATAAACCCGGAAGTAGGGGTTGTAGCCNGCAGCNGGCCACAGTTTCTCTCTCAGACCTGTCATCAGCACTTCGCTGAGACGGTGNGCAACGTCATTAAGGTCGCTGTGCGTGGTCGCCAGNGCACCGGCNTTGATATAGGCNCTCGANGGNCCGATCAACGGAATATTCTGCCGGTAGGCNGTNATNAGAATGTTCTTGATNTTGGCCGAACTGTACAGCCCGGTATCNTAAAGACCNATCAGNGCATGGGAATGCTTNAGCAGATCCAGCAGCGCNTGGTTCATGCTTGGNTACTGATCNACAAAATAAGGAGTNACTAACGGCTGGGAAAGCAATCCGGCCTGCTGCCATATTTGGCGGTCTTCGACCAGCACGCCCATNGGCCGGTCATCNCCCATGATGGCGCNGGCAAGACGCACCTGNCGCTGCAGNGGTGGNTCNAGATAAACAGCACTGGCGAGACCGGNATNTGCNGCNGCCATCTGATGACTGACAAAAACNGCNACNGCCGGCAGATCNTCGCGGAACGACCACTGNTCAAGAGCCGCTGAACCTATCAGTACAACNGCCTCCACATCCTTGATATCAGCCNTNTGCTCNGTGGTGTACAGCCTGACATCAAGTCCGGATTGCTGCTTCGTCAGCGCTGCCAGCTTCTGCACCGATGGNACCAGCGACTGGCTGACGAACGCCACGGTATCGGCGTTNACCACCGACAGCGGGCACAGNATNAGCAGNAANAGGAGCGCCTGCCTGATAATCCGTTTTGCATCCATGCAAAGCTTTGCCATNAAAAATCCAGTCCCAGTTGGAAGAANTATACNTCGTCGTCAGAGTAGCGCTGNTTCTTNTAAGTAAGACTATCACTACTGATCATGTGCTGCCAAAAGCCCCCGACCCAGGGGGTGGTACCGCGCAGACTCCATTCCTTACGCAGATTCAGTTCAAAGCGGCGGTACAGATTATTGCCATCATTGAACGAATCAGACCAGAAGTGCGACCCGGTAATGCTCCACTGGTTCCCTCTGTGGTTCCAGCTGAGCACCATGCTGTTCTGGGCGCTGAGCCGGGTTTCTGCCTTTAACTGNCGGGCGATCTCATCNTCATCCAGCGATGAGGTATCACCGAGCTTCACATCGGTATCAAGGTAGGAGTAGGTCATCCATACCAGATCCTGNGGNGACGGGCGCCATTTCAGCTGCATCTCNGCACCGTTTATATCCATGCGCGTATCNTCACGGACATCGGAGGTCGCCAGGTTAATNGCGCTGGAGATCAGGTTGTTCATGCGATCCTGATACACCTTAATNTCNGCTTCCANNCGGTATTCCGACAGTTTGACGTAGTANCCCAGCTCACGGCTGCTGATACGCTCCGGCGACAGGCCGCGNTGATCAACGTCCTGATGCATATAAAAGGTCAGGTTATCACGGCCGAAATAATTGGCCGTCGCGTTGTACAGATTCAGAGAATAATCCGGCTCCTGCTCCACCAGATCCGGTGAACGCACNGCCTCGGAATACACCAGACGGATGCTTTGCTGAGGAGACANAAGAAAATTGACGGCCGCCCGTGGCGAATATTCAGCTTCGTTGGAATCTTCNTCCTCGAACATAAAGCCGAGGTTCAGCAGCATAAAGTCCGTAGCGCGCCATTCCAGATTANTGAACAGGCGCAGGGTATCATTAATGCGTTCACCGCCCAGATANGTNTCGGATTCGGCCTGATCACGGCGGTAGCTGATACCGGAAACTGTGCGCAGCGAATCCAGCCACTGCACCGTGTCCTGCCACTCAACGTCCATGCGTTTTTCCAGCAGGTCCTGATTCAGATCACCGCAGGCNNTTTCTCCNGCGTTGGCCGGATCCGAACTGTAACGACCATAAATACCGTTCACCAGATCCAGCTGCTGCTGGTTTTCCAGAGNCCCGGCCAGTGCCGCCATATCGCCGCTGAGCAGAATTTNTGCAGCGCCCGGATTCTGTTCATAGAGGGTATAAAGGTCGGGATCAAACATCACCGTCATGGCGCAGGCGTAGTTGCGCTGGCGGCGGTCGCTGCGGCTGAAATANGCCTGCAGATGAGACTGNTGATGCTCGGAAAAATCGTGCTGTAACTTCACCAGCAGATCAAATTCTGTGGTGTCCTGATCCGGTGGTGTGCGGAAGAACTCATTCTCCACACGGATATCCGAGTGCCCCTGCTTGAAAGACGCCTGCGCATTCAGCTGACTGCTGGCGTCCAGCTGACGGCTGTAATAACCGGTAACAAANCCGTGGCGTTTACTGTCACGGAACTCGTCATCGCCGGGATCNGTTTCNTCNTNATCACCNTCAAAACCATCACTGGCCTGNAGNTTGAAAGTCAGGCGGTAGCTGCTCATGCCGTCATTCCAGGCATGNCTCAGAAANGCATCATCAACCCCCTGAGTACCGTTGCGGTANCGCACACGGGTACCCAGCGTATCGCCCGGGTGTTTGGTAATAATATTGATCACGCCGAGAAAAGAGTTAGCGCCGTAGGTCGCAGCATTCGGACCACGGGTGACTTCAATTCGCAGAATATCTTCCAGCGCCACCGGNATATCGTCCCAGAACACGGCGGCAATGCCGGCACGGAACACCGAACGGCCNTCCACCAGCACCTGCANCCGGCGCATCAGGCTCGGGCTGGAGGCGTGGTACGTNACCGCTGCGTTATTCTGATCATCGCCGTGACCAACAAACATGCCGGGCACAAAGCGCATCAGTTCCGGCAGGGTNCGTGCNCCCCAGGCCTGNATCTCATCGGCTTCAATCACAGTGACACTGGCCGGCACTTCNGCNCGGGGCTGGCGTAAGCGGGCCGCAGTGAGCACCACCGGNATGTCATCTTCCAGTGTAAACTCTGCCGGCAGCGCGCCATCAGCAAACTCGTCGTACGCCTCTTCAGCGTTTAACTGCGCCCCTGCCAACATAGACAAAAGGCTGATACAAATCAGGGTCGGTTTCATGGTCCATTCATCATGCTTGGGAACCAGACTATAAGTTCCGTGGCAAATGCAGGTGGCTTTATACTTATGGCAGACTGACATCGCAAGGCCCGGCCGCTATAATCCCCGCCATTCGCTTCATTAACTATAGTAAATTCAGGAAATTTCTCATGAGCTATGCCTCAATTCCGGCTGGCAAAGACCTGCCAAACGACTTCTACGTTGTCATCGAAATCCCGGCAAACCACGATCCGATCAAGTATGAAGTGGACAAAGACATGGATTGCCTGCTGGTTGACCGTTTTATGGCAACCCCNATGTTCTACCCGGCCAACTACGGCTACATTCCGAACACTCTGGCCGATGACGGCGACCCACTGGACGTTCTGGTGATCACTCCGTACCCGGTTCAGCCAGGTTCTGTCATCCGTGCCCGTGCCGTTGGNGTACTGAACATGGAAGACGAAGCNGGTGGCGATGCCAAACTGGTTGCTGTACCTCACGAAAANCTGACTCAGCTGTANAACGATGTTAAAGACATCAACGACGTNCCACAGCTGCTGCGNGATCAGATTGCTCATTTCTTCGAGAACTACAAAGATCTGGAGAAAGGCAAGTGGGTGAAAGTNCAGGGCTGGGGNGATGCCGAAGAAGCCAAAGGCATGATCGTTAAAGCTGCTGAAGCCGTTAAATAAGCGCCTTCTCAACTGTAGCAACAAAAAAGGAGCCCATGGCTCCTTTTTTGTTTTCCGGTGATCTGTCGATCTGTTCAGTCAGGCCACTTCTGCCTGCCAGAGTCTGACAGAACCCGCNTNAGTTGNCCTGCAGCTGTGCCAGCGTCTCTTCCGCCAGNCGCAGCTTATCTTCCAGCTCAACCCGTTCAGTAACGTCTTTCTGAATACCGATGTAGTAGGTCAGCTGATCAGCTTCNTTGAACACCGGGGAAATGCTCAGCTCATTCCAGAACAGNCTGCCATCCTTGCGATAGTTACGCAGNACGACGCGGGAAGAATGACCGTCGTGAATGGCTNCACGGATNNTCTTCAGCCCCTGCTGATCGCGGTCTCCGCCCTGCAGGAAGCGACAATCCTGATACAGGATTTCATCGGCACTNTANCCGGTGAGNCGCTCAAAGGCTTTGTTCACGTAAATCAGAATATTATCNTCACCTTCCTGCTCTGAAATCACGATACCATCGTTGGATGCATCGACCGCTTTTTTCAGCAACTCAAGGCTGATCGGGCCCTGCTGATCATTCAGGTCCATCAAATATCCCCATAAAATAGTGGTAATACCGGGCTGTGTTATGCCCCGCAAATTCTCACGTTCATGCCACAGGGTCAAGCCTGNGGGTGTTCAGCCAACGCAAATCNGCGGGCGGAGAATCATTCAATCTGTACAAGTTTTTACTTTGTGTATAAGTACTTATAGAATCCAGACAGCTTTGCACAATTAATCAGGGCTGTTAACAGCGATGAAAAGAGTCTACGGCGATGTCTGATACATCAGCGGACCACAATCTGGCCTATTACCCCATCCGAATCGTTTCCAGTGAAACCGGGGTCAATGCCATCACTCTGCGGGCCTGGGAACGACGCTATGGCCTGCTCACCCCNAAACGAACGGCAAAAGGCCACCGCCTTTACACCGAAGACGATATTCAGCTGATCCGTAAAGTCGTTACTTTACTGAACCGCGGCATCCCTATTTCTCAGGCCCAGGCCATGATAGACAACGGTGATGTCAGCGCNGAAACGCCGGTCAGCGTGCCTAATCGCCCGTCACAGTGGCAGCACTATCGNGAAGANCTGAATANATCGGTTCTCGAATTNGATGACAGCACNGCGGCCGCGCTGTTCACGGAAGTNACGCAGTTTTTTCCCATCGANGTGGCCCTGCGCTTCCTGTTTATTCCGCTGTACCGNCACCTGCAGGAAAANGTCACGCAGCACCTNGGNCCTGCGCGCCTGCGNTTTTATGCAGCCTTTCTGCAGTCGCGTCTGGCCTGGCGCTTAAGTGANCAGCAGACAGCNGCTGACGCCAAATCNGTNATCATCGCCAACTGCAGCGANGANGATGATATTGATCTGCTGTTACTGGCATTACTGCTGAAACAGCATGGCCTTGAACCAGTATGGTTCAGTGGCACCCTGACTCCGCTNCAACTGACGGAGCTGGCGGCCATGCCNCGCTGGCAGGCACTGATNCTGAATATTGGCCACACCGTCAGTGAAATGTCGCTGAATCAGCTGCAACAGCTGACCCGCCAGAGCGGGCAGCCNGTGTTTACCTTGAGTCAGGGCACAGAAGCCTCTACCCTGCTCTCCCGCGGGTTGATTTCGGTGCAGGACGATCTGCATCAGGCAGCCCTGAATATCCGCGATATGTTGTCAGGAATTATTGAATGAGCGGCGAAGTCTATGAGCTGTTATTACGCCACCCACACCTGCTGAACGAAAAAACTCTGATCATCGGCGCNGANGCCAGNCTGCCATCCGGCTGGCTTGGCCAGCTGCAGGAATCNGGCTGCACCNTCAACAGCTGGGATCTGCCGACCACTCAGGCCTGTGCCGCGCTGGGCGATAAATCTGTCTATGGGCTNCCACAGCCNGAACAGCTGCAGGNTTTCGANACTGTGATTCTGTTGTGGCCAAAAGCCAAACAGCTGGGCCTGACNCTGGTCAGCCTGATTGCCGCCAGCCACAATGGTTGCTACNTCGCCGGTGCCAATGACAGCGGCGGCAAAAGCATCGGTAAGGCCTGCAAAGATCTGGCTGAGGANACAGANAAAGTCGACTCCGCCCGCCACTGCAGCCTCTGGCANCTGCAACTGAAAGAACAGAACAGCTTTAACTGGCTGAAGTTTGCNGCCTCGTTCAGCCATAACGGCAACAGTTATATGACCCTGCCCGGTGTTTTCAATCATGGCTCCCTCGACAAAGGCACCGCCATTCTGNTNGAACACGTTCCGGCTCCGGCCCATGGCCGACTGCTGGATCTGGGCTGTGGTTCCGGGGTGATCGGACTGAGTATGAAAGCTGTCAGCCCGNCACTGGANGTGACACTGGCCGACATCGATGCCATGGCCATCCGCAGTGCGCAGCTNAACAGCGCGCGGCTGAATCTGGCCGCCGACATTATCGCCAGTGACGGCCTGAATAATATCGACGGCCGCTTCGACTACATCTTCAGTAATCCGCCGTTTCATCAGGGTAAACAGACCGATTACGAGTTTGCCCGTCGTTTATTCAGTGAAAGCCGCCAGCATCTGACCGCCGATGGTCAGTTGTGGATTGTTGCCAACCGCCATCTGGCATACGAGGACTGGGCCGCTGAGTCATTCGCCCAGGTAGAGCTGATGGCTCAGGAGCAGGGATTTAAGCTCATATGTGCGCAGTTACCCAAATAGCGTCGGTTACCACCAGANTCCGCCGCAATAAAACCGGGCTGGTTCTGGCCCTCTCAGCGCTGCTGCCTCTGCAGGCACTGGCGCTGCCTCAGGTCAACGGCAACACCGCCTATCCACAGGAAGTGTATTCCGCCCGCGACCTGCGCATGTACAACCCGCAGACCCTCTACGATCTGNTGCANCACCTGCCCGGTGTGACCATAGGCCAGCAGAACGGCAAAACCGAAATTCAGTTACATGGCCTCGACAGCAGCTATCTGACCATTCTGATTAATGGTCAGCCACTGCTCGGCGACCANGCNAACAATATTCTCTCAACCCGGCAGATTCCGGCGGCCATGATCGATCACATCGAAGTCGACCGGAATCCCCGCGCGGATCTTATGCAAAGTGGCTCCGCCGGTACCATCAATGTGGTGCTGACCGATGCCTACGGTGGTGANGGCCTGCTGCTCAGCACAGGGGGACAGCCNCTGAGCAGCCGGGTGGCGTTTGCCGCTCACCTGNTCGATGACGAACACCCGCTGCGCCTGTTTGGGGAGCGCCGCCTGCACCGTTACGACCTGCATGGCGACACAGTGTCAGACAGCAACGGGCGCGACAGNTGGCAAAGCAATCAACGCGAGCAGAATGACAGCCTGCACCTGAGTTACAACGCGCTGATCAATGACCGCCATCCGCTCAATCTGTATCTGCTGGAACTGCGCCACGATCACCGTGAAGATNTNGATGGTGTGTACGCACTCAACCGTCCCACCAANCAGACNTCACCNCAGTTCACCGANGTCAGCTCACTGCAGCGGGGCAAACGCCGTACNGAGCGGGCCGGNGGTAATCTGGTGATCAACTGGGATCATCTGTCCCTGCAGAGCAGTTTTGTCGCGGAGCANTTTTCCCTCGACCGCACTCTGCAGCAGGAACAACCGAGCGACGCCTGGCAGCTGAGNGAACTCAACGACAGCCGTTATCAGCTGGGNACAACNCTCAGTGAGCTGCTGAACGAGCACCGCTGGTCAGCNGGNGTCAGCATCGAACAGCGCAAACGCACAGCCGCCGGCTCCGGCAGNGGTATTCTCACTACCAACAGTGACCGCAGCGGCCTGCCCTANAACTACGATGTAAAAGAGAACCGCGCCGGTGTGCACATGCTCGACCGCTGGCAGGTCACTGACAGTACCGAATTTGAAATTGGCTTCCGCATGGAGAGCCACGAAGTCAGCCTGGAAAGCTCCAGCGGAGCACAGTNATCCGGCATTGATACCAGTACCTACTGGCTGCCCTCATTTCATCTCCTGCAGCGCCTTAATCCTCAGAGCCGTGTGCGGGTGAGCATGAGTCAGAGTGTGCGCGAGCCGGAGATTTCCGATCAGGTGCCCTACGAATTCCGCCAGGGCGATCTGATCTGGCGCGGCAACGACAGCCTCGAAGCGGAACTGATNAGCAACGTCGATGTNAGCTATGAGTACAATTTCCTGCGNCAGGCATCAGCCCGTACCGACCGCAACAGNGGCATCTATCTGCGCGGNTTCCAGCGCATTATCAACCGCGCCATGTATCAGGGCATCAGCACCGAAACCTCGGCGGACAACACTCTGNTGNCGGTACTGACACCGGTAAACAACGATGGCAANAGCACTCTGCGTGGTGTCGAGCTGGATCTGGAGTTCTATCCGGGCAGTCAGGATATCCGCATCGATTTTGGTGCCGGTGCCTATCATTCTGAAATGAAAACCGGCGGCCTTTTACGACGCCGCTATCAAATGCCGAATCAGCCCGACTACATGTTCCGTCTGGCGCTGACACACCAGCTTTCACCGGGCCTGCGCTACGGCGGACACTGGCGCTATCAGGGTGAAAGTAATCGCTTTATGCCCGATGCATCGGGCTATCTGGTGCAGACCAGCAGCCCTCATCAGAACCTCGATCTGTTTGTTGAATACCGCTGGAGTGGATACTGGTACAGCCTGGCGAATGTGCACCTGACACCGGGCGAAGACGACTGGCTGGAGCAGTCCGGTATCCGCCAATATCAGGATACCCGCCCACAATGGCAGCTGACCCTGATGCGTGCATTCTGAAACACAGATGCGTGCATTCTGAAGACACGGACGGAGAAAAAGACCTCTGCTACAGCTATGACAGGCTGAAAGTTGACGAGTGCCGCAGTATTTTTCTGCAGCTCACCTACCCTCTAAGCTGAATCATCCGGTCTTTACGGGAGAAACCCATGACTGCCTATATCGTATTATCCTGCCTGCTGCTCAGTGCCGCAGCCTGCCTCTGCATTTATTCATTCGTGCAGGGTAACGCCCTGCGTCCGCAGCGCCAGCCGATCAGGATTGATCAGCACCCTGAGCAGCCTCAGCGCCGGCGCTGAGACTGCGGCGCGGTGTTCGTAACAGCACCAACAGCAGTAACAGCAGGGCTGGCAGCGTCGTCAACAGCATGCCCTTCCAGCCCAGCAGCAGTACCAGACTGCCGGATGCCAGCGCGCCGAAGGCCTGACAGGCAAACACCAGCATATCGTTGATGCCCTCGACCCGACCGGCTTCCTCCGCCCGGTAACAGCGCCGCAGCAATGCCGTGCCGGCAACAAACAACAGATTCCAGCCCAGCCCCAACAGTACCAGCCCAAGCCAATAGTGTAGGAAGCTCTGATCCCACCAGGCCACAGACAGACAGGCCAGCATCACCAGCACACCGCTGAAAATCATGCGCCGGAAACCCAGCCACTGAATCAGCTGACCCGACAGCAGGGATGGCAGATACATGGCCATAATATGACTCTGGATCACCCACTTCGCATCGCTGAGCGGATAGCCCATGCCCTGCGTCATGCTCAGCGGTGTCGCGGTCATAACGTAGGCCATCACCCCATAACCACAGGCCGCAGACAGAATCGCCAGTGGTAATGCCGGTTGTTGCAGTAACTCAGACCAGCTGCGCCCGGCCTCCGCAACCTGCGCACTGACCACCACAGTTCGCGGCATAATCCAGCTGAGAATCATGGCCGCCAGCAGATAACAGACGATGAGCGCGCCAAAGGCTGCCCCCTCACCCAGCGGTGGATACCAGTCATTCAACCGGGTCAGCTCCGGGCCAAGAAACGCTGACACCAGTCCGGCCAGCAACAGTCGGGCAGCAATCAGCGGCGCCTTGCCGGCATCAGCGGCATCCATGGCAACGAAGCGGAACTGTTGCACAACCGCATTCACTCCGCCGATGCCAAGAGCAGCCAGAGTGAAGCCGGTGAACCAGTGCTGGGCAACAGACAGTGCCGCACAAAGACTGAACAGAGCGCCACTGAACATGGCCAGAATAAATAAACGGCGACGACCGAAGCGCTGCGCCAACCGGGCAGCAGGCAGTGCTGCAAAGGCAGTACCACAGATCATGGCAGCAACAGGCAGGGTGGCAAAACGGGGATCGGGGTGCAGCTGGTGACCAATCAGGCCACCAACCAGAATCAGGAGCGGCGCGGCACTCAGTGCCAGCGCCTGGGCGACCATCAGGCCGCGGACAATCAACGGCATTCAGGCCTCAGGGCATGTTGCGCGAGTAGAAAATCTCCAGCATTTCTTTGCGCAGCTTCTCTTCAACCGCCTGACGCTCCTCCGGCACCATAGACTGAACCCCCTCTCCGAACAGGTAGTTATCCAGTTCGAAATCCTTGAGCAGCATTTTGGTGTGGAAGGTATTTTCCTGATACACGTTNACGTCAATCATCTGATAGGCGTTCTGTGTATCTTCGGTCAGGTAATTCTGAATCGAATTAATGTCGTGATCAATGTAATGCTTAACACCGTCAACGTCACGGGTAAAACCACGTACACGGTAGTCTACGGTCACGATGTCAGAATCGAAGCTGTGAATCAGATAGTTCAGTGCTTTCAGTGGTGAGATCAGACCACAGGTCGACACATCAATATCCGCGCGGAAGGTCGAAATCCCACCCTGCGGGTGACTTTCCGGGTAGGTGTGCACGGTCACATGGCTCTTGTCCAGATGAGCAACCACAGCGTCATGAAGAGGACCTGGCTTTTCTTCCATCAGGTCTTCGCTGGGCAGAACTTCATGTTCAGCAATCAACATGGTCACACTGGCACCTTCCGGATCGTAATCCTGACGCGCAATGTTAAGAATGTTAGCTCCGATGATATCCACCACATCGGTCAGAATTTTCGTCAAACGATCAGCGTTATACAGCTCATCGATATAACGGATATATTCCTGACGCTCTTTTTCACTGTTGGTATAACAGATGTCATAGATATTGAAACTTAATGACTTGGTCAAATTATTGAAGCCATGAAGCCGCAACTTATTGTTCAATCGCTCATCCTCATTAGTGACCGCTGATGGCGGTCAATCAAATTCACTCACGGCATAACTGTGAGTAATTTCAACACCACCCTGTTCCAGCATAATGGACGCAGAGCAGTACTTTTCAGCTGACAATTTAACAGCCCGTTCTACCGCGGAGTCTTTCAGGTTGCGACCGGTAACACGAAAGTGCACGTGAATTTTGGTAAAAACACTCGGAACCGCGTCTGCGCGTTCGGCTTCTACGTCCGCAACGCAATCAATTACATCCAGGCGCTGTTTACGCAGAATGCTCATCACATCAAAGCTGGTACAACCGCCCAGTCCGAGCAGCAGCATTTCCATTGGACGCACGCCCATATTGCGTCCACCGTGATCTTCAGGCCCGTCCATTACCACAGAGTGACCGCTGCCCGATTCACCAAGAAACATCGCGCCGTCAACCCATTTAACTGTTGCCTTCATCATCATCCCCGCATAAAAATGGAAAGGAGGCGGAGGTTATCACAGGGAAGCCGACAGGATAAATCGTCCGTACCGAAAAAGATGGCGGAAATCGCCTAATGTTCTCTGCGCTGCGGTGGTTCACCTCAGCCTGTTAATGAGTGATAATCTAGGCTAACACAGGATTGGACGCCCGATATGAGTCTCCCCAAAATGCCGTCAAAGCATCAGCACCTTGACGACTTTTTATCTCACTGCCACAAACGCCGCTATCCGGCACGCTCTACCCTCATCTATGCCGGGGAAGAGAGCGATACCCTTTATTACCTGATAAAAGGGTCGGTAAGCGTCATTATCGAAGATGACGATGGCCGTGAAATGGTTATGGCGTACCTCAACGAAGGTGATTTCTTCGGTGAAATGGGCCTATTCGATGAAGAACAACAGGAACGCACCGCCTGGGTTAAAGCCAAAACAGAATGTGAAGTTGCCGAGATCAGCTACACCAAGTTCCGTGAACTGGTGGAGCAGGATGCCAAGCTCATGTTCTATATCTTCCGTCAGATGGCCAATCGCCTGAGCCGCACCACGCGCAAAGCGGGCGATCTGGCATTCCTCGATGTTACCGGTCGTGTCGCCCGTACTCTGCTGGACCTCAGCAAAGAGCCGGATGCCATGACACATCCGGATGGCATGCAGATCAAAATTACCCGCCAGGAAATTGGCCGTATCGTCGGTTGTTCACGGGAAATGGTTGGTCGCGTGCTGAAAGACCTGGAAGAAAAAGGCCTGGTGTCCGTGAAAGGTAAAACCATGGTCGTTTTCGGCGCCCGCCGCCCGGCACCTCCCCGCCGCACAGAATAATCTGAGGATATAACGCTGGAGTGATCTAAACTGATAGTGCTCCGCGTACACTGCCGGGGCGCTGTCGAGATTATAAAGATACGGAGCCGCCCGACATGGCCGATGATATGCTGTTCGCCGACGACGATGTGTTTTCTGATTCCCCCGCAGTCCCCGCCAGTCATAACGTCTGGCGCGTTCTGATCGCCGATGATGAGCCGGATGTTCATCGCATCACCCGCATGGTTCTCTCCGGCTTCCAGTTTGATGGTCGCCGCCTGGAACTGCTCAGTGCCTACAGTGGTGAAGAAACCCGCCAGATCATGGCNGCCAATCACGATATCGCAATGATCCTGCTGGACGTGGTGATGGAAGATGATCACGCCGGACTGGAAGTATCCCGTTACATTCGTGAAGAACTGAACAANCGCTATACCCGTATTGTGCTGCGCACCGGTCAGCCTGGTCAGGCACCGGAGCATGAAGTCATCCGTACTTACGATATCAATGACTACAAAGACAAAACGGAACTGACCACCACCAAACTGAACACACTAATGTACGCCACGCTGCGCAGCTACCGCGACATCTGTACCCTGAACGAACACCGCCGCGGGCTGGAACGGGTGATTATGGCCTCCGCCAAAGTCTTCAGTACCGGTGCTATTGGCCAGTTTGCTTCTGCTGTTTTGTCTCAGGTAACGAATCTGCTCGGACTGGAAGAAAGCGCGCTGTATTGCTCCAGCACTAACCGTACTGATGCCCTGCTTGGTGGCAACCGTTTCCGCGTACTGGCAGCCACCGGTGAAATGCAGCAGCTCAGTGATGAAGAAAATTTCGACAATATTCCNGAGCATGTCCGTGAAGGTTTTGAACTGGCCATGCAGGAACGCAAAAGCCAGTANCTGGCNAACCACTACATTGGCTATTTTGCTTCCGAGCGNGGCAGTGAAAGCCTGCTGTTCGTGACCTATCAGANAGAACCTTCCGATCTCGACAAACAGCTGCTGGAAATTTACGCCACCAACGTCGCNATCACCTATGAAAACCTGCTGATGCGCGAAGAGATCATCGAGACTCAGCGCGAGCTGGTGTACATGCTTGGNGAAGCNGTAGAACAACGCTCCCGGGAAACCGGCGCCCACGTAAAACGTGTGGCTCAGATCTCCCGCCTGCTGGCNATCAAATGCGGCCTGTCAGAACGCGAAGCCGANCTGATCAAACTGGCCGCGCCTCTGCACGATGTCGGTAAGATCGCCATTCCGGATCATATTCTGAATAAACCGGGCAAACACGACGCCAGCGAATGGAGCGTGATGCAGGANCATGCCCAGATTGGTTCCGATATTCTCAGTAAATCAGACCGNNGGATTCTGCAGCTGGCGTCCATTATTGCCGCNCAGCATCACGAACGCTGGGATGGCAGCGGTTATCCCCGTGGCCTGAAAGGTGAACAGATTCATATTGCCGGGCGCATCACTGCGCTGGCNGATGTGTTTGATGCGCTGGGCAGTAAGCGCTGCTACAAAGAACCCTGGCCGGANGATGAGATTATCAATCTGATCGAAAAAGANTCCGGCAAACAGTTTGATCCTCAGCTGGTTACTCTGATGATGGATAATATGGACGAAATTCTGCAGATCCGCGTTAACCATCCGGACTGACATNCCAGATGACAGGCACAAAAAAGCAGGCTTNAAGCCTGCTTTTTTGTGCNCGNCTGCTGAACCTCTGATGTCAGAAGAAGAGTTTATGCAGCTCTTCGCCCGGGTTTTCCGCGCGCATAAAGGCTTCGCCCACCAGGAACGCATTAATATTGCGCTCACGCATAACGGCAACGTCATCCGGAGTAAGAATACCGCTTTCCGTTACCAGCAGTTTATCCGCCGGAACCTGCTGCTGCAGNCNAAATGTGGTTTCCAGTGTCANCTCGAAGGTGTGCAGATTACGGTTATTGATACCCAATAACGGCGTATTCAGTGTCAGAGCNGTGTGCAGCTCTTCTTCGTTATGCACTTCTACCAGCACATCCATACCNCATTCATGAGCAATACCTTCCAGATCCTGCAGCTGCATTTTGCTCAGCGCAGCGACGATCAGCAGGACGCAGTCAGCGTTAATCGTACGGGCTTCGTAAATCTGATAAGGATCAACGAGGAAATCCTTGCGGATAACCGGCAGGGAACAGGCAGCACGGGCNGCTTTTAAATAGTCTTCATGCCCCTGAAAATAATCACGGTCAGTCAGNACNGACAGACAGGCNGCCCCGCCCTNTTCATAAGACTCTGCAATTTCCTGCGGCACAAAGTGCTCACGCAGAACGCCTTTGGATGGTGACGCTTTTTTTACTTCAGCAATAACCGCAGGCTTTCCCGCTTCGNCCTTGGCCAGCATCGCATTGTAAAAACCCCGCAGCTCAGNCGGATCNCAATCCAGCGCCTGGGCTTTTATNTCTGCCAANGGCAGAGTCTTGCTGCGCAGAGCGACTTCTTCCGCNTTGGTGGCCAGAATCTTTTTCAGAATGGTTGGAGTATTCATCAGTTTNCTTCGTCTTCCGCCAGAAAGCGTGAAAAGCTCACCAGCTCATTGAGTTTTTCCAGCGCCAGTCCGGAGTAAATTGCGTCCTGCGCCATATCAACACCCTGTTTCATATTGCTGGCCAGACCGGCAACATAGATCGCNGCACCGGCATTCAGTGCCAGCATNTCAGCCGCTTTNATACCGGCAGNCGTTTCNCGCTTACCTAACGCATCTTTAATCAGCGCCAGACTTTCCTGAGAATCGGCAACATCCAGTCCGGACAGAACCTGTGACTGAATACCGAAATCCTCTGGCTTNATTTCGTATTCTTTCAGTTCACCATTTTTTAATTCACAGGCATAGGTGGTGGTCGCCAGACTGATTTCGTCCAGTCCATCCTGAGAATTCACCACCAGAATATGGCCGGCTCCCATGCGCTGCAGCACTTCAGCCACCGGACGCACCAGNGCCTTACTGAACACACCAATAACCTGATTGGCTACNCCCGCCGGGTTGGTCATAGGTCCGAGAATATTAAAGATGGTACGCATACCCAGCGATTTACGCGGGCCAATAGCNTGCTTCATGGCACTGTGATGCGATGGCGCAAACATAAAGCCAACGCCCAGTTCATCNATGCAGCGGGCAACCTGTTCTGAGTTCAGATTCAGATTAACGCCAGCCGCTTCCAATAAATCAGCNCTGCCGGATTTGGACGACACACCACGGTTGCCATGTTTCGCCACGGTTCCGCCTGCAGCCGCAACGATAAAAGAGGATGCGGTGGAAACGTTAAATAAATTGGCGCCATCACCACCGGTACCGACGATATCTACAGCATGTTCCGCTTTGATTTTTACGCCGGTTGCCAGCTCACGCATCACAGTGACAGCACCGACAATTTCGTCGATGCTTTCACTCTTCATACGCAAACCCACCAGAAAACCACCCACCTGAGCATCATCACACTCACCGGTCATAATCTGGCGCATCACATCAATCATTTCTTCGGTGGATAAATCCTGGCGCTCAACGACGCGGGCAAGTGCGGTTTTGATATCCATTATTTATCCCCTTTGTTCTGTTCCAGAAAATTTCTCAGCAGATCGTGACCGTGTTCGGTCAGGATAGATTCCGGGTGAAACTGCACGCCCTCGATCGCTAATTCCTTATGACGCACGCCCATAATTTCTTCCATGCTGCCGTCTTCATTTTCCGTCCACGCGGTAATTTCCAGACAGTCAGGGATGGTGTTTTTATCAATCACCAGAGAATGATAACGGGTGGCGTTGTAAGGGTTTTTCAGACCTGCGAAGACACCGGTATTGTTATGATGCACCGGAGAAATTTTCCCGTGCATCACCTGGCCGGCGCGAACGATATCGCCACCGAAAACCTGACCAATACTCTGGTGCCCCAGACAGATCCCCAGAATCGGTAATTTACCAGCGAAGTAGCGGATGGCTTCCATGGAGATACCCGCCTCATTGGGCGTGCAAGGTCCCGGGGAAACCACCAGCTGATCCGGGTTCATCGCTTCAATTTCAGCGACGGTAATTTCGTCGTTACGGAAGACTCTGACATCGGCGCCCAGTTCGGCAAAATACTGCACGACGTTGTAGGTAAATGAATCGTAATTGTCGATCATGACTAACATTGCTGACTCCTGCGGCGTTACGCCTGAATGTGTGGTTATTGGTCCAGTCCGGCTTCCGCCATGGCAACCGCACGGAACATAGCGCGGCCTTTATTCATGGTTTCTTTCCATTCCAGCCGCGGTACAGAATCCGCAACCACCCCGGCGCCAGCCTGAATATTCAGCTTGCCGTCTTTAATCACTGCGGTACGGATGGCAATGGCCATATCCATATTGCCGCTCCAGCTCAGGTAGCCCACCGCACCGCCATAAACGCCGCGTTTGGTAGACTCCACTTCATCAATAATTTCCATGGCGCGGATTTTCGGTGCGCCACTCAAAGTACCGGCCGGATGCGCTGCACGCAGCACGTCCATGGCGCCGATACCGTCTTTTACTTTGCCTTTCACGTTGGACACGATGTGCATCACGTGGCTGTAGCGTTCAATGACCATCTGATCGGTCACTTCCACTTCACCGGTTTTCGCCACCCGGCCAACATCGTTACGGCCAAGGTCTATCAGCATAACGTGTTCAGCGATTTCTTTCGGATCCGACAGAAGTTCCTGCTCCAGTGCCAGATCTTCTTCTTCGGTGGCACCGCGCACGCGGGTACCGGCAATCGGCCGTACGGTTACTTCACCATCTTCAAGACGGGCAAGAATTTCCGGTGAAGAACCCACGACGTGGAAGTCACCAAGATTCATGCAGTACATATAAGGCGATGGGTTCAGCGTGCGCAGCGCACGGTAAATATTCACAGGGTCGCCACCATAAGGTACCGTCAGGCGCTGCGATGGAACGCATTGCATGATGTCACCGGCGAAGATGTACTGACGGATGCGTTCAACCGCGTCCATAAATTCCTGCTCACCAAAGGAAGAGCGGAAATCAGCTTCCGTGACTTCAGCAGGTGCTTCAACCGGCTTACCGATCGGGCCTGTGTATGGTTCACGCAGCTGCTGACGCAGTTCATGAATACGCTGTTCAGCTTTTTCATGGGCGTTATCTTCCGCCGGGTCTGCCAGCACAATTAAGTGCAGCTTGCCGCTGAGGTTGTCGAATACCACGACTTCCTCAGACACCATCAACAGAATATCCGGGGTGCCCAGCTCGTCCTTCGGACAGGAGTTTTTCAGGCGTGGCTCAATGTAGCGCACGGTGTCATAGCCAAAATAACCGACCAGACCACCATCAAACTTCGGCAGGCCATCAACATTAGCCACACGGAAACGCTGCTGGAACTCACTGACAAACGCCAGTGGATCTTCCACGCTGTGCTGTTCAACGATGTCGCCGTCACGGGTGAGCGTGATGTCATGACCACTGATGGTCAGAATTTCCCGGCATGGCAGACCGATCATGGAATAGCGGCCCCACTTCTCGCCGCCCTGCACCGATTCCAGCAAATAGCTGTATGGCGCATTCGCCAGCTTGAGGAAAGTGGTCAGAGGAGTATCAAGGTCAGCCAGCACTTCGCGGGCCACGGGGATGCGGTTAAAGCCCTGTTCAGCCAGAGCAGCAAATTGTTGCGGAGTCATAATTACCTTCAGATTGTTAAGCGCGATAGATAGCCTGAGCGGCCGGTCAGAGATTGAACAGCGCTTAACACCATCGACAGGTCAGGTTCTGACCCTTTTGCAGGGGGCGGTTATATTGGAAAAACACCGCAGGCTCCGTTAATTACAGGATTTAGAGATAGGCAGAACTATAACGGTATGCAGGTTGAGCGGCAAGACAGAGGACCTGTCTTTCCACGCATACAGCCCTATTCTGAGCGCCAGTCGAGGCAAGGCCACTGACGTTCAAGTGCCACCGAGCGCAATTCGTCGCTGGGATTAAGAACAACCGGCTGTTTGACCGCTTCCAGTAGCGGAATATCCGCATGGCTGTCTGAATAGAAAGCGGCATCTTCAAATGACCAGCCGCGGCGGGTCAGAAACTGGCGCGCCAGATCGACTTTACCGGCGCCATAGCACATGGGCTTTTCCAGACCGACGATACGGTTATTTTCCGTACTCAGCCGGTTACTGATGACATTATTGATGCCCAGCGCATTACCGTATGCCCTGGCCACCACATCATCCGCGCCGGTGATCATCACCAGCTCCGCCCCCTTGCGCCGGTAGGCAAACAAAAGAGAGGCTGCCTGTGGATAAATATGCAGCTGGCCGCGCTCAGTAAAGAAGCGCTCAACATGAATCTGATACTCTTCCAGCGTCATGCCGCGGGTGCGGGTACGGTAGTAATTCGATAAACGGCCGTGAGTCACACGACCTTTTTTGTATGCGCGGTAGAGCGAGGCCAGCGCCAGCATGGCCTCAACGACGGCCCAGCGCTCACGCTTGACCCGCCAGCGAATCCAGAGACTGTTAGCGTCCTTGTTTATCAGGGAATCATCGAGGTCAAAAAATACGACGGGAACATCGTAAACCCGCATTCTGCGTCCGCCAGTCTGGTCCATGTCAGGTCGGTCAGAATATCACAGTGACGGTATAAGCCCCATATCACATGGAGTCATCAAAGCGCATGGCCGCCAGACGCCAATAAGTCAGGGTTGCCGGGGTGATTTTGCCTTCGCAGCGCAAAGCCAGTACCTGCAATCCCTGCCACAGCGCGTGCGCCTGCGTATCCAGCCCCATCAGCTTCAGCGATGCCAGCATGCGACTGATGCGCCGGAAATTGTGGTTTTCTGGCACCAGCCAGTGACGGTCACAGATGTCTGTTGGCAACACCAGTTCAAATCCCTGGGGGGATTCACGCATCACCATGCCAAGAAACGTCAACATGCGCTGCAAAGCCTGATGCATGCGCGACTGCAGCTCGGCATTATGGCGAAAGTCAGCAATAACCTCATCCGTGACGACCGGCGCTTCCGGGTTGTAGGGACTGGGTTCGTGCAGCGGAAACAGCCACTGAATGTAATCGTGGCAGATTTCCAGCTCAGTATCCGGAAAAGCGAGAATACTGTTAAAGCTGCGCCCCCTGTGGTCTGTGCCCTGGCCGCTGTAGAAGGCTGTAAGAGGATGCATAGAATGAGCCCATCCGTTGGTTTCGATCAGAAAAATCCCCGAACCAAACACCTTTTTCCGGGGTCATATTCAGCATAGCAGGCAGGCAGATTCCAGTGAGGATTTGTCACCGAAAAGCCCTGACAATTTTTGACCTGGATCGATTGAAGTTTTGTTTTACTGTTGTAATCTGAAATGACCAACCCGTTCACCGGAAACTGTTCCGGTGAAATATCAACCAGAGGCCTGATGCCACTGCAGGTATAAGTGGCAAGGACTCTTTGGACTCTTTGGACTCTTAAGGAGACGCTATGAAAGGTTTGGAAATCAGCTTCCGCGACATCAGTCACTCCGATGCTATCGAACAGCATATCCGTGACAAAGCAGGCAAATTGACCTCGACTTTCGATGAAATCACCGGAGTCAGGGCCGTTGTCGCCATGCCGCACAACCACAGCTATAAAGGTAAGCTGGCCCACGTATCCCTGGAGATCGGTCTGCCCGGGCAAACCGTTGCCATCACCCGTGACAACCACGACAATCCGGAACATGAAGACATGTATCTGGCCGTCACCGATGCCTTCGACAAAGCCCTGCGCAAAGTCCGCCAGATCCACAACAAGCGTATTGATAAGAGTCGCCGGGCCGGCAACAGTGCCGTGTCATAAGACTTAACCACAATAAAAAAGGGCCTTGAGGCCCTTTTTTATGGTTCAACGCATTTAAGCGTGAAAAATGAGAACGGCAGTAAAATCGGTTAAGTTTGCATTCGCCAAAACCCAAACAAAACCGACTACTGCCGATCCATGAATCCTAATCCGCTTACCCTTCTCTGGGAAGGCTTTGAGATCCAAAGCTACCAACAGATTTCCTCCGATTCGCTCGTCATCCAGCTACAACCTTCACCGAACCGTCAGTACCACTGCCGCCACTGCCTCCAATCGGCTTATCAAATGCATGACCGCTCCATCCGGCGCATTCGTGAACGCGATATCGGCCCCTTCAAAGTCTGGCTTGATGTCCCCGTTGCCAGAGTCGCTTGCTCCCGTTGCGGCCCCAGGACAGAGCGTATTTCATGGCTTCCGGACAGATTACGCATGACCCGCAGTTTCATGCTCTGGATCGAAGTGCTGGTGCAGAAGATGCCGGTTGCTCATGTCGCACGGCTAACCGGTGTTCACTGGCACACCGTCAAAGCCATCGACTATCAGCGCCTGAAACGCGAGCAGCGGGAGCCAGACAGGAAAGGCCTGAAGCGCCTGATCATGGATGAGTTTGCTTTGTTCAAGGGCCACCGCTACGCCACCGTCGTGGTCAATGCCGATAATCAGCAACTGCTCTGGGTCGGAGAAGGACGCAGCCGGGCGGCTGTGCGGCCCTTTTTTGAATGGCTCGGAGTGGAGGCCTGTGAACAAATTGAAGCGGTGGCGATGGATATGAATACCGCCATGGATCTGGAGGTACAGCACCACTGTCGGAACGCCCGGGTTGTCTATGACCTGTTTCATGTGGTGGCCAAATTTGGCCGCGAAGTGGTGGATCGGGTGCGTGTGGATCAGGCTAACCAACTGCGTCACGACAAACCTGGACGCAAGATTATCAAGCGGGCTCGCTGGTTATTGCTTAGGAACGCGAACAATCTGAAAGCCGAGCAGGCGATACAGTTGCAGGAGTTACTGCAGGCAAATCAGAGTCTGATGACGGTTTATGTGTTGAAAGATCAGCTTAAAGAACTTTGGTTTGCGCCATCGGAAGCAGAAGCCAAACGTCGTTGGAGGGAGTGGTACGGAATGGCAATGAGCAGTGGAATCCAGCCAGCGATCCAGTTTGCAAAGCGTCTGAAAGGGTATCTGTCAGGGATTACGGCAAGTGCTGTTTACCGTCTGAACACCAGCGTGCTGGAGGGAATGAACAACAAGATCAAAGTGATCAAGAGAATGGCGTATGGGTACCGGGACAACGACTACTTCTTTTTGAAAATCAAAGCGGCGTTTCCCGGTAAAGTGCGATGAACCTTTTTTAATGTCTGCTTTTATTCTGAAATCAGAATTTGTAGACAACTT
>PAJK01000027.1 GCA_002706025.1 Oceanospirillaceae bacterium
TTCCAGTTGTGTCAGTTGCAGTTGAAACTTCATGCCGTGCACGGCACTCCTTCTGCAGTGTTACCCCGCAACCCATGCTGCGGGTTTCCATTAAAGTCGCCTACCAGCGGAACGAGTAGCCCACCTGAATCCAGCTGGCTTCAAGCTCAGTAAACTGTGACATGCCATCGAGATCCGATCCGGTTGCCACCGCTTTACGGCTGTTGTCATCCTGCTGTTGATAGTATTCCACACGCACTGAAATTTCTTCATCCTGGCGCAACGGGAATCCAGCCTTGATGCCATAGGTATTGGCACTGAAGGCCGCCAGGCGCGGATCAGAGGAGGCCTCATTCACCAGTGCGGTGACACTGCTGCCAGTGACCGCCACTTCGCTGCCGGCATTCAGGAACGGCTCGTAGAAATCCGCCGCTGTCTGAGTGTAGTAGCGATAGTGAGGTTCGAGATAGAAGTGATCCAACGGCTGCCAGTGATAGGTCAGATCCATGGTATGAGAGTTAATGCCCCAGTCATCGGTCATATAGCGGTAGCCGACATCAATGGCATCGGTACTGCCGATGGCCACTTTATTCTGCCAATAGAGGCTGATCTTCTGGCGGTCTTCCGGCCGGTTCTCGAATACGTAAAGGTAGCGTTCACTGTCATTCGGGTCGGTCACCAGATTGCCGTTATCCACCACGGTCAGAATTTTATACGGATCATTCTGGTAGCCGGATGACTGGCTCAGACCCAGGTTGAACTGGGTAATCCAGCGGCGGTTCAGCACCTGTGTCACGCCCACCATCATATCCACTACCTGTTTGGTATCGTCGCTGCCACTGGTGTTGTGTTCACTCAGTGAACCCAGTGCCTGCGGAATACCACCGTTAGGATTGATGGTGTCGAACTCCAGATTCAGGCCAACAGACAGAGTGGTGTTGTTATTGTTCAGGTCTCGGGCGATGGCACCGTTGACGCTCATGGAGGTGAAGTCGCCTTCGGTGGAATAGGTACCGCCGACGCTGACTTTGTAGTCATCACCCCAGGGCTGAGTCCAGCCCGCGGACAACACAGTGCGAGAGTCTTCAAAGGACGGATCCAGCGGTGTATCACCAGCGTTCACTGTGTAATCGCCACGACCTTCGTACCGTTCCTGCTCTTCTTCATCAGCATCTTCCATACGCGAAGCTGCCGACGCCGAGGTAAACGTCTGCGGCACATTAGCAATAGCAGCACCATTAGGTGAAGAGCCGGTCAGGGAGTCATAAACGATGCGCAGATTAAACGCGCTTTCATCTTCAAATTCCCGTGTCAGACTGAGTACCGGCTCTACCGCCTGCACGCGGTCATCGCTCTCGCTGTAGACCAGCAGGGCGGAGTCAATTTTCCAGTCGCCGTCAGCGGCCTGAACCTGAGTCGTTGCCTGAGCACCGAGCAGTGCCGTCGTGGCCAGCGCCAGACGCTGACCAATCTTTTTGTCTTTTAATTGCATCCGCAACCTCCGCCACCAAAGCCACGGCCACCGGAGCTGGCTTCTTTACTGAAGTAAATATGATCATCAAAGGCGCTTTGCAGCGGGTCCGGGTCCAGTTCCATATGCGGTTTGGCCAGCAGATCGCGCTCCCAGGGTTTTACGCCGGCACAGGCACTGAGTCCGCTCAGGACCACCAGCACCAGTACACTCCGGCTAATCAGTCGCAGCATGATGTTATTCCTCCAGCAGAGCTGAGATTTCGGTTTCGTAGGCGGCTTTGCGCTCAGCGTGGAAGCCTTTGTGCTTCTTACGTGCTTTGCCGTCGCGGCCAATCAGAAAACTGGTCGGCATGGTGTCGACACCAAACTGCCCGGCCATGTCGCCTGACGCGTCGTATTCGATCCGGAACTGAGGGGCGTATTTCTGCAGAAACTTCTGCGCCAGCTCTGGTTCCTGATCCAGATTTACAGCGATCACTTCCAGTCCCTGAGCGGCGTATTTTTCGTGCATGGCTTCCATCCACGGAAAGGACTCACGGCACGGACCACACCAGGAGGCCCAGAAATCCAGGTATACCACTTTGCCTTTCAGCTGATCGAAATCGATGTCGGCAGCCATCGCCTTGAACGGCAGAGCCAGGGCCAGTGCAGCAACACCGGCAAGCAGGGTGTTGCGGAGGGTTTTAAGGGACATGGGCTACCTCAGTAACTCTGTTCGTTGGAATTATGAGTATCAGCATAGAGGCACCGGCTTAAGCCAACCTTAACGGCGCTTAAGACTCCCTTAAGGTTGCCTTAATCCCCGTCAGCCATGCTGTAACCATCAGGAACCTCTGCCGGTGCGCAGCGGGATAACCAAATAAAAAAACACAGACACCAGCAACAGATCAGGTAGCCGCAATGACCCGACTGAGCCAATGGCCCACCCTATTCTTTTTTGTCCTGCTCTCCCTGAGTGACAGCCTGTGGGCTGCCGGACTCCCTGATTTGTCAGCGCTGGAAGAGGAAGACGACAGCTTCCTGCCGGTCAGCGAAGCATTTAAGCCGCAGTTCATACCAGCCGCAGATGGCTATGATGTGCACTTCACCATCGCACCCCATTACTACCTGTATAAAGACCGGCTTAAGCTGAGCGATGACAGCGCGTCTCTGGACATCCGCCAGCCTTCAGAAACCAAGCTGGACAAAAATTTCGGCAAAGTGCAGGTGTTCCATAACGAACTGGATATCCGTATCCACAATCCGTCCGGCGCAGCCCTGACGCTCAGTTATCAGGGCTGTTCTGAACAGGGCCTTTGTTACCCGCCCCAACCACTGGTGCTGAGCACTGAAAGCAGTCCGGTACAGGCCGGAACGGACAGCAGTGATATCGCCAATAAGAGCCTGTGGTGGGTGATTCTCAGTTTCCTCGGGCTGGGCATTGGTCTGTCACTGACGCCCTGTGTGTTCCCGATGATTCCGATTCTGTCGAGCATCATTGCCGGGCAGAGTGCGAATAAGCTTTCCGCCGGTAAAGGCTTCGGACTGGCGCTGTCGTATGTGCTGGGTATGGCCTGCTCCTATGCCCTGATCGGCGTATTGGTCGCCGCCTTTGGCGCCAGGGTAAACCTCGCCGCCTTCACCCAGACGCCCATCGTCATCAGTCTTGCTGCCCTGCTGTTTGTGGTGTTGTCGCTGTCGATGTTCGGTCTGTTCGAACTGCAGCTGCCGTCCTTCCTGCGCAACCGCCTGAACGATTTCAGCAACCGTCAGCAGGGCGGACACCTGCTCAGTACTTTCCTGATGGGTTTCTTTGCGGCCTTAGTGGTCTCGCCCTGTGTGTCGGCGCCATTAGCTGGCGCGCTTATGTATCTGAGCACCACAGGTGATGTGATTACCGGCGGTGCGGCACTGTTCGCGCTGGGCATGGGGATGGGCGTACCACTGCTGATCATAGGTCTCAGCGGCGGCCGCTTACTGCCCAAAGCCGGCAGCTGGATGCTGATCATTAAATCGGCGTTTGGTGTTGGCCTGCTGGCGGTTGCTGTGGGTCTGTTAAGCCGCCTGTTGCCGCCGCCTTATGTTCTCGCACTGAGCGGTATGCTGGCGCTCGGCTGTGCTGTTTATCTTGGTTTGCTGGAAACACCGCAGACTGCCAGACAACGCTTTGCCCGTACTCTGGCTCTGATCAGTGCCGTCACCGGTGTACTGTGGCTGACCGGCGCCGCACAGGGGAATGCTTCACTGCTGCAACCTCTGCGCTCCGGCACCCTGCAGGTTGTAGCGCGGGAACCGGCTGCTGACGTTCAGCACATCGACAGCGTTGCCCAACTGGATGCCATGATTGCCGCCGCCGACAAACCCGTGGTGGTGGATGTTTATGCGGACTGGTGCACCAGTTGCCGTGAGATGGATGAGTTACTGGAGTCCCGGGAGGTGCAGCAGGCACTGTCCGGTTATCAGCTGATCCGTTTTGATATTACCGACAGCAGCCGTGAACAGCTCGACCTGATGGCCAGCTGGCATGTGTTTGGTCCGCCGGCCCTGCAGCGCTTTGACAGAGACGGCAATCGTCACGGTCAGGCGCTGCAGGGGCTGCCACTGAGCAGTGAACTGAAACATTGGCTGGCGCAATAATTCTGGGCTGGTGCAATGATTCTGCAATAAAGGCGTAACCTTACCGTCACATTCCATCTTCACCCTGCATACGATTTTTAATAATTACATCGTATCAAGGGGAAGTGCATGAAACGTAAGCTTCTGGCTCTGGCCATCGGCTGTTCATTACTGGCAGCCTGTGGCGGCAGCAGTAACAATGCAGACAACACGCCTGACAACAACCAGGACAACGCGCCGGAAAATCCGCAACCGGAAACGCCGGATAACACTCCGGTCGGCACCCTGAACCTGGCTCTGCTGGCCACCCATACTGCTGACGAAGACTTCGCCACCAGTGCAGCAGAAATCGTCAGCTACGACACTTGTTCAAACCGTCTGTATGTCGTGAACGCAGAAGCTGAAACCGTTGATGTGCTCGAATACGATGCCACTGCCGGTACCCTGACCAAAGACTCCAGCATTGATCTGTCCGGCGCAGCCGCCGACGCCGGTATCGACATCGGCGCCGCCAACAGCGTTTCCGCCAAAGACTGTAAAGTCGCGGTAGCGATTGAAGCCGACGAAAAACAGGACGACGGCATCATTGCCCTGTACGACTCTGCTGATCTGTCTCTGCTGGCCACTTACTCTGCCGGCGCCCTGCCGGACATGGTGACACTGTCTGCTGACGGCAACTACATCCTGACCGCCAACGAAGGCGAACCATCCGCTGATTACCAGAACGATCCGGAAGGCTCAGTGACCATCGTTGATATCAGCGCAGGTTACGACAGTGCGGTTGTTCATCAGGTGCACTTCCGTGACTTCAACGTCGGTGGCAGCCGCGCCGCTGAACTGCCAGCCGGCGTGCGTATCTCTGGCCCGGCCGGAACGACCGTCGCTCAGGATCTGGAACCTGAATACATGACGCTGAGTGCAGACGGCAGCACCGCCTGGGTTGCACTGCAGGAAAACAATGCCATGGCCATTATTGATGTGGCCAACGCCAGCGTGTCTTCCATCGTCGCTCTGGGCGGGAAGATGTGGGATTCTGCTTCCGCTAACCAACTGGATGCTTCCAACAAAGACGACGGCACAGGTCAGTTCGCCAGCTATGAACAACTGGCTGGTCTGTACATGCCAGACACTCTGGCCAGTGTTGAAATCGGCGGCGCTACCTACGTGCTGTCAGCCAACGAAGGTGATGGCCGTGAGTACGTCTATGAAACCTCTCAGCAGACCTGCGAAGCAGCCGGTCAGATCTGGGATGGTGATGACTTCAGCGGTACTCCGGGTTACAGCCTGAATACCGATGACTGTATCTCCCACATCGATGAGATGCGCGGCGGTGATCTGTACGATCTGGTTGATGAAGCACATCCACTGTACGACGCACTGGACGACAACGATCAGCTGAAGCGTCTCAAGTTTGTTGTTGATAGCGATTCTTACGGCGCGGCAGATACTCTGTACGCCTTTGGTGCCCGTTCTTTCTCCATCTGGAACGCGGCCGGTGAGCTGGTGTTCGACAGCGGTGACGATATCGCCAAACGCGTATTCGCTGCTGATGGCGACAACTTCAACTCAGACAACGAAAGCAACGACTCTGCCGACAGCCGCAGCGATGACAAAGGTGTTGAACCAGAAGCCATCGAAGTCGCGACCATTGGCAGCCGTGTGTTCGCCTTTATCGGCCTTGAGCGCCAGGGCGGTATCATGGTGTATGAGATCACCGATCCGACTGCACCTGTGTTCCAGTCTTACCTGAACAACCGCGATTTCAGCGAACCGGTATGCACCGAAGTGGATGAAGATGCCGAATGTGATAACGACACCTACAACACCGCTGCCGGTGACCTGGGTCCTGAGTCCATCGAATACTTCAGCCGTGACGACAAGCACTACATTGCGGTTGGTAACGAAGTCAGTGGCACGACCTCTGTGTACGAACTGACCTTTACTGAATAAACAGGTCTGAAGCCTGCGGTGGCGGCATGCCCGTCACACATTCCGAAAGCCGCTCTTTGCGTACAAAGAGCGGCTTTTTTATTTTCCGCCGTCTGAGCCGAGTGCTTGCAGTAAGCCGCCAGACAACACCAATGTCTTACGGCATAAACACTGGATAGACTGTTGCACCGGGCCATGATCATTCTCTGATCAATAAGTGCTAGACTCACTTTCCCCTGCCATCCTGGCACTGACTTACCCTTTTCGCTCATTTAATAAAACCGATACCCATGAACACCTCCAGCCATCGCCTGAACCGCAACGACGCCAAAACGCTGAGCCTCTCCGCCCTTGGTGGCGCCCTCGAATTTTATGATTTCGTTATTTACGTCTATTTTGCCAACGTCGTTGGTCATCTGTTTTTTCCGCCCAATATGCCGGAGTGGCTCACCCAGGTGCAGACCTACGGGATTTTTGCCGCCGGTTATTTAGCGCGACCGCTGGGTGGCGTGGTGATGGCTCACTTCGGTGACCTGCTGGGCCGTAAGCGGATGTTTATGTTCAGTATTTTTCTGATGGCCGTGCCAACCCTGGCCATTGGTCTGATGCCGACTTACGCCACCATCGGTATCGCCGCACCACTGTTGTTGCTGCTGTTCCGGGTGATGCAGGGGGCAGCCATCGGCGGTGAAGCACCAGGCGCCTGGGTTTTCGTGACCGAGCATGTATCACCGCGTCACACCGGTCTGGCCTGCGGTACGCTGTCCGGCGGNCTGGTNGCCGGCATTCTGATCGGNTCACTGGTCGCCACTGGNGTGCACGCCAGCATGAGTGCNGAAGCCGTGAACGAGTGGGGCTGGCGTCTGCCTTTTATTCTGGGTGGTNTCTTTGGNTTTGTGACCATGTACCTGCGTCGCTGGCTNCACGAAACACCGGTCTTCACNGAAATGCAGGAACGCCAGCAACTGGCCGAAGANCTGCCGATCAAAACCGTGGTGAAAGATCATCTGCCGTCTGTCNCCATTTCCATGGCCGTCACCTGGGTACTGACCGCNGCCATCGTGGTAACCATTCTGATGACCCCGGCACTGCTGCAGAAAATGGCNGGCCTCGACCCACAACAGTCACTGGAAGCCAACAGTCTGGCGATTGTCGCGCTGTTTATTGGCTGNGTGATCTCAGGTTCATTGGCCGACCGTTTTGGCAACGGCCCGATCATGGCCATTTTCTCTGTNGGTCTGGCCATCAGCTANGCCGNCTTTTTCAGCCTGATGCTGAACGATACCAGCCTGNTGTTNGTGCTCTATCCGGTGGTGGGTTTCTTTGCTGGTCTGGTCGGTGTGGTGCCATCCATTGCGGTAAAAAGCTTTCCGGCAGCCATCCGCTTTACCGGNCTGTCNTTCTCTTACAACCTGGCCTACGCCATCTTCGGTGGCACCACGCCGTTGGTGGTCAGCATGCTGCTGGGCTATAACCCGCTGGCACCTGTGTATTACGTCAGCGCGGTCGCTNTGATTGGTGTGATTGCCTCGCTGGCGGTGATCCGCTTCCGTCGCCAGCTGGATCTTTCGCCCCTGCCNGCCTGAACGAATCCGCCNGCCTGNACGAATNCACNGNCCAGCCATAAAAAAACGCCGCTCTGATCACTCAGCGCGGCGTTTTTTATGGGNCGTATATATGGCCGGATNTCTTTNCTGANTACTGATCAGCGATGACGGCGCTCNGCGCGCAGATCAACAATCACCTCAGCCGTTTGCGGACGTTCGCCACGCCATAAGGTAAATGCTTCTGCCGCCTGCTCCACCAGCATGCCCAGACCATCAATGGTTTTNGCCGCGCCCAGATCGTGCGCCCACTGGTTAAACACGGTCAGGCCACTGCCATACATCATGTCGTAGGTCACTGTGGTATCGCTGACCACACTGGGTGACAGCGGTGGCAGATCGCCACTGAGGCTGGCAGACGTGCCATTAATAATGACATCAAAGCTGCCTTCNNCATCNTCAAAACCACAGCCACGGATATTGCCCAGATCGGCAAAGTCCGCTGCCAGCTGTTCNGCNTTGGCGACNGTACGGTTNGCGATTATCAGCTCCGCTGGNTTCTGCTCCAGCAAAGGCTGCAGCACACCACGNACNGCACCNCCGGCNCCCAGCANCAGGATGCGTTTNTCGGTCAGAACAACGCCGTTGTTNACGGTCAGGTCGCGNACCAGACCAACACCNTCNGTGTTGTCGGCAAATACGCTGCCGTCTGCCATTTTCTTCAGGGTGTTTACNGCACCGGCGCGCTTCGCCCGGTCGCTGTGCTGATCNGCAAAGCGATAGGCGTCTTCCTTAAACGGCACAGTGATATTCAGACCCGTGCCGCCGTGGCGGAAAAATTTTTCTGCGGCGCTGTCGAAACCTTCCAGTGGTACCAGCTGAGCGGTGTACAGCATGTCCTGCTGTGACTGTTCAGCAAACTGCGCATGAATCTGCGGTGATTTGCTGTGGTTGATGGGATTGCCCATCACACTATAAAGGTCGGTCATCTGTGTTCTTCGGTCTCCTCAGACCCATTCTTTNTGAGGCAGAAAATCGGTGTAGAGTTTTTCTTCTGCGGATCCGGCTTCTGGCTGCCAGTCGTAATCCCAGTGCACCACAGGTGGCAGCGACATCAGAATCGATTCGGTACGGCCGCCGGTCTGCAGACCAAANATCGTGCCGCGGTCAAACACCAGGTTGAATTCCACGTAACGGCCACGGCGATANCACTGGAACTTGCGCTCACGCTCGCCGTACTCTGTTTCTTTACGCTNCGCCACAATCGGCACATAGGCNTCGATGTAGCCATTACCGACCGCCTGCATAAATGCGAAGCTTTTTTCAAAATTAAGTTCATCANCCCAGCGATTTAAATCGTCAAAAAATAAACCGCCGACACCACGGGCTTCNTCGCGGTGCTTNAGGTAGAAGTAGTCGTCACACCACTTTTTGTATTTNGGGAAGANCTCTTCGCCGAACGGCTGACACAGATCTTTCGCCGTCTGATGCCAGTGCACCACGTCTTCTTCGAAGCCATAGTACGGCGTTAAATCGAAACCACCGCCCATCCACCAGACTGGCTCTTCGCCTTCTTTCTCGGCGACGAATAAGCGCACATTGGCATGGGACGTCGGCACATAAGGGTTATGCGGGTGAATCACCAANGACACNCCCAGCGCCTGAAAACTGCGCCCGGCAAGTTCCGGGCGGGAGGCTGTCGCCGACGCCGGCAGACGCTCACCGCGCACATGGGAAAAATTCACGCCGCCTTTTTCAATCACGCCGCCATCAGCAATCACACGGGTACGGCCACCGCCGGTCAGCGCCAGCTGGCCTTCGGCTTCTTCCCGNTCCCAGGCGTCTTCAACAAACTGAGCTTTACCATCCNGAGCTTCCAGAGCAGCACAGATACGGTCCTGCAGATCGAGCAGAAAGGNTTTTACGGCGGCCACATCACAGCCGGAATTGGTCGTCATAGTCTTCTCCTAGCGCAGGCGTTCGCCGCTCAGGGTACGGATTTCAGAAGGCTGATTACGGCCACCCAGATCACCGGGCAGAATATAATCCAGCTGTTCGTGGAANTACTGGCGCACTTTCAGACGCGAACGCGCAGGCTCTTTNCCCNCCGGGTTCGCCGAAGTGGATACCAGAGGTCCGGTTTCTTCACACAGGGCACGCACCAGCGGNTGATCACTGATACGCACNGCCAGCGTATTGTGGGTACCGCGCAGCATGGGCGACACCCATTCTTTGCAGGGTAGCACCCAGGTCACCGGGCCGGGCCAGGTGGACCAGACTTTCTCAAGACCGGAACTGTTCAGCGGCTCGATCCAGTCGTGCAGCTGNTCCAGTGACGCAGCCACCAGCAGCAGACCTTTCTGCCACGGGCGCTGTTTCAGATCGAGNATACGCTGAATGGCGTCGTCGTCGGCCGGATCACAGCTCAGACCCCAGACGGCTTCNGTGGGACAGGCGATAACACCACCACGCTCAACGGCGTGAACGGCGCGGGAGATATGCCAGGAATTCATGGGAGTGGCCTTGCGAAACACAAAGGCGGCACACTATACCATGGCCGCCANAGCGGCAAGTGGGCAAAAATACACAGGNTGCCCAGCGCCAGCTCAAATGCNGGGTTCAGTCTTTATCTACCGCCCCACGCCCCAGCATCAGGTACGCCCCCAGTGCCAGTACGANCAGAAAGATAATCAGCATCTGTATAAAGTCCGCGGCATCNGCGGGNTCNGCCTGCGNCTTAGCTTCTNCCTCCTGCNGNTGNTCTTCTTCCTGNTNACGNTCTGNCTCCNGCCCGTCTGTCCGCGTAAGNCNCAGGTGCNNTCAGTGCGTCAGATTCCTGTGCTTGCTCAGGTTGTNGTTGCTCAGGTTGTAGTTGCTCAGATTCNGGAAGCTCAGTCCGCNGNTCTGCTGCCAGAGCGGTAGCCGANGGGTCATCNGCAGCGTAAGAGGTCCGGTCGCCGGAGACCTGGATGTCNAACATATNTTCGCCGCTCATTGCNCCACCGGCGGTGGGCGTCTGCGCTGGAGACTCAGCCGGAATGTTGGTAGCTGCCACGGTTGTGTCTGAGTCGATAGCTGTGTTGGTGTCTGTGTTGGCNTCTGCCTTGTTGCTGGCAAGTACCTCTGGCGAAGCGCTCANAGATGTCTCCGGGGACTGATCCAGAGTAGTATCGGGAGATTGATCCAGAGACTTATCGAGATACGTTGCGTCCACCGCTGCTAACAGCGCAGGCCGCAGGGCTCTGCCTGCAATCACGGGTGCCGGTAACTGCTCGCGGGAACCGAACTGCCAGAACTCTGCAGACCACTGCGGGTACACAGCACGGCCGTCACCGCGGCAGGCGGTATTCTCAGCCGAAGTCGGGCAACGCAACATGCGCAACAGAACCTCACCGCTCTCTCCCTCCGGAGCGTTCACATCGAACAACTGATCGATTTTCGCGCCGGATTCCGTTTTGCTGACAACCATGGTGTGCTGAATATGCAGAGGCAGGTAGCGGTTTATATCACCAGCGACAGGCAAACCAGCATTGATGGCATCCCGCACGACCAGGCAATTATCGATGTAAGCACGCCCCTGAACAAAACCAACCACATGTCCGGGAATCGAAGGCTGAATACTGCGGATCTGTCTGCTGGCCGCCAGGCAACCATTAATGCGTCCTTCAGGCCCGAAATAACCCACCATGCCGCCGGTATATTTGCCACCCGTTATCGTCCCCTGAGAAACCGAACGGATAATGGGTGCATCACGATCGCTGAATCCGGCAATGCCGCCACTGTTTTCCGTGCTCTTATCTGCGACCAGTTCGCCGGAGAAATAACTGTCGCGAACTTCCGAATTTAACAGGGTGCCGATCAATCCGCCGGCGTCTTTACCGCCGCGCACGACAGCCTCACCGCGGAGGCCGCTGAGCTTGCTGCTGTGTGTTTCACCGACAACGCCGCCAACCCGGACACTGCCATGCACGACGCCTTTGACCGTAACATTGCTGATGACTGAATTTTCCGCTCCACCAGCCAGAATCCCTGTGCCTTCCTTGCCGGCAGCCACACCCGAAGCGTAAGTCGTCACCGTCAGATTGCGGATTTCTGCGTTCTTCAGATAGCCAAACAGACCGACGTAATATTCATCCGGACGATTGATATAAAGATTGTGGATGGTGTGACCATTCCCCTCAAATACCGCCTGAAAGGCCCGCAGATCTGCGGCAGTCGCTCCCATGTAACTTCGCTCTCCGATGCGTGGCCGCAGCCTTGATCCGACCGGCTTCCAGCCTCTGCCGTCATCCCAGAAAGCTTTGTCTTTTGCGTCAGGGACTCCGTCAGCCACGGCATCGAGATCGATATCCTGAGTCAGTTCAAAACCGATGCATCCGTCCTCCGGGCAGCCCTTGCTGTAGCCATTCAGGCTGTGGCCCTTCAGAGAGCGGTCATATATCAGGTAATAAAAGTCGTCGGCCGAATTGATCTCAATCAGACCATCGCCATCGATATCCAGATCAGCTCGTTTTTTGAAAGACAGTGACGAAACAGAAACGGCCGCGATTAACAGCGGGGACAACAGGCCAACTAACAGCGGGGGCAGCAGGCCTACAAACGGGCGGGTCATCGTCAGACATCCTTGTGACCAATGAATTGAGCGGGCAATTCTACACCGGATGACCTGACGATAAATGCGATCTCCCGCACTTTTTGTCCCACCCTTCTTTCCACCCTTCTCTCCCCCCCTCCCCACCNTTTTCTGCCGGCGCAGTGAGCGCACGGTAATCCGCTTATCTGCCTGTGACATCCTGCCGCTGCCGCGTGGCACAAAGCTTCCATACAATGCCGGGCAAGATGCGCAATTGAAACTGAAACGCATTTACCAGTTTAAATGTTTACTCGCCCGCCAAGGTATTTATGCCCTCACATAAAGCTCTCTGGCTGAGTATCAGTGTTGCTGCTGCAACGCCGCTCAGCTATGCCAGTGATTCCGCCCCGTCTGCCACAGCCGATACCACCACGCTTAACCTGGGTACCGTCGAAGTGTCTGCCCAACAGCAACGCAGTGCCGCCGTCCTGACCTCCACCGACCGCCTCGACGCCGATATCATCGCCACCCAGACCAATCTCAACAGCTGGGAAATGCTGGGCATGATGCCGGGGGTTCAGATCACGGAATTCCGCCAGGGTGCGGTGTCGGGTAAGCCGTCGATCCGGGGTTTTAACGGCGAAGGCGAAGTGAACGCAGTGAAGCTGTTGATCGATGGTCTGCCGTCGAACACCAGCGACGGCAATATGTATTACATGAGCACCATCTTTCCACTGGAAACCGAACAGGTGGAAGTGGTGCGCGGCACCAATGATGCCCGTTACGGCCTGCACAATATCGGCGGCAACGTAACCATGAAAACCCTGCAGGGCGGCAATTATCTGAAGAGCCGTACCTCCGCTGGCAGCTATAACACCGCCGAAACCCAGCTGGCCGCCGGTGTGGATAACGGCAATTTCGCGCAGAATTATTTCGCCGGTGTGCAGCACACAGACACCGCCCGCGAGCATGGCGACAGCGATAAATACACTCTGTCAGGCAAATGGTTTTACAGCACCGATGACGATGATCTGAGCCTTGGCTTAACCGCGCGCCATTTTTATATGGACGCCGATGCTTCGGGGTATCTGACTGGTGAAGAGAGCGCCCATGACCCGTGGCAGTCGCTGGAGCGCAACCGTTACGACGGCGATGAGCAGGTGATGGATCAGTTTGGTCTGCATCTGGATACCCAACTGAGCGATGAACTGTCATTAGCGGTTAAGGGTTATCACAACCGCTACGGCTATAACCGTTATGTGAATTACCTGACCGGCCAGCAGCTGCGTGATACCGATGAACGCCACTCCGGTGTGCTGGCGGATATCAGCTGGCTGCCGGATTCCGGCGCGTTAGCTGACATGAATTTCCGCCTCGACGGCGGTGTGAATTACGAACATCAGGATAATCAGAGCCGCCGTTACGCCACGGTTGCACGGGCGAAAACCAGCCAGACCCGCAACCAGCAGAGTTACCTCAATAACGCCGGTGCTTATGTGCAAGCCATGATTGAACCTGTCGATGGTCTGCAACTGATTCCGGCGTATCGCCTCGATCGCTTCAATGGTACATATCATAACGAACTCAACGACACCTCCGCTGAGTTGAACGATTACGGCACCATTAAACAGCCGAAGATGAGTGTTATCTGGGCCTTTGCCGACAGCGCCAGCCTGTACGGCAACTGGGGCAAAACCTTCCAGATCGGTATCGGCAGCGCCGCTTATCAGACCGACAGCAACACCGAAGTGACCGAGCCATCGATCAATACCGGCTGGGAAACCGGAGTGAAATTCCAGCCTGCGTCCTGGCTGAACGGCCGCGTTGCGCTGTGGCAGCAGATTGCTGAAAGCGAATCCAAACGTGTACTGAATTCCGCCAATAACGATTCCGAAGATGTCGGCCGCACCCGCCGACGCGGCCTGGATGTGCAGCTTAATCTGATGCCGACTGACCAGTGGTCGGGCTGGCTGTCGTGGAGCTGGCAGCGGGCGCAGATTATTGATGCGCCGGATGAGAATACCAATGACAACAACGATATCGACCACGTACCTCATTATCTGATCAGTGCCGGCAGCCAGTATCAGATTAACAGTGACTGGAGCTGGATGCTGGATGGCCGCGCCCAGGGCGGTTATTACATCGACAGCGCTAACTCCACCCACACCTACGGCAGCTATGTGCTGCTCAACACCAGTGTGAATTANCAGATCGATTACCGCATGTCGCTCAACCTGCAGGTGCGCAATCTCACTGACCGCTANTACGAGTATGTATGGTTCTGGTCAGANGAGGTTGGNGGAATGCACACCGCCGGTGAACGCCGTGGGGTATATTTAGCCTTTAACTACGANNTNTAAACGCTGGTTATGAGCCGTCACGCTGTCAGAAAGACTGTCGCACGCNTGCACGAAATCACCGGTCTGAGCGTCGGGCTGGTGTTTGCCATCATCAGNCTCAGCGGCAGTCTGCTGGTGTTTTATCCACAGATCGACCTGTGGCTGAACCCNCAGATTCAGCCACAGGCANCATCCGCCACGGCCAGTATTGATNCCGACCGCGCCTTACAGGTATTGCAGCAGNCCAACCNNGAACGNNNCGGCAGCTGGCGACTGGAAATGCCGTTAAACGGTCAGCCGCTGAATGCACGCTATATGAAACCGGCAGAAACCGCAGGCACAGGTTTCGCGCCAATGCTGGTGTCCATAGACCCGGTCAGCTATGAGATCACCAGTCAGAGGTTCTGGGGCGATACCCTGATGACCTGGCTGTACGACCTGCATTTCACCTTGCTGATGAAACAGAGCGGCGCAACTCTGGCCGCAGTGTGCGGATTAATCGCGCTNTTTATCAGCCTCAGCGGCCTGTANCTGTGGTGGCCGAAAGGTAAAAGCAACAGTGAAAAATGGCGCAAAGCNCTGAGCTTCAAACGCCATGCGCACCCCATCCGCCGNATCTACGATCTGCACACCCGCCCCGGCGTTTACAGCCTGATCGTTGTNGTTATGCTGTGCCTTACCGGCNCCATGCTCGAACGCCCGCAATGGTTCAGCCCTGCACTGGAACAGATNTCACCACGAACCGCGATGCCTGCNGTCAATTCTCTGCCGCCNGCAAACGCCTGGAAAAGTGACCAGCCAGCGCAGCGTATTGCCGCTCAGCAGGCTGCTGCGATCGCCCTGAATGAATTCCCCACGGCTGAACTGCGCTGGCTGCAGACACCGGCAGATTACCTGGATACCTACAGCTTCCGCCTGTATCAGCCGGGCGAGCCCAGCCGCCGTTTTCCCCATACCCGGGTTTGGGTTGATCAGTACTCCGGGCGGGTGCTCGCCACTATCAACCCTTTAGCCGCCAGCGCCAGCGATACCATATTCAACTGGCTGCATGCCCTGCACAGTGGCGAAGCATTCGGCCTGTTCGGGCGCTGGCTGGTATTTATCTGCGGACTGATCCCACCGCTGCTGTTTGTTACCGGGTTGATGCGCTGGATTGATAAACGCCTGGTCACAAAAAGAGAAAGGAAGAGAGCGTGATAAGCGTCTGAAATGGCTAAGAGCCCGGTAATCAGACGAAAGATGGAATAACAAATAGTGAACGCCGCTCAACGTAAGCGGCAATACCCTCCGGGCACCTGTTGCAGCCAGCCCTGCAGTTCCAGTTCGAGCAATTGCGGCATTAATTCATGCACAGGTAACTGTGAGCGGATGGCAATCACATCGATACTGGTGGCGCTGAAGTCGATATGGCTGATCAGAGCGTTGACCGCAACCCGGTTGCTGCTCTGGCTGTGCTGGCTTTTCTGGCTATTCTGACGACCAGGTGCAGCAAACAGATCACTTTGTATCTGGCTCTGAGAAGACGCCGGCTCAAAGCCAGGCTCCGGCAGTCCCAGCTCCTGTAAAATGTCATTGGCACACTCCACCAGCACAGCACCGTCTTTAATCAGATGATGGCAACCGCGGCTGAGGGGATTATTGACCGCCCCAGGTAACGCAAACACCTCCCGGCCCTGCTCTGCCGCCTGACGGGCGGTAATCAATGAACCGCTTTTGATCGCGGCTTCAACCACCACGACCCCAAGACTGAGACCGCTGACAATACGGTTGCGGGATGGAAAATGTTTGGCCTGCGCAGCAGTTCCCGGCGGGAATTCGGACAGAATAAGCCCACCGCTGGCGAGGATCGCGTCGAATAAACGGGCGTGCCGCCTGGGGTAAATCACATCGGCGCCACACCCCAGTACCGCAATAGTACGTCCGCTTTCGACAGCGCCGCTGTGCGCTGCACCATCAATTCCCAGTGCCAGACCACTGACGATGGTGATGCCCTGTTGTGCCAGTTCGCGTGAACAGTTTTTTGCCCACTCAGCGGCGTAAGGTGTTGGGTTACGCGAGCCGACCATGGCCACCGCCGGTGACTCAAGCGCATCAATGTCGCCCCGATAGTAAAGGATGGTTGGCGCGTCGCGGGTCGCCAGCAGCGCCTGGGGATAGGGGTCAAACCCGGCAAGCAAAGCGCCGCAGCCGGGCTGCTGACGCCACTGCTGCAGACGTTTGAATCCGGCATCTGGGTGAGGATTATCCAGCCATTGCTGCGCAGCATCTGGCCTGATACCACAAGCGGTAAGTTGTTGAAGACTGGCGTTCAGTAAACGGGAAGGGTCGCCAAGACGCTGGCGGATTTCAGCGAGGGAGACATTGCCCAGACCAGGCAGGCGCGCGAGGCGCCACCAGGCCAGCAACAGCTCATCCGTGAGCATAAACGTTCCTTGTCAGTGCCCACTGGACCACCTGTCAGGTAGTCCGGGGCGCAGGATTTATCAGTTGTTCGGATTTACCACTTCATCGCCAATACGCAGTGGGCGATTGGCGCGCATGATCAGAGCGTACGACATTTTCTCGTAAGTCAGAAATACCATCAGACTGCCCGCACGCTCGGAAGGTAACCGTACCTGCTCATCTTTGATGCGATCATAAACAATCTCACCCTTTTTCATGATCAACAGCACAGAGCCAGGTTCCAGACCATCACGCTCGCCACGGTTAAGTACCACAACGTCAAACTGACCTACCTGTGACACCCCACCATCCACGGCGAGAATCTCTCCGGTCAGCTTACCTTTTGGCGCTCTCGGGTAGTAATTGGAGATCAGCTCACGGTCATCGGTTGGCAGCAGCACATCGCCAATGGATACCTGCTGAGCGGTACGTTCCAGCAGCAGAGTTGCAATATTCCCCTCTTTGCCAGCCACACTACCAACACCAATTTCAGTGGCTTCCAAACCGAGAACTTCTTCAGTTTCCGGATCAACGTAAACCTGACCTTTGCGGTAGATGCCATACGCATTGGCGACCTCGTCGCCGAAATCACCACGGGCATAAACCTTACCACCAGCGCCCATGATCAGACGGCCATCAGCTCCGGCCAGCACGCGCGGGGCTTTATCAAGATCTTCCAGTTCCACCACCCGGTGGTGTTTCAGGAAGCCCTGAATAGCATCCTGCGGAATCGCCGGGATCGCGGATTCAATCGGTTCAACGCGGGCTGTAGGCTGCATTTTTACCGTACCCGGCGACATTTTGTAGGTACGGCTGGCGTCACCACGACGGGTAACGGTCAGTCGGGTTTCACCGTTAATTTCCACCAGACCAATTTCATCGCCCGGATAAATCAGATGCGGATTCTTAATCTGGTCGTTCTGATACCAGATTTCAGGCCATTGCCAGGGATCACTGGTAAAACGTTCCGAGATACCCCACAGAGTGTCTCCCTTCTTGACCACGTATGTCTGCGGTGCATCGGCTTTCAGCGTCAGTGCGCTAACACTGACAGAAAGACCCATCAAACCAGCAATCAGAATGCCCTTGATGGTTTTGCTCATCCTGTATTCCCTTTATCATTGGCGGATTGGCAATCTCGCATTGAATATCACTGCCTGACCTGCATATTAGCAAGTCAGGACCATTTGTTTCTATAAAAGCTCTTAACTCTATGGCCTTACTCGAAATTTTAGAATACCCGGATCCACGCTTACGCACCGTCGCCGCTCCTGTTGAAACGGTGGATGAACGCATCCGTAACATCGTCGACGATATGTTCGAGACCATGTATGAGGCCCCGGGCATTGGTCTGGCTGCCACACAGGTTAACGTGCATGAGCGCATCATTACCATTGATGTGTCCGAAGATAAAAGCGAACCACTGACTTTTATCAACCCTGAGATCACAGTTCTCGACGGCGAAGAAGAAACCATGCAGGAAGGCTGTCTGTCGGTACCCGGCTTCTATGAAGACGTTACCCGCATCGAACACTGCCTGGTGAAAGCCACTGACCGCGATGGTAACCCATTTGAGATGGAATGCCGCGGTTTACTGGCCGTCTGCATCCAGCACGAAGTCGATCACCTCGATGGCAAGCTGATGGTGGACTACATTTCCCCGCTCAAGCGCAACCGCATTAAGGATAAGCTGGAGAAGAAACACAAACAGGAAGCCCGTCGCAAAGGTAAAAATTAATGGCCTTGCGCATCCTGTTTGCCGGTACGCCAGACTTCGCTGCAGCGCATCTGCGTGCCCTGATTGCTTCAGAACATGACATCATCGGCGTTTACAGTCAGCCGGACCGTCCTGCCGGCCGCGGTAAAAAGCTGCAGCCGAGCCCGGTTAAGCAGGTCGCACTGGAGCATGATATCCCGGTATATCAGCCGCTGAATTTCAAAGACCCGGCGGCAGTAGAAGAACTGGCAGCATTAAACGCTGATGTGATGATCGTGGTCGCCTACGGCCTGATCCTGCCACAGTCTGTGCTCGACGCTCCGAAGTACGGCTGCCTCAACGTGCACGCATCCATTCTGCCACGCTGGCGTGGTGCCGCCCCGATTCAGCGCTGCATCGAAGCCGGTGATATGGTAACCGGCATTACCATCATGCAGATGGATAAAGGTCTCGATACCGGCGACATGCTGAGCAAAGTCACCACCGGCATCAGCGCCGACGAAACCGGCGGCTCCCTGCATGATCGCCTGGCCGAAATGGGGCCGCCCGCCCTGCTGGATACTCTGGCGAAACTGGAAGCGGGTGAACTCAAGCCGGAAATTCAGAACGATATGCTCGCCTGCTACGCACACAAACTGAGTAAAGAAGAAGCGCTGCTCGACTGGAATCTCAGTGCCAGCGAACTGGACCGTAAAGTGCGCGCGTTCAACCCATTCCCGATGGCTTACACTCTGCTGGGCGATAACCGCATCCGCGTATTCCAGGCAGAAATGCTAGAGAAAGTAACCGACATGCTGCCCGGTACGATTGTTAACGTCAGCCCGAAAGGCATCGAAGTGGCCTGCAGCGAAAACGTTCTGCGCATCAGTACCGTGCAGCTGCCGGGTAAGAAAGCTATGTCTGTGGCGGACGTTATCAACGGCCAGCCGCAGCTGTTTCAGGTTAATCACATGCTGGCGTCACAACATTGAGTAATAACTCCTCGATCTGGAATCAGAGCAGTAACTCTGAGTTAAGCGCCCGCCGTGCTGCTGCTATGGCGCTGTCATCCGTGATGAACGGCCAGTCTCTTAATCAGGTACTGCCGGCGCTGGAAAACCGCGTTGCTATTGAAGACCGTGGCTTTCTGCGCGATCTGACGCTGGGCAGCTGCCGCCACTTTCAGCGCCTGAATGCACTGGTCAAAATCCTGCTGAAAAACCCCTTCGGTGAAGAAGATCAGGACCTGCATGCGCTGATGATCATTGGCCTGTATCAACTGGCCATTCAGAACAAAGCACCCCACGCTGCGGTACACGCCACTGTGGATGTCTGCGAAGAACTGGGTAAGGGTTATGCCAAACCGGTGATCAATGCCTGCCTGCGTCGTTACGGCCGTGAGTACGAAGCCCTGCTGCCACCGCTGGATGAAAGCCCGGTGACCGCCACCAGCCACCCGAAATGGCTGGTGAAAATGCTCAGCAAAGCCTGGCCCGATGACTGGCAGGACATTTTTGTGCAGAACAACGAACGTCCGCCGCTGTGCCTGCGCGTCAACCTGAAACACAGCAGCCGCGATGATTACCTGCAGCGTCTGGCCGATGCCGGTATTGAAGCCAGCGCAGCGCCTTATTCAGATGTGGGCATTTATCTGGCGCAATCCTGCGATGTGACCCAGCTGCCGGGGTTCTCCGATGGCGACGTCAGTGTGCAGGACGAAGCGGCACAACTGGCTGCTCAGTTACTCGCCCCCAAAGACGGTGATCGGATTCTGGATGCCTGTGCTGCTCCGGGCGGAAAAACCTGCGCTCTGCTGGAGCGTGCGGATGCCCGTGTCGTTGCACTGGATATTGAAGAAAGTCGTCTTGGCCGGGTGCATGAAAATCTCGAACGTCTGCAGCTGCAGGCCGACGTGGTGTGTGCGGATATGGCCGACACCGATGCCTGGTGGGATGGTGAACTGTTTGATGCCATTCTGCTGGATGCCCCCTGCTCCGCGACTGGCGTGATCCGCCGCCACCCGGATATCAAAATGCTGCGCCGGCGCGGAGACATTGAGCAGCTGAGCAGCCTGCAGGCCAGCCTGTTACAGACGGCCTGGGCTATGCTGAAACCAGGCGGCCGTCTGCTGTATGCCACCTGCTCCGTACTGCCGCAGGAAAACAGTGATCAGATCGCTGCCTTTGCTGATGCAACTCAGGATCTGGTGCTGACAGCGCTGGACTTTTCATGGGGAAGCGCCTGTAATGCCGGGCGACAACTGTTTCCACAACAGAATGGCCATGACGGGTTTTACTACGCCCTGATGACGAAGAAGGCCTGAAACCATAACGCGAGCTGTACCTGCGGGGCGGCCACAGGGTATTAAGACCGTATGACCAATAGTCAGGACAAGCTTTTTGCACAGGGGCGGATAGCGTGAAGATTATCATCCTCGGAGCCGGCCAGGTTGGCGGCTCACTGGCAGAAAACCTCGCCAACGAGCAGAACGACATTACGGTGGTCGATACCGACGCCGATCGCCTGCGTGAGCTGCAGGACCGCATCGATATCAAAACGGTGATGGGCATGGGCTCGCATCCGAATATCCTGCGCGATGCCGGCGCCGACGACGCCGATATGCTGATCGCAGTGACCAATTCCGATGAGACCAATATGGTCGCCTGCCAGATCGCTTACACCCTGTTCCGTACGCCGACCAAAATCAGTCGTATCCGTACCGGCCAGTATCTGAAGCAGACCGAACTGTTCCGTGCCGATGCCTTTCCGGTCGACGTTCTGATCTCACCTGAGCAGGTGGTTACGAACTATGTCAGCCGCCTGCTGCAGTATCCGGGTGCGCTGCAGGTAATGGACTTCGCCGAAGGTCGCGCCCAGCTGGTTGCGGTAAAAGCCTACTACGGCGGCCCGCTCGTAGGTCAGGAAATTCACCACCTGAAGAACCACCTGCCGAACATTGATGCCCGTGTGGCCGCGGTATTCCGCCGCAACAAAGCCATCGAGCCAACCGGTGATACTGTGATCGAAGCCGACGATGAAGTGTTCTTCGTCGCCGCCAAAGCGCACATCCGCCGGGTCATGAAAGAGCTGCGCCGGGAAGAAGATTCCTACCGCCGGGTCATGATCGTCGGTGGTGGTAACATTGGCTACCGCCTCGCCCGCACGCTGGAAAAGCATTACCAGATCAAAATCATCGAACACAATCCCGGCCGCACCGAGTTCCTCAGTGAGCACCTGAACCGCACCGTGGTGCTGCTCGGCAGTGCTACCGATAAGACGCTGCTGGAAGAAGAAAACATCGAAAGCACCGACGTGTTCTGTGCTCTGACCAACGATGATGAAGTGAACATCATGTCGTCACTGCTGGCCAAACGACTGGGCGCGCGCAAGGTAATCACCCTGATCAACAAAGCCGCCTATGTGGATCTGGTACAGGGCGGTATGGTCGACGTGGCGCTGTCGCCACAACAGGCCACCATCGGCAGCCTGCTCACGCACGTGCGCCGCGGTGACGTGGTAAACGTTCACTCACTGCGTCGTGGTGCAGCAGAAGCCATTGAAGCGATCGCCCACGGTGACAGCCGCTCATCCAAGGTGGTTGGTCGCAAGATCCGTGAAATCAAGCTGCCACCGGGTACCACCATTGGTGCTATCGTGCGCGGCGAAGAAGTGATTATGGCCAGTTCCGATGTTCTGGTGGAATCCGATGACCATGTGATTCTGTTCGTAATGAACAAGAAACACATTGCCGACGTGGAGCGGCTGTTCCAGGTTGGCCTCGGCTTCTTCTGAGGATACCTGCGTATGCATCTGACCGTTATCGCCCGTATCCTCGGCATCTTCCTGATGCTGTTCAGCATCACCATGGTGCCGCCCATCATCATCTCGGTTATTTATGATGATGGTGCCACCGATGCCTTTATTACCGCCATGCTGCTGATTCTTGGCATCGGCTTTACGTCCTGGCTGCCGGTGCGCCGTGTACATGAAGAACTGCGCACCCGCGACGGCTTCCTGATTGCTGCACTGTTCTGGCTGACCCTGGGGTTGGCCGGCACTCTGCCGTTTATGATCGCTGATAAGCCCGGGCTGGACTTCGCCGACGCCTTCTTTGAATCCCTGTCCGGCTGGACCACCACCGGTGCCACGGTGATGACTGGCCTCGAATATTTGCCCAAATCCATTCTCTGGTATCGCCAGCAGCTGCAGTGGATGGGCGGCATGGGGATTATCGTTCTGGCTGTCGCCATTCTGCCCATGCTCGGTATTGGTGGTATGCAGCTGTATCGGGCAGAAATGCCGGGGCCGATGAAAGATTCCAAGCTCACACCGCGTATCGCCGAAACCGCCAAAGCCCTGTGGTACATCTATCTGTTCCTGACCATCAGCTGCGCACTGGCTTACTGGGCAGCGGGCATGAGTCTGTTTGATGCCATTTCCCACAGCTTTGCCACCGTAGGTATCGGCGGATTCTCCACCTATGACGCTTCCATCGGGTATTTCGACAGTCCACTGATCGAAGGTATCGCGATCTTCTTTATGCTGATTGCGGCGCTGAATTTCTCGCTGCACTTCTTTGCCTGGCGTAACCGTACGCTGCTGCATTACTTTGAAGACTCCGAACTGAAGTTCTTCTTTCTGGTGCTTGGCGGTGGTGTGCTGCTGGCGATTTCCGCACTGTGGTACACCGGCACTTACGACTTCACCCATTCCGTGCGCTACGGTCTGTTTGAAGTGGTATCTGTCGCCACGACCGCGGGCTTTGGCACTTCCGACTTCTCGGTGTGGCCGGTGTTTCTGCCAGTTCTGCTGTTTATGATGGCCTTTATCGGCGGCTGCACCGGTTCGACCGGCGGTGGCATGAAAGTAATCCGCGTACTGCTGATTTATAAACAGGGCGTGCGCGAGATCCGCCGTCTGGTGCACCCGAACGCGGTGATTCCGGTGAAGCTTGGCAACCGTGCAGTGGGTGACCGCATTCTCGATGCTGTGTGGGGCTTCTTTGCTATGTATATCGTCACCTTTATGGTGATGATGCTGGCGCTGATGGCCACCGGCCTGGATCAGGTGACCGCCTTCTCTGCGGTTGGCTCCTGCCTGAATAACCTCGGCCCTGGTCTGGGCGCAGTGGCCACTCACTACGGTGATATTTCAGATACTGCAAAGTGGTTACTGGCGCTGACCATGCTGCTCGGCCGGCTGGAGATTTTTACCCTGCTGGTGCTGTTAAGTCCGACCTTCTGGCGCAGCTGAGGATTCAGCTCCGGGCGAGGCTCATTCAATAGAAAGATCTGGCAATAAAAGACAGACAATAAAAAAGGAAGGCAATGCCTTCCTTTTTTGTATCCCTCGATACTCTCTTTTCCAGCCCATCGCTCAGGGCACACCGGCCACTTTATAAGGGTTCTTACCGTCATCCGGCTGGCGTTTAAAGCGCTTATAGGTCCACTGATACTGAGCCGGAGCCACTGCTACACACTGTGCAATGCCCCGGTTCAGGGCAGCGGCGGCTACCACGGCGTCATCCGCATAAAGCTCATCATCCGCAGCGAAGAAATGGATATCGAAACCTTCTGCATCCGGCAACCGCTCAACCGAGATAAACAGCCCGATCGCGCCGGTACGTTTCAGCAGCTCATGGGGCAGTTTGGGGGTCAGCGTCTGCTCCACCGCCATAAACGGCGCAAATACTCCGCTGCGTGCCTTAGGCTCCTGGTCCGGCAAAAAGCCCACCATACCGCCCCCCTTCAGAACGGCAAACAAGTGCTTAACCCCCGCGCCCGTGGTTGGTACCAGTTTGCAGCCCACCTGTTCACGGCGGCTGACCATCCATTCATTGAAGACCTTACTCTTCGCCGGACGGTACATGATGGTGATAGGACACCGCGACGACACATAGTTGTTCACAAGTTCCCAGTTGCCCTGATGCGGACACAGCAACAGCACGCCGCGCTCATCCGCCAGCGCCTGATCAAACAACTCTTCGTTATGTACATTTTTCAGCAGCGCCAGACCTTCCTGCTGTGAATAACCCCACATCGGACCCATCTCAGTGCCTGTCATGCCATTCTGTAGCAAGGTTTGCTGCAGCAGACGTTCAAGCTCAACTTCCGCCATATCGGGATAACACATCTGCAGATTAACGCGGGCAACTTCACGGGAACAGGTGCGGCGACGGTAGAGGATATGGCCAATCAGACGACCGATGCGTTGTGACCATTTAAGCGGAATCAGGCCCATGACTTTGATCAGCCCGATCATAAAATATCCAACCACGAAAACACCCTGCTTTTATTGAGAAAGCGCAGTGTAACCAGTTGTTCACAATGTGGAAATATTTGTTGCGGAAGCAGCACCAGTGCAAACGCTACCGGTAAGGATTGTCGCGCCCCGCAGGCTGACGCTTAAAACGCTTATACAGCCACTGGTATTGTTCCGGGCAAATACGGATACAACGTTCGACCGTGCGGTTCATTGCAGCCAGCGCCACAGAGGTATCCGCGGCGTAAATTTCCTCATCCGGCTCGACAAAGTGCAGATCGAACTTCGCCTGATCTTCCAGCCTGCGGGCAAACAGAAATACCGCGCGCGCACCGGTACGCTTCAGCAGCTGAACCGGCAGGGTTGGCGTCAGAGCCTGAGTGCCAAGGAAAGGCGCGAACTCGCCGCCTTCCGGTCTTGGTTCCTGATCCGGCAGAACCCCAACCACACCGCCGTTGCGCAGAGCCCGGTACAGTGCCTTGATGCCGCCGGTGGTGGTCGGTACCAATTCACCACCGGTTGCTTCGCGGCGGCTGTGCATCCATTCATCAAACACCGGATTGCGCGCCGGGCGATACATGGCCGTCAGATCTGAGCGGGAAGCAATATACGTGTTGGTCAGCTCCCAGTTGCCCAGGTGTGGCACCAGCAGTAATACGCCCTTACCTTCAGTAATGGCGGCGTCAAAAATCTCTTCGCCATGAATCTGATTGATATGCGCCAGGGAGTCTTTGGCCGGACGTCCCCACATCAGTCCCATCTCGGTAAACATCATGGCGTTATTAATAAAAGCCTTACGCATCAGACGATTACGTTCGCTATCCGGCAACTGAGGGAAACACAGACGGGTGTTCACGTCCGCCACATGGCGGAACGAATCACTGGTACGCCAGACGATTCGCGCCAGCAGGCAGCCGAACGCCCGGGCCATACCCAGTGGCATCCAGCTGAACAGACGGATAATAAAAATGGTCAGATAGCCGATCAGATTTTTCATACAAAAAGCAGGGTTTCACAATATCCGTCGAAGGGTAAAAGCGCAGAGCGATTTTTATAAGAGCCAGAAAAGCACCACTCTGTTGCTCTGCTAGACTCAAACCATCTGACTCTGAAAATTCCATACCCCATGATCAACCTCGAACATGCTCTGCAGGACAAACGCATTCTGATTGTGGACGACCTGGTCGAAGCCCGCAGCTCCATGAAGAAGATGCTCACCATTCTTGGCGCACAGACGATGGATACCGCCACCGATGGCCGCGAAGCCATGGATTTCATTCTGGAGAAAGATTATGACATCGTTCTTTCAGACTATAACCTCGGCAAAGGCAAAGACGGCCAGCAGATTCTGGAAGAAGCCCGCTATACCAGCCGCCTGCGTGCCAGCTCGCTGTTTATTCTGGTCACCGGTGAAAACGCCGTCGACATGGTGATGGGCGCTCTGGAATACGAGCCCGATAACTACATCACCAAACCATTCACCCTGAACATGCTGCGCGAGCGCCTGACGAGGATTCTGACCACCAAACAGAAACTGGCCGAAGTCGACGCCTTTATCGACGGCGGCGAAATCGATAAGGCCATTGCCGCCGCTGAAATTCTGCTGACCAAATACCCCAAACTGGAAATGCCGCTGATCCGTATTCTGGGCAAACTTTACGTCCGTCAGAAACGCTATCAGCAGGCGCTGGAGATCTATTCGCAGCTCCTCAACAAGCGCTCGGTGTCCTGGGCGCGCCTGGGCCAGGCCATCTGCATTCACTTTATGGGTGAATCAGAAAATGCTCTGGCACTGCTGCAGCGCACACTGATCGATCACCCAATGTATGTGCAGTGCTATGACTGGTGCGCCATTATTCTCAACAGTCTGGGGCGTCCGCAGGAAGCGCAGAAGCAGCTGGAGAAAGCCGTGGAAATTTCCCCCAAAGCCGTTCTGCGACAAATGGAACTGGGGCGTATTGCTTACCAGAACTGCGACTTTCCGGTTGCTGAAGCAGCCTTCGAACAGGCCATGCGCCTTGGCCGTTTCTCCTGCTACAAAACCGCTCATAACTACCTGCAGTTTTCTGACGCCGTTCGCCATCTGCTGAAAGGCGGCTCCGACCGGGTCCAGAAACTGCGTCTTGAGAAAGTTCTGCGTGCATTTGATGAGCTGCGTCAGGACTATGCCGGTCAGGAATCCGTAATGTTTGAAACCTGCATCGTCGAAGGTAAAACCTTCGTAACCATAGGTGATGAAGATAAGGCCCTGAAATCCGCTAAAAATGCAGAAACCGCCTTAGGCAGAATCAAAAAACCCGACCATGCACAACAGCTGAAAATGGCTGGCGCCTACGTCGACACCGGGCAGCATGTAAAGGCCAAAGATCTGATGCGCAAACTGAAAGCGGAAGGTCTGTCAGACGAACATGGGCAGCAGCTGCAGGCGCTGGAAAACAGTCTGAATCAGATGACCATCCGGGAACATACCGCCAGGCTGAATGCCAGAGGTGTCGGCTGTTATGAAAAAGGTGAGTTTTCTCAGGCTATTGAAGCCTTTGACGAAGCGGCCAACTATGAAGAGGCCGGAATCAGTGTACTGCTGAACGCGATTCAGGCGAAAATCAGCCTGATTGAAAATACACAGATGGATCTGGTTCAACTGAAAGATTGTTACCGCTACTTTCAGCGCATCGGACCGATGGGCAGCAACGATGAACGCTATGAGCGTTACGAACGGCTGAAGCACAGTTTTACGCGGCTGAAACGCGCCGCAGGTCTGTAGGCACAACGCGCAGATCCGACCACCAGGAGACGGTATGAAATTCGAGCACATGGTTGCCGCCGTAATTCACGACCTGAAGAATCAGCTGCAGTCCCTGCTGGACTATGAGCAGGAAGCAATCAGCCAGATTCCGGCCCGTTACCACCATCACCTGCAACCGATTCTGCAGCGCACCAACCGCTTAAAGAATGACACCATGCAGATGGTCAGTCTGTTCCGGCTGGAGCAGCAGCAGAATTTTCCCATGGACGATGCCTGGCCGAGAGATACCGCCAGCGATGCCATTGAAGCCATCCAGTTACAGTACCCGACGATCAAGTTGGTGAATGAAATCGCCGACGAGTGCCAGGGCTTCTACAACGAGAATCTGATTCAGCTGGCGCTGGTGACCCTGATCACCAACAGTGCCCAGGCCGGCGCCAACCGCATTCAGCTGACCGCCGATGACAGCAACGGACTCCACATCACCGTGCAGGATAACGGTCACGGTTTTGATGAATCCATTCTTTCCGGCGAAAAAGACACCACCAAAACCGAAGGCAGCGGCCTTGGCCTGTTCTTCGTCAAACTGATTGCCGAAGCGCACAGAAACGGCGAAGACATCGGCAAAGTCACCATCGCCAACCGCTCACAGGGCGGTGCCAGCGTCACTCTGAGCCTGCCCTGAAGCGCATCTGAACAGGACGTTCAGAAATAAATCTATTAGTTGCGACATCAGTCATGCCAGCCAAAACCACCTTCGTATAAGCTGCGGAATCTCTGTTTAACAAGGTAAGGAAGCCAATGAGAATTCTGTTGCTGATTGTTTTGGGAATGCTGGCGGGGTGTTCAGAAAGCCCCTCTGACAGTTACCTGAACACGCCCGGTTTTAATATCAGAATCCCCCACGACGTTGCCAGCGGCGGACATTTCTTTGCCGCTGGTGATTTATCCGTTGCAGTGAAATCACCATCCGGCGGCGTTCTTATGGCCATGTCGGTCAGCCGCCTGCTGGAAAATCTGGACAGTGATTTTATTCTCGCCGATTACCCGCGTTATGCTCTTGGGTTAAAGCAAACCGACAACCTGAAAGACGCCGACCGGCTTCGTTTCGATCAAAGCCGCAGCGTATATGAAGCGACCTATGATCTGTCACACGTTCGCCAGCAATCCTCGCCCGGCAAAGAGAGCTACAGCGTCTGCAATGAAACCGAGTGTCTGGCCTTTATCGTAAAAGACGATGTCGCTGAACATATCCTGATGCTCAGCTCCACCAATATCCGACAGGAGAGTTTCAGCCGCATTGCCGGAGATATCTGAGCTGCGCTACCGATATGACGCATCCTGCTGCTGACCGGGTGTCGCAACCTGCCGGACGCCGGGCGCAGCGGACAAACTGTTCTGCCCCGGGTTAGGCCAGCCCCCTGCAAACATCGGCCAGCACTGGTATAATCCTGCGTCATTTTATCTTGGCACTGCCAAACATACTCTTTGAGAATTCAGGAATCCCACCGTGAGTCAGAGTCGCCACAACGTCAAAACCTTTCAGGGCATGATTGCCGCCCTGCAGGAATACTGGTCCGATCAGGGCTGTGTGATTAACCAACCCCTCGATATGGAAGTGGGTGCCGGTACCTTTCACGTGCACACGTTCCTGCGTTCTATCGGCCCTGAAAACTGGAACTCGGCTTATGTTCAGCCAAGCCGCCGTCCAACCGATGGCCGTTATGGTGAGAACCCGAACCGTCTGCAACACTACTACCAGTTCCAGGTGGTGATGAAGCCGTCTCCGGCGGACTTCCAGGATCTGTACCTGGCTTCTCTGCAGGCACTGGGTATCGACTCCGGCGTGCACGACATCCGTTTCGTAGAAGACAACTGGGAATCGCCGACTCTGGGCGCCTGGGGTCTGGGCTGGGAAATCTGGCTGAACGGTATGGAAGTCACTCAGTTTACTTACTTCCAGCAGGCCGGTGGTCTGGAATGCTTCCCGGTAACCGGTGAGATCACCTACGGTCTTGAGCGTATCGCCATGTACCTGCAGGAAGTGGATTCTGTTTACGATCTGGTCTGGACTTACGGTCCGGATGGCAAAGCCGTGACCTACGGCGACGTGTTCCACCAGAACGAAGTGGAGCAGTCCACCTACAACTTTGAATACGCCGACACCGACTTCCTGTTCCAGGCCTTCAATCAATATGAAGTGGACTGTAACCGTCTGGTAGAAGCCAACCTGCCGCTGCCAGCGTACGAACAGACGCTGAAAGCCTCCCACACCTTTAACCTGCTCGACGCCCGCGGCGCGATTTCCGTGACTGAGCGTCAGGGTTACATCCTGCGGGTACGTCCCCTGGCACGTGCCGTAGCGCACTGCTACTTCGCCAGCCGTGCAGAAAAAGGCTTCCCGCTGGCTGATGAAGCCAACCGTGCGGATGTGCTGGCCAAGTACCTGGCACAGAAAGCTGAACAGGCTGAGAAAGATGCTGAGAAAAACGCCCAGGAGAAGAAGTAATGAGTCGTGATCTGTTAATCGAACTGGGTACCGAAGAACTGCCACCAACGGCACTGAAAAACTTATCTGCAGCGTTCACCCAGGGCATTGAAGACGGCCTGAAAGAAGCGGGCCTGAGCTTCGCTGACGTTGTATCTTTTGCGGCACCACGCCGCCTGGCGGTGCGTATCAACGCACTGGAAGAACAGCAGGCCGACAAAGAAGAAACTCTGTACGGCCCGCCAGCCAAGATCGCTTTTGATGCCGACGGCAAACCAACCAAAGCCGCTATCGGTTTTGCTGAGCGTGCCGGTGCTGACGCTGCTCAGCTGGAAACCGCGCCGGAATCCCACGGCAAAAATGCTGGCAAGCTGATGCTGAACCGCGTTATTAAAGGCAAGCAGACCACTGAACTGCTGGGCGACATCGTACAGAACAGTCTGGATAAACTGCCGATTCCAAAACGTATGCGCTGGGGTGCTTCCCGGGTTGAATTCGTACGTCCGGTACACTGGCTGATCATGCTGTTCGGCAACGACGTGGTCGATGCTGAAGTGCTGGGCCTGAAAGCCGGCAACACCACCCGCGGTCACCGTTTCCACGCACCGGGCGAAATCACCATTTCTGCGCCGGACGAATACGAAAGCAAACTGCGCGAAGCCTATGTAATGGCCGACTTCGCAGAGCGCTCTGCGCTGATCAAAGGTCAGGTAGAAGCCGAAGGTAAAAAACTCGGTGGCGAAGCGGTGATCGATGACGATCTGCTGAATGAAGTGACCGCGCTGAACGAATGGCCGGTGGCTCTGGCTGGCTCCTTCGATGAAGACTTCCTGCGCGTACCACAGGAAGCACTGGTGTCTTCCATGAAAGAACACCAGAAATACTTCCACGTAATGAAAGACGGCAAGCTGCTGCCAAACTTCATCACCATCGCCAACATTGAATCCAAAGATCCGTCACAGGTGATCTCAGGTAACGAGAAAGTTATTCGCCCACGTCTGGCCGATGCCGCTTTCTTCTGGGATACCGACCGCAAACACCCGCTGGCCAGCCGTTTCCCGAAACTGGAAAACGTGGTGTGGGTCAATGGTCTGGGCTCTGTGGCCGACAAAACCCGCCGTATCAGCGCGCTGGCAACTAAGATTGCCGAACAGCTGGGCGCTGATAAAGTGCTGGTACAGCGTGCTGCGCACCTGTGTAAAAACGATCTGGTGTCCAACATGGTATTTGAATTTACCGACCTGCAGGGTCTGGCCGGTAAATACTACGCCGAGCACGATGGCGAGCCGGAAGAAGTGTGCGCCGCCATGATCGAACAATACATGCCTGCGTTTGCCGGTGATGCTTTACCGCAAACACAGACCGGTACGCTGATTGCTCTGGCAGACCGTCTCGACAGCCTGGCAGGCCTGTTCGGTACCGGCCAGATTCCGACCGGCTCCAAAGACCCTTTCGCACTGCGTCGTGCGTCTCTGGGTGTGCTGCGTCTGCTGGTTGAAAAAGAAATTAATATCGACCTCGGCACCCTGATCGACTGGGCGCTGGCCAACGATTGGGAAACCGATCTGAAATCCGACACCAAAGCCGTGCTGACCGAATATATGCTGGACCGCTTCAGCGCCTGGTACCACGATGAAGGTATCCCGGCCGAAGTATTCCAGGCAGTTCGTACACTGGGCATCACCAACGCTCTGGATGTAAACCGTCGCGTACAGGCCGTACATGAATTCAGCAAGCTGGAATCCGCTGAAGCTCTGGCAGCCGCCAACAAGCGGGTTTCCAATATTCTGGCGAAGAACAATGGTGACGCAGTATCTGCTGACGTGGATGCCAGCCTGTTTGAAGCGGCAGAAGAAAAAGCCCTGTTTGAACAGATGACCGGCCTCAAAGACCTGATCATTCCGTCTCTGGAAAAAGGCAACTACAGCATGGCGCTGGAAGCACTTTCCACACTGCGCAAAGTTGTGGATGACTTCTTCGACAACGTGATGGTGATCTCTGATAACGAAGCGGTGAAAAATAACCGCCTGGCGCTGCTGAAACAGCTGCGTGCGATGTTTATGGGGATTGCGGACATCTCTGTGCTGTAAGCTTACTTAAGCCTGCAAAAGCCCGGTACTGGCAACAGTACCGGGCTTTTTTGTTTGCACTGAGATACTCACCTTCATTCTTATGCCTGACTGCGCTGTACTTTTTAATCTGATCTTTGCACTTTCCCCTTTGCACTCCGTTCTGTTTTTTCGGTCGCAATCACCGGGCGAGAAATCGATGTGCGTAAAATTGATAGCAGAAAACCGACGTTTAAAAAGCGAAGCTGTAAAAGCCGGTATCAGGATGCGTAGTTACAGAGAGCGGGTTATAGAAAGTGAGGGTTACAAAATCGGTAACAAAGACGTAGCCTAAAAAATTACTGAAAAATAAATATTCCAACGTACATTCTCCAATTTTTATAAATGCAATTTTCCTGACATGCTTTATTCCTATTATTTTGAATACTTTAGTTTTTCCCATTTGGGGTGGTGATAAATTACCGGTGTTGTCGCCACTGATCTATATGTAAAAATTTGGCGATATTTGCCTCGGATTAATTCCACTAAGTCAGCCCTTACAATAGCAGGGCTGATCTTCATAGCACCTGCCCCCGCACCGTGGGGTTTTTTATTTGCCTTGCCAACTCGTTATACTCCGGGCAACTATTCAAACATGTTCCTTTAACCCGAAGTGCCGTAATAATGAAACTGATTATCCTCGACCGCGACGGTGTTCTGAACGAAGACTCAGACGCTTATGTAAAATCCGTTGATGAATGGATTCCTATTGCCGGCAGTGCCGAAGCCGTTGGGCGTCTGTATGAAGCCGGCTACACCATCGCGGTTGCCACCAATCAGAGCGGTCTGGCCCGGGGTTATTTCACTCAGGATGATCTCGACGCCATGCACGCTAAGATGATCGCGCTGGCAGAAGCAAGCGGAGGACGGTTTGCCCATATCGCCTACTGCCCCCATGGTCCGGATGATGATTGCGACTGCCGCAAGCCGCTGCCTGGCCTGATCCACCAGATCGAAAAGGCGCTGAACACGTCGGCTCAGGGCGCCTGGATGGTGGGTGACTCGATCCGTGATCTGGAAGCCGGTTTGGCCGCCGGCTGCCGCCCGGCACTGGTGCGCAGCGGCAAAGGAGCAAAAAGTGAGGGCAAACTAACCTCCACAGCCGGGCTGGAGCACACTCCGGTCTTTAACGATCTGGCGGCGTTTACTGACCATCTGCTGGCCGATTGAGCAACCAAGGAAACAGTTATTCGCCGCAGAGGCAACGGCTGCCGTACCATTAAATGGTATAAACCTGTTATCTCATTAACAGAGGCCTTCAGGTACGGGCGATATGGAACCAACAAGCAGCGTGACAACTAACTCCGCTTCCGGCGCAGCAGCCAGCTGGTATGTGCGCACAGTAATCTTTTATGTGGTGCTGGCGATGATTACCCTGGTGTGGTTCATCCCCAGCTTCACCATTGGTCTGCTGCTGCCACTGAAAGCCCGTAATTTCTTTGTCATGGGCATTCCCTGCCGTGCTGCGATCTTCGCTCTGCGCTGGATCTGCGGCGTGCGCTATGAAGTCGAAGGCAAAGAAAACATCCCTCATGATGGCCGTGGCTATGTGCTGCTGAGCAAGCACCAGAGCACCTGGGAAACCTTTTTCCTGCCAACGCTGATCACTCCGCACGTTCAGGTGGTTAAGAAAGAGCTGTTTTATCTGCCGCTGTTTGGCTGGATGCTCAACCTTATTCATCCGATTTTCATCGACCGCAGCAAGCGCACCGGTGCCATGAAGCAAGTACTCACTCAGGGCACAGACCGGCTGGAATCAGGGATTCATGTTTTGGTATTCCCGGAAGGCACCCGTGTTCCACCGGGTAAGCGTAAGACCTTTTCCAAAGGCGGGGCCATGTTAGCCAGTAAATCCGGCGCTGACGTCATCGCCATTGCCCACAACTCCGGCGAATACTGGCCGAACAACAGCTGGGTGAAGCGGCCAGGAACCATCCATGTGGTGATCAGTCCGGCATTCCCATCCGCTGATCTGACCTCAGCTCAGCTGGCTGAACAGACAGAGAACTGGATTAACGAGCAAACCGATCGTATCTCAACTGTATCCTTTAATGGGGAACTGGTGCAGAACGACACCAGTGGCAAACGCTTCTGACGCTTCTCAGTCAGTGACCCAGCGTTTTATCGACGGCAGCTCAGGCTGCCGTTTTTATTTCCCTTACGCACGGCCAGATGCGCTGCAAAGACTTCTGTTTAACTTAAACAGCAGCTGCGCAGGCAGCTCACTCACAGAAACTCCGCTCACTGTTAAGCCTTAGCATTTCAGCAAAAAGTTCTGCAACAGTCCGTTGCCATTATTCCGTGATCGGCTCAGGAACAACTTTGAAAATCGCCAGTCCTAAGGTTACGCAACAGGGAGAGATCAACAATGATGACTGGTTTATCCGGGTTTATCGGCTTGCTGATTCTGATCGCAGACGTTTACGCATTGATAAATGTCGTTCAATCGCGGTCAGCATCAAATGCGGGCAAAGCCGTCTGGATTGTCGCCATCTTTGTACTCCCCCTGCTCGGCTTTATCGCCTGGCTGTTTTTCGGGCCGCGCGGTAAGGCAAATCTCTCTGAGTAGTTTTCCTTCATCTCTCCAACCCCGCAAGTGGTTCGGCCGCCTCAATGAGCGGCCTTTTTTTTGCCTGCTTTTCAGCGGCTATTCAACTGCAAATCAGGGTCAGTCTGAGCTGCAGGTGGGAATTAAGTTATCCTTCAGCTGCTTTGTTCTTCATCCGCATTATTGGCTGCTTCTGACAACAGGCGGATATTTGCTGCCGGCGCTTTCCCGCTCTTGTCTTCGCCAAAATAGAGCGTCTGATGCGGGAACGGAATTTCGATATTGCGCTCATCAAAGGCAATCTTCATGCGGCGGTTAAATTCGCGCCCGACGTTCCATTTTTCATGGGGCAGGGTTTTGCTGCGCGCTTTAATAATCAACGCGCTGTCAGCAAACTGATCAAGTCCGAGAATTTCCAGTGGCTCCAGAATCAGACGGCCAAACTGCTCATCGGCGCGTAATTCTTCATCTATTTCACGCAGGCATTGCATCACCTCATCGACGTTTTCACGGTAAGCAACGCCGACATTAAACAGGTAATAGCTGAAATCCTTGGTCAGGTTGCTGACGATGGTGACATCACCAAACGGCACGGTATGCACGGTACCATCCAGATCACGCAGCTGAATTTTGCGGATGGTGATTTTTTCCACCGCACCGAATTTGTCGCCCAGCTGAACGACATCACCAATCTGCAGCAAGTCCTCAAAGATCACCATTGCACCGGTGATGAAGTCCTTCACCAGCGTCTGCGCACCAAAACCAATAGCGATACCCAGCACACCAGCACCGGCCATCAACGGCAGGATATCCACGCCCAGCTCAGACAGGATCACCATAATGGCGAACAGCGACAGGGTAAACAGCAGCACGTTGCGGATAATCGGGGTGATGGTCTTCAGCCGTGATTCTTTAACCCGGCGGTTTTTATGCTCGAAGACCTCAAGAAAGGCATTCACCCCTTCCCAGATCAGCGTCCAGACAAACATAATCACCGCCAGTGTCAGGGCAAAACCGAATACCGAGCCGAGCGGCAATGAATAATCGGTATCGTCTTCGATGTAAGCGGTAAACAAACGTGAGCTGGCATACACCAGGAAAATCAGCCCGAACAGATAGCCGACCCAACGCTGCAGAAGGAACACACTGCGAAAGCGCTGCTTATCCAGATGAAAACGCGAGCGCACCTTACTCAGACGGCGGTTAAACAAAACGGCCAGCCAGTTATTGGCAAACACACAGACGCCGATCAGCAACAAGGTTAAGCCAAAGCTGATCAGTGCACCGATAAAACTTTCACTCAGCCCCCAACTCTGCAGCAGGCCAACAAAATCACTGGCCAGACCGGAACCGGCCGATTCAATGTTCAGCACATCCGTCAGCGAATCCAGTGACTTTTCGTCTTCTTCATTGGCCTGGGCCATCAGCTGCAGTTGTTCAATCAGCTGCTGCCGCTGTTCTTCGTTCTCCAGCGTTGAGATAAGATCATTAAGCTGCTGATCGCTGATTCCCTCTGTGTTGCGTCCTTCCGTGCTGCTTCCCTCTGTGCTGTTTCCTTCTGTGCTCTCTCCTTTTGTACCGGTGCCAGAATCGCTGTCACTGCCTTCAGTGCCAGATAAAGGCTGCGAAGAGCCCGCTACAGCCTCTGTGACGCCCGTGACGGCCTGTGCGTAGCTGACCTGGCCCATGAGAAGCAAAAGCATTAAAGGCGCAAACACAGGCATAAATAAGCGCATGACGGACGGTCGTTTTAAAGTGTTGCGGATAGATGAGCGCACAGTGACTCCTTTCCTGTCGGTCAGAACTAAAAGCATCAGGGTGAGTATATGCGACCGGGTGTCGCAGGGGATGTTCCGCAGACCTTTTTGCATACCCGGATATGTAAGGAGTGGCGAAGAAAGTTCAGTGCAGTGGCGGTTGCTGCTCATACATTCCCCTCAGAAGTGCTGGCGGTGGTTTATGAGCTGAATACTGGGTATTATTCGGCTCACTATATGAGCCGAATAACATTATTAATCGGCTCACGTCAGACCAGACAGTAAACCGGAGTAACGTGCATGCAGTGGATCTGGCAATCACCACAATGGCCCGAATTCAGCTGGGATAATACTGCTGTTGCCCCTGCATTGCGCGCGGTGCAGAAAAAAGCCGGCCTGTTGTTAGGCAAAGCCGGTGAGACAGACAGCCAGTTAACGCTCGATACTCTGCTGCAGAATATTGTCGCGTCCTCCGCCATCGAGGGTGAGTGCCTCAACATTGATTCCGTCCGTTCGTCATTGGCCAGGCATCTGGGCATATCCGCTGAGCACAACTACCCGGTCAGCGACCGCTCCGAAGGTCTGGCAGAAATAATGAGTGACGCACTACTGCACAGTGACCACCCTCTCAGTGCAGAACGTCTTTTCCGCTGGCACAGCTGGCTGTTCCCTGAGAACACAGCACTGAGTAGCCGCCCTTTGTTAATTGGTCAGCTGCGTGGCGAAGAACCTATGCAGGTAGTTTCCGGCAGTATCACCCGGCCGAAAGTGCATTTCGAAGCGCCACCCAGAGCGGAACTGCACAAGCTGCTCGAAGACTTTATCGCCTGGTTTAACCGCACGGCACAACAGCCCGGTTTCGACCCCTGGTTGCGCGCCGCCATCACCCACTTCTGGTTTATAACCCTGCATCCGTTCGATGATGGCAATGGTCGCCTCGCGCGCGCCCTCACAGATATGGCATTGGCTCAGGCTGACCAGCAAAGCATCCGCCTGTACGCTATGTCCGTCGCCATTCTGGATAACCGCAAAGGCTATTACGACATTCTGGAATCCAGCCAGCGGCTGGATGGCGAAGCTGAGGAAGCAGATAAAACACCGGATATCACCAGCTGGCTGCTGTGGTTTCTCGATACGCTGGAAGCGGCCATGAACAACACGCTGAACAATATCGAACGCACGCTGGCCAAAACCCGCTTCTGGCAAAAGTTCCAGAGCGCCGGTTTAAACAAAGAACAGGTCAAAGTGCTGAACCGTCTGCTGGACGGCGGCGACAAAGGCTTTGCAGACGGCATCAGCGCTGCGCAATACCAGAAGGTAACCAAAGTCAGTAAAGCCACCGCTACCCGCCATCTGGCGGACTTAGTGGCTAAGGGTTGTCTGGAGAAGATGGCTGGCGGTGGGAGGAGTACCAGGTATCGGGTTCTCAGCTGATTTATGCGAGATCTGAAGCTAAATCTACAAGATTCAGATAACTATCCCTGTTCTTATTCTTCGCTATTAATTGATTCTTGAGCGTTGACAAGAAAGCGGGCGTTTCACTTACTTCTTCAATACTCCGCCTAGCATCTTTATTCGTGAAATAATTCCTATCAGTTAGGCTAGCATCAGATTCGAACTCAAGCAGCATTGCTGAGATCCGAGCCAGTAAAGTCAAATCAATCGGCATTTCGATGTCACGGTACCGGCTTTTGTCGAAATCAAAAAGAGAATTATCTTTCACCGCATATAGCAAGCTCATCCCCTTGAGTTTCAATGACAGATTCTTCCTAAGCCTGTAATGTGGGATCAAAGATGTACCCATTTCATGAAGTCGATGAACTTGCTTAATGGCTTCCTCCCACGATTCATTTTCAACAAAAATGTTTTCATATATTTTCTGAGAAACTGCTTTTGTTGCAATCATCAGGGCTATAACTGGCCACAAGAAACTTTTTCTTTGTGCGTTCGACGCAAAGCAAAGATATAACTGATCCATCCACTGCAATGTTGTCCTTAAATCAAAACAAAAGCTCTCAGCAATGGCCGCAAGGTTATTTGCAAGAACCTCTTCATTTTCCACAATGACATTACCATCACAGGTACTTAATAAAGCCTCTGACAGATGATCCTTAAATACCGGCTGTGTCCGAATAAAGGACAGTAAGTCGGCCTTCTTCAGCGTAAAACTACGATTAAAAAACCGGTAGAGATAACGCTGTGCATCAAACTCCGAACCGTACACGGCTTTAATCGAATGCTGTAGTTGATCGGTATTGGTGGCGATAACAAATACCAGCCCTTTTACATCGAATAAATGCTTTACCGTTTCCAGCAATTCAATGGCGTAAGTCGGACGGCAACGATCCAGTTCGTCGATAAACACAAACATGGGTTTGCTCAGCTCACTGTCAGTTGTAATCAATGTGATCCAGTTTTCTATTTCTGTTTTTAGCTCGCTGATCACATTCATTTTATTCCGGTGCTCTTCTATCACAGAGCGGACCACTGTTTCGGAAACTTCGGACATACCAGCTTTAAGAATTTCTGTAGCATCTTCTCCAAGATGCTTGTTCGCCTGATGTATCAGCGCACTTTTAGATGCACCTTTAATAAACTGACCCAACTTTCTTAATGACGAAGCTCTGTATTTTTCAGCAGCCGCATTTGGAGCTTCGGAAGACTCCAAAGCTTCCTTCCAGTAAGCCTGAAGCCACTGTAAGCAAAGGATCATCAGAAAAATCATTCTTCCAGGCGTCGATATATGCCGCTGGATGTTGTGCCTTTACTGTGTGATACCAGCGTTGCAGGAACCAGCTTTTGCCGGCGCCCCATTCAGCGTTCAGGTTCATCACGTAAGATTCATTGACGAAGCCCGCCAGATAGCCGGTTAAGAACTGCGCGTATTTCGCTCTGCCGAGCTGATCACCGGGTAATGGCTCAGCAACGCCCTTCTGATCGTTGCTCCAGTTCCAATCGTATTCCGGACCCACTTCAGCTTCCTGTTATTCCATGTTGGTTGGTCTATAACAATACCCTGTATTTTCCGGTTTTAAAGTCTTAGTAACAGCTACTGAGCGACAAATGAGTGCGAATATCTATCCCCCCTGCCTGGAATCTTCCCTCTCCGCGAGATCAAAGCAGGTAAACATAGCGTCTATCAGGTTGAGAAACACATACTCATGCACCGACTGTATCGCCGTCTTTGGCTCCCCGGAGGCCTCAGATTCTGCAATTGAATGGCGATAAGCATTCCAGCAGAACTCTGCCAGTTGCAGTGCTTCCTCACGATCGCGGACCACACCACGATGAAGAATGGTGCGGCTGTCGCGGTCTTTCAGCACACCGGCATAGTAGACGAGCACTTCTCTGTCATCGGGCAGTGGGTAAGCAGGCATGGCGTAACCTCAGATCAGTCGATCCATTGTTAATAAATTCATCAGGCAGCAGCCGTCGCCACAGAGCTTAACGAAAGGCTGTGAGCGGGTTGGGAATGCTGACAAAGGATTCTTACTGAGTTGTTACAACGGGCAAGGAATAATGGAATCAGCGGGCAAACCTGGTCAATTGGTTGCCGTATTTCCACAGGCAGAGCAATTTCTTCTGCTCTCCGTCATTGAGCAAGAAGCGCAGGAGGACCTTCAAGTCCGCGCCCCTGCCCTGTGTTCCACGTGGAACACGAAATCCCTCAGATCCGCATACATGAGCACTGAGTGGTATCAGTAGACGAGACAAGTCCTGCCAAAGCTGAAGGAAAGAATCAGCGACAGCTGAGCACGGATATAGTGACTAAAGGGGTAAACTGAGGGAGTAAAGCCAGAGAGTAGCTTTGGGTAGGATGGATGTTCCACGTGAAACATAAACAGCAGAAGCTGCTGTTCCACGTGGAACACAACCAACCGGATCAGAAGTCCAGGTTGGCTACGTTCAGTGCGTTGGCTTCAATGAAGGCACGACGCGGTTCTACTTCGTCACCCATAAGAGTGGTAAACATCTTGTCAGCGCCAATGGCGTCTTCGATGGTTACCTGCAGCATACGACGGGTTTCAGGGTCCATGGTGGTCTCCCACAGCTGATCCGGGTTCATCTCACCCAGACCTTTGTAGCGCTGGATGCTGAAACCTTTTTTGGCTTCATTCAGCAGCCATTGGATAGTGTCCCAGAAGTCTTCAATCATATGAACACGTTCGCCACGCTGAATATAAGCGCCCTCTTCCAGGGTAGCGCTCAGCTTCTCACTCATGGTTGCCAGCTTGCTGTAGCCGCCGCCGGTGAAGAAGTCTTTATCCAGCAGGTAGTCACGTGGAATACCGTGAGTGATGACCTTAACCTGAACCTTATTGCTGTTGCGCTCAACGTCGTCAACGACGTTAACCACGAAGTGGCTGCCACTGCGACCAGCATCCGGCAGACGCTCAGACAGTTTCTCCGCCCAGGCGATCAGGCCAGCTTTATCTTCCAGCAGTTCAGCGGAAACGCGCGGCAGAGTCAGCATCTCATGCAGAACTTCACGCGGTACCAGGTTGGCCATGCGGCTTACTGTGTCCTGAGTAGCACGGTAGTCAGCAACCAGTTCAGCAAAGGCTTCATCGGTGATAGCTGGCGCTTCCGGTGCAGGATGCAGAGCGGCTTTCTCCAGCGCGATGTGGGTCAGGTAAGACTCCATCGCCTCTTCGTCCTTAATGTACTGCTCCTGCTTACCACGTTTGATTTTGTACAGTGGTGGCTGAGCAATAAAGATATGGCCACGTTCAATGATTTCCGGCATCTGACGGAAGAAGAAGGTCAACAGCAGCGTACGGATGTGCGCACCGTCGACGTCGGCATCGGTCATGATGATGATGCTGTGGTAACGCAGCTTGTCCGGGTTGAACTCTTCACGGCCAATACCACAACCCAGTGCGGTAATCAGGGTGCCAACTTCGGCTGAGGACAGCATCTTGTCGAAGCGGGCTTTTTCAACGTTCAGGATCTTACCTTTCAGAGGCAGAATCGCCTGTGTCCGCCGGTCACGGCCCTGTTTGGCCGAGCCACCGGCGGAGTCCCCTTCCACCAGGTAAATTTCAGACAGTGCCGGATCTTTTTCCTGACAGTCAGCCAGTTTGCCCGGCAGACCAGCGATATCCAGCGCGCCTTTACGACGGGTCATTTCACGGGCTTTACGCGCCGCTTCACGGGCACGGGCGGCGTCGATCATCTTGCCCACCAGATCTTTTGCCTGCTGTGGATTCTCCAGCAGGTAATCGGCGAACAGACGGCCCATTTCCTGTTCCACAGCGGCTTTTACTTCGCTGGAAACCAGTTTGTCTTTGGTCTGGGAGCTGAACTTAGGATCCGGCACTTTCACCGAGATAATTGCGGTCAGGCCTTCACGGGCGTCATCGCCTGTGGTGGCAACCTTGTTCTTTTTATCCAGACCTTCCGCTGTGATGTAAGTATTCAGCGAGCGGGTCAGCGCGGCACGGAAACCCGCCAGGTGCGTACCACCATCGCGCTGTGGAATGTTGTTGGTGTAGCAGTGAATGTTTTCCTGGAAGCTGTCGTTCCACTGCATGGCCACTTCGACGCTGATGCCGTCTTCGCGATCAGCATTGAAATGGAAAACCTCATTCACCGGGGTTTTGCCTTCGTTAAGGTACTTAACGAACGCCCCCAGACCGCCTTCAAAGTGAAACAGGTCTTCTTTATCAGCCACACGCTCATCTTTCAGGAAGATGCGCACACCAGAGTTCAGAAACGACAGTTCACGCAGACGCTTGGCCAGGTAGTCGTAGCTGAAGATGGTTGTAGTGAACGTTTCTTTGGAAGGCAGGAAGCGCACAGTGGTGCCCTTGCCATCGGTTACACCAACTTCTTTCAGTGGGTAGTCAGGTACACCGTGGGTGTATTCCTGTTCAAATACTTTGCCGTTGCGGCGAATGGTCAGCTTCAGCTTCTCAGACAGCGCGTTTACTACGGATACGCCCACACCGTGCAGACCACCGGAAACCTTATAAGAGTTGTCGTCGAACTTACCGCCCGCGTGCAGTACGGTCAGAATAACCTCAGCGGCGGATACACCCTCTTCCGGGTGCAGTTCAGTTGGAATACCACGACCGTTATCCGATACAGATACAGAGTTATCTTCATGGATGATCACATCCACCTGATCACAGTGGCCGGCCAATGCTTCGTCGATGGAGTTATCCACGACCTCGAACACCATATGATGCAGACCCGTACCGTCATCGGTATCGCCAATGTACATGCCTGGGCGTTTGCGTACGGCATCCAGCCCCTTCAGGACTTTAATACTCGACGAATCGTAATTCTGCTCGTCACTCATGTGGTGTTCCTCTTGATGAATTCTGTGCAAAAAGGCAGCGGACGNATGAACAATCCGCGGCTCTGAAAGCTGTTCGTGAATTAGTTAGCGGCCGGTTCGTCTTCGCGGATTCTTCCCTGTTCCACGTGGAACACTTTGCTTGCCGCAGGCTGCCAGATATCGTTCAGCTTCTCTTTATCAATGCTGGTAATAAAGACCTGACATTTTAAATCTTCCAGCAGCTTGCATAAAGCAAAACGGTGCTTTTCGTCGAGTTCTGACGCAAGATCATCGACTAAATAGATAGTGCGGCGTCCGCTCTCCTGCTGGAACAGCGANCCCTGGGCAATCTTGAGTGCTGCGACCACGGTTTTCTGTTGTCCGCGGCTCAGAATCTCGGCTGCNGGCTGCTTATCAACCTTGATCCGCAACTCTGCTCTGTGCGGNCCAGACTGGGTATAACCNAGCGCCATATCNCNTTCTTTCTGACGCTCCAGNACGTCCACCAGGGCNGAATCCTTATCCCAGCCNGGGTAGTACGCCAATTGNACGTTTACNGTGTCATCCAGCTCTTTCAGGATNCGTTCAAATTCCGGCTTAAAGCGCTTCAGATAATCACGGCGATGCTGATCAATGGCTTCCGAACTTTCGATGAAGCCCTTNTTCCATACCGACAGCCANTCNTCTTCCTTCTGCTTCAAAACAGAGTTGCGCTGCTTNAGCTGCTTNCGGAANGTTTTCCAGTGCTCCATAAAAGCATGTTCCACGTGGAACACACCCCAGTCNATAAACTGGCGTCGCTCTTCCGGCGANCCNGACANCAGCTTAAAGGTCGTNGGTTCGATNATCTGNACCGGCAACAGNTGCGANGCATCCGCCTGGGANGTCAGCACNGAGCCATTCTGCTTAAGCAAATGATCACCACCCTTCAGTCGCAGGCTGTCCAGCTCTGANTCACCNAGGGACTCATCGTCNATCGCCATAAACANNTCAATGCGATCNCTGTCATTGCTGAAGACATGCTGAAGNTTGGANGTNCGGAANGACTTNCCCGCNGCCATCAGATTAATGGCTTCGAGNACACTGGTTTTACCGGAGCCGTTGGCGCCGTAGATAAAATTCACACCAGGATGGAGATCNAGATCCAGCGGCTGCAGATTGCGCACGCCGCTGACTTTAAGTTGCCGGATTGGCATAGGGAATTCTCGTANAGAGATAACGACNNGAACAGAACCGCTTTTGAAGAATCNTNATCCGGGCGGTCAGCACAAAGCAAAAACAGGCGAAAATGCCCGGCTTATAAGCCATAAACGAGCATTCTGAGCCTGTTTTTACCGAAGTGATGGCAGCTACTAAGATAGGCGTTTCCTACAGACGCATCGGCATAACAACNTACATTGCGTCACCGCCTTCCGGCTCTTCCAGCAATGCACTGCTGTTGGCGTCAGACAGCGTCATCTTAACCTGTGCTGAATCCAGTACGCCCATCACATCCTGCAGATAGGANACNTTAAAGCCCATCTCCAGCTGGTCGCCCTGATATTCAACACCCACGGATTCTTCCGCTTCTTCCTGTTCCGGGTTGTTNGCNAATACTTTCAGCAGATCNGCATCCAGNACCAGACGCACGCCNCGGTATTTTTCGTTCGACAGAATCGCCGTACGGTTAAACACCTGACGCAGTTCAGTACGGTCAGCCAACATCACATTACTGCCGTTTTTCGGAATAACGCGGTTGTAGTCCGGGAATTTACCGTCCACCAGTTTGGAGGTGAAGGTGAAGTTCTCAGTGTGCGCNCGCAGGTGATTGCTGCTCAGCGACAGGGATACAGACGCTTCTGCATCGGTCAGCAGCTTNGCCAGTTCCAGCACGCCTTTACGCGGCAGAATGATCTGCTGAGCANTNTCCGGACCGGAGATTTCGACATTACAGGTCGCCAGACGGTGNCCATCNGTGGAAACCGTACGCAGGCTGTTAGCCGTCAGTTCAAACAGCATACCNTTGAGGTAGTAACGAACGTCCTGCTGNGCCATNGCAAAGCTGGTNCGGTCGATCACGCGGCGCAGACTGCCCTGAGCCAGGGTAAATTCCTGCTCACCGGAGATGCTCTCNACGTTCGGAAATTCAGTCGCCGGCAGCGTCGANAAAGTGAAGCGGGAACGGCCNGAACGCACNTTAACGCGCTGNTCGTCCTGTTCGACTTCGATCTGGGCACCATCCGGCAGAGAACGGCAGATATCCATCAGTTTCTTCGCCGGTACGGTGATCTCACCTTCCTGACCGACTTCATCCAGAGTGACACGGCCGACCAGCTCAACTTCGAGGTCAGTACCGGTCAGTGACAGCTGCTGGCCTTCTACCTCAAGCAGCACATTCGACAGTACCGGCAGAGTCTGGCGCTTTTCCACAACGCCGGCCACCAACTGCAGAGGACGAAGCAGGGCTTCCCTGGATATTACGAATTTCATGGTTCTCCACTCAGGTCCTGGGCCTGCCTGTTATAAGCAGTGCCTGTGTTAGCATTTTAAAACGGTCTCTGACNCCTTTTATACNCTCAATTNTGAGCGGNTTATCAGGTCGTCAGTGAGCGCAGCAGGTTCTTNTAGTCTTCACGAACATCTGCGCTGGATTCCTGCAGTTCTTTAATCTTGCGGCACGCATGCAGAACTGTTGTATGGTCACGTCCACCAAACGCATCGCCGATTTCCGGCAGACTGTGATTGGTCAGTTCCTTACTCAGTGCCATCGCCACCTGACGCGGTCTGGCGATGGATCGGGTGCGGCGCTTAGATAATAAATCAGACATCTTGATTTTGTAATACTCAGCCACAATTCGCTGAATATTGTCGACGCTTACCTGCTTATCCTGCAGTGCCAGCAGGTCTTTCAGCGACTCCTTAATAAAAGGAAGCGTGATTTCACTGCCAGTGAAGTGGGCGTTAGCCACTACCCGCTTCAGTGCGCCTTCCAGCTCACGTACGTTGGAGCGGATTTTCTGGGCAATAAAGAAGGCCGCATCATCCGGCAGGTCNACGCCGGTCTGNTCTGCCTTCTTCATTAAGATGGCNACNCGGGTTTCCAGCTCCGGCGGCTCNACCGCCACCGTCAGGCCCCAGCCGAAGCGGCTTTTCAGNCGTTCTTCCAGNCCGTTGATNTCTTTNGGATAACGGTCACAGGTCAGAATCATCTGTTGCCCGCCTTCCAGCAGGGCATTGAAAGTATGGAAGAATTCTTCCTGAGAACGTTCTTTACCGGCGAAGAACTGAATATCGTCAATCAGCAGCGCATCCAGGCCACGGTAAAAACGTTTGAATTCATTGATGGCGTTCAGCTGCAGCGCTTTCACCATATCCTGCACGAAACGCTCAGAATGCACATACAGCACCTTGGCATTGGCATTTTTACTTTGCAGATAGTTGCCCACAGCGTGCATTAAGTGAGTTTTACCCAGACCAACACCNCCNTATATAAACAGTGGGTTGTATGAACCNCCGGCGTTTTCCGCTACCTGACGGGCAGCAGCATGGGCCAGCTGGTTNGATTTACCCTCAACAAAGGTTTTGAAGGTAAAGGTCGGNTTNAGGAAGCTCTGGTGATTCAGACCACCTTCTACCTGCACTTCNCGNTTGGGNTTTGNTGCCGCTGGCGGCTCACCGTAAAAACGCACCGGNGGCGGNGGNGGATTCACTTCATAGGCCGGACGACTCATTTCCTGCGGAGCAGGCGCTGCAGCATAGTCATTGTCCGCAGGTTCTTCGCGCGGGGTACCGAAAGCATAGCCATCAGTCGCCTGGCGCGGTTGTGGCGCNGGCTGCGGNCGCGGTTCAGGCGCAGTACGGNTAACATCCGGACGGGTAAACATCGGGCGGGATTCGCCTACCNACAGCTCGACGTGAGTAATTCGCCCGCCATTCAGTTCAGACATGATTTCCTGAATGCGCTGCAGGTACTTATCTTTTACCCAGTCTTTAACAAAGCGGTTCGGGGCGCTGAGAACCAGCTGGCCTTCTTCACTGTCCACTCTTAAAGGGCGGATCCATGTGTTGTATTGCTGCGCAGGGAGTTCGTGCTGCAGTTGTCCCAGGCAGTCATGCCACAAAGCTGTCAGTGCCACGTGAGTAATCCGTTTAATCGTCGGTCATTTCAGAAGAGCCGGACATTCTAACTGAGAACCCCACCGGTTATCCACAGAATTAGCCGTTAATTTCTCCCCCTTGATAAGGTTGTGGATAATTTACCGGGTTTCCTCGGGACAGAATTGGGGATAACTCAGATCCATCCGTGAAGGCGTATTTCATTCACAATCCGTCCCCCACTTTCTGACCGCTGATTCATAACTTACAAGCCGTTAACCCGCGTGCTTATCATTTCTTCAAGATATTGATTTATATGGGTTTTTTNTGGTTTTCCACAGAATCATNGNNGCTTAAGANTAAAAANAACGAACTTCTACTCTTCTTCTTCACATACATATTCATCAGTATTCAAAGTATTGAAATCCGCATGTGAAAAATTCAGAAAACAGCNNNNGAAATTGACCAGAAAATGANCGTTGCTATTACTGATCCTTTCTCATACAATTGCCGCCCCTAAAAATTGACCCTTATAACCAACCGGGTGATAGTGTTATGAAACGTACTTTTCAACCAAGCGTACTGAAGCGTAAGCGTACTCACGGCTTCCGTGCTCGTATGGCCACTAAAAACGGCCGTCAGGTTCTGGCTCGTCGTCGTGCTAAAGGCCGTCACAGTCTGACTGTTTAATCTGATCATCTGATCGCGTAACCGGCTTGATGTCAGAAACTTCGTTCCCCCGCAGTGCTCGTCTTTTGCGGCCTGCAGAGTTTAAACGGGTTTTTGATAACACCGGACTGCGTGGTAGCTCGCAGCATCTCCTGCTGCTGGCGACACCGAATGAGCAGGACCAGGCCAGAATCGGATTCGTTCTGGCGAAAAAGCAGATCAAGCGTGCTGTCGATCGCAATCGCATCAAACGTCTGATCCGGGAATCTTTCCGGCANCATCAGAACGACATTGATGCGCTCGACTTTGTGATCCTCGGCCGNTCTGGTCTTGCTGAACTGGACAACCAGCAAATTCGTGAGATGATTGACGCCCTTTGGTTCAGATTGAAGCGTCCATCCCATGACAGACAAGCACACAGCAAAGGCAAAAACCGCCGCCAGTCCAGGCGCTAAAGCACTGCTGTTGCTGATTTCTGTCTATCGCTATGCAATCAGTCCTCTGATTCCCAGTCGTTGCCGATATTATCCGACCTGCTCTTCTTATGCGCAGGAAGCAGTCTCCCGTTACGGTGCAATCCGTGGTGGCTGGCTGGCGCTCAAACGACTGTTCCGGTGCCATCCCTGGGGTTCCCATGGGGTGGATCCAGTGCCGGATCTGCCTGAAAAACACCAATCCCATTCCCTTTGTTGTCAACGGAAACCCTAATCATGGATATCCGCCGTACGGTCATTTTTATTGGTCTGGCCATCAGCTCGTATTTCTTAATTCTCGCCTGGAATGACGACTACGGTCAGAAACCCCAGATGAACGCACCGATTGAATCTTCAGCCAGCGCTGANACTCCGGATATTCCGGTAGCCAGNGCGACTGCAGAAGCGGGCAGCACAGAGTCTGAAGCGCCTCAGGTGGATGAAGCGCCTGCAATNAGTTCAGCNGCACCAAGTGGCGCGCTGATTTCTGTNGAAACCGATGTGCTGAAAGTCAAAATCGACCCACGCGGTGGTGAGATTGTTGAAGTTCTGCTGCCGGAATNCCCGGCNTCTATCGATACCCCGGATGTTCCGTTTGTTCTGATGGAACGTAACGAACGCCGTACNTATGTGGCTCAGAGTGGTCTGATCGCCAGTGGTACCGATGCCAAAGTGTTCAGTGCTGAAAAAACCTCTTATCAGCTGGCTGATGGCGAAGANGAAATCAAAGTGGTACTGACCACCTCTACCGATCAGGTAAATATCGAAAAAGTATTTACCTTCCGTCGTGGTGACTACCTGACNGATGTGAATTTCCGCGTCACCAANACCTCTGAGCAGCCATGGTCCGGCCGTTTTTATGCACAGCTGAAGCGTGATGGTTCTGATGATCCATCGAANAACTCCAGCATGGGTATGGCNGCCTATCTGGGTGCCGCGCTGACCACTAAAGACGACCGTTACAAGAAAGTCAGCTTTGGTGATCTGGAAGANGGGCAGTTCAAATCCATCGAAACCGGTGGCTGGGCAGCGATTCTGCAGCATTACTTCCTGGCGGCCTGGGTGCCACCNAAAGAGGAAGAGCACACTTACAACGGNCGTTANGTAAAAGGTAACTACATCTTTGGTTTCTANGATGAAGCCACCGTGGTGGAACCTGGTCAGACTGCNGAAGTCGGTTCCGGCCTGTACATGGGTCCGAAAGATCAGGACCGTCTGTCTGAAATTGCAGAAAACCTNGAGCTGACCGTCGANTACGGNTGGCTGTGGTGGATTGCNCAGCCGCTGTTCTGGCTGNTGCANNACATTCACGCTCTTGTGGGTAACTGGGGTGTGGCGATTATTCTGCTGACCGTGNTGGTAAAAGCAGCGTTNTTCAAGCTGTCTGCAACCAGCTACCGTTCTATGGCGAACATGCGCAAAGTCGCGCCTAAGATGAACGAGATCAAAGAGAAGTACGGCGATAACCGCGAGAAACTCGGCCAGGAAATGATGAAGCTCTACAAAGAAGAGAAGATCAATCCGCTGGGTGGCTGTCTGCCNATTCTGGTGCAGATGCCGGTGTTTATCTCCCTGTACTGGGTACTGATGGAATCCGTTGANCTGCGNCAGGCGCCGTTCATGCTGTGGATTAAAGACATGTCGGTGATGGACCCNTACTTCATTCTGCCNCTGATCATGGGTGCTTCCATGTTCCTGCAGATGAAACTGAACCCAACGCCACCAGATCCNATGCAGGCNCGGGTGATGCAGTTTATGCCGATCATCTTCACCATCTTCTTCCTGTGGTTCCCGGCCGGTCTGGTACTGTACTGGGTAACCAACAACNNTCTGTCGATTGCACAGCAGTANGTGATCACCAGACAGATCGAAAAAGCGGCCTGATAAACAGCGCTTTTCAGATCAGAGAGGCCGTGCATTGCACGGCCTTTTTTATGCCTGTCAGATTTACGAAACATTGCTTTTCNGCGGGATATTTCTGCCNCTGAAAGACTCATACTGCCAACTTTTACGGCCGCCTATCCACGGCCTTTAAATCAGCGAAGGAATTCATATGCAAAGGGTATTTATTGTTGGTGGTGCCGGCAAAATCGGCCGTTTATTAGCAACGGAACTGCTACAACGGGANCAGCAGCCNTTCAGCCTGTGCCGNACAAAAATCCAGGCAGANGAATTGCAGGCGCNGGGNGCNGTGCCGGTAATGGGTGATCTGCTGGAGACCAACATTGCGCAGATGGCTTCCAAAATGGAAGGCTGTGACGCCGTGGTCTTTGCNGCCGGTGCCGGNGGTAAAGGCGGCGAAGAGATGACCAACGCCATTGATGGTGATGGTCTGGCGNTATCGGTAGCCGCNGCCCGTCGCGCCGGTATTCCNCGCTTTNTTCTGGTGTCGGCGTTTCCGGAATCCGGNCGTGGCCGTGAAGTGTCNCCGACCTTTGAAAATTACATGAAAGTGAAAAAGCAGGCNGATGTNCATCTGGCTTCTTCNGATCTTGATTGGNTCATCGTGCGTCCGGGTACCCTGACGGATCATCCGGCCAGTGGCATGATCGACGCCGGTCCGGCGCTGCCCTACTCTACCGTCAGCCGTGGCGATGTGGCAGCAACCCTGGCGGAGGTCGTCAATACACCGCAGATCAGCCGCATGATTATTGAGCTNACCCAGGGCGGCAGCAGCGTAAAAGATGCCATTCAGCAGCTGATCCGCAATAAGTAAGTACTGACACACCCGTTTCNTCAGGTCATTCNTNCCGGNCGCTTATGCAGGCCAATTTCGTTTGCGGGGCGGCGCTCATGTACAATGCCCGTTTTGTACTGCGCCANCCTTTGCAAACATCGCCAACGGATTCACNTATGACCAACGCCATCCATCAGGACACCATTGCCGCCATCGCTACTGCCCCGGGTCGTGGCGGCGTNGGNATTATCCGTGTGTCCGGAGCACTGGCGCTGACCGTGGCAGANAAGGTATTGGGTTATGCACCAAAACCGCGTTACGCCCACTACGGAGCGTTTAANGCGGCNGANGGCACGGTACTGGANGAAGGTATCGCGCTGTTCTTCCCNAATCCGAATTCGTTTACCGGTGAAGACGTGCTCGAACTGCAGGGCCACGGCGGCCCGGTGGTACTCGATCTGCTGCTGAAAGAAGTGGTGGCGCTGGGTTGCCGTCTGGCACGCCCGGGGGAATTCTCCGAGCGCGCTTTCCTGAATGACAAAATGGATCTCGCTCAGGCGGAAGCCATTGCCGATTTAATTGATTCCGCTTCTGAACAGGCGGCGCGCTGTGCGCTGCGCTCGATGCAGGGCGAGTTTTCAAAAAGAGTCCACTGCCTGCTCGATCAGTTGATTCAGCTGCGCATCTATGTGGAAGCGGCGATTGATTTCCCGGAAGAAGAAATCGACTTTCTGTCTGACGGCAAAGTTGCTGCCATGCTGAACGACGTGGATGCGGAACTCAAAGCCGTGCTGAAAGAAGCCGGTCAGGGTGCGATTCTGCGGGAAGGCATGAACGTCGTGATTGCCGGACGCCCGAACGCAGGTAAGTCCTCACTACTGAATGCCCTGGCAGGCCAGGAACGGGCCATCGTCACCGATATTGCAGGTACCACACGGGACGTTCTGAAAGAACATATCCACATCGACGGTATGCCACTGCACATTATCGACACCGCCGGTCTGCGTGATGCGCCGGACGAAGTCGAACGCATCGGTATTCAGCGCGCCTGGGAAGAAATCACTCAGGCTGACCGCGTACTGCTGATGATCGACTCCAGCAAAACCACCCCGGAAGAGACGGACCCGCAGAAATTACTGCACGCACTCTATGACGAGCGAGGTCTGCAGGAAGCGGCCAGCGATTTACTCAACAATGGCCGCATAACGGTTATCCGCAACAAGGCGGACTTATCCACAGAAGTGATTGGTCTGGATGACAGTGGCGATTTCCCTGTTATCACTCTGTCAGCGAAACAGAACGCTGGCGTGAATGTGCTGCGCGAACACCTGAAGCAGATTATGGGTTTTGATGCCGCTTCTGAAGGTGGCTTTCTCGCCCGCCGCCGTCATATCGACGCCCTGAACCGGGCGCAGGACGCCATCGACTTCGGCCGTCAGCAGCTGGAAGGCATGGGCGCTGGCGAACTGCTGGCAGAAGACCTGCGTATGGCACAGAACGCGCTGAACGAAATTACCGGCGAGTTCTCCGCCGACGATCTGCTGGGCGAAATCTTCGGCAGTTTCTGTATCGGTAAATAAACGCCGCCGCCAGACTTAATCGCGCCACACGTTCAGGCACATCCTCGCGCACATTCTTCAGGCGGTTTTATCTGGTGCTTGTTATCCACAACCGCCGCCCCCACTCTAAGCACACGCAAACCGCAGATATCCAGGAATTAACGCCCTTATGAGCGAGCAACAAGCGAACCGTCTGATCCCGACCAACATCATCACCGGCTTCCTTGGTGTGGGTAAAACCACCACCATTAACGGGCTGCTGGCGCAGCGGCCGGAGGGAGAATCCTGGGCGGTGCTGGTCAATGAGTTCGGTCAGGTGGGGATTGATCAGGAAATGATGCCGGATGAAGACGGCCTGCACATCAAAGAACTGGCCGGTGGCTGTATCTGCTGTTCTCTGGGTGCTTCTTTAGGACAGACGCTGCGCGCGCTGATTGAACGCGCTAAGCCAGATCGTCTGATCATCGAGCCAACCGGCATCGGCCATCCGGAAGGCATTATTGATACCTTAATGGGTCTGGGCTTCCGCAATCAGCTCGATCTGCGGGCGACTGTCTGCCTGCTTGATCCGCGTTCGTTAGGTCAGCCGGAAGTGATCGACAACGAAATATTCCACGACCAGCTCAACCTGGCCGATGTTGTGCTGATCAATAAGTGCGATGTGGCCGAGGAAGAACAGATTCAGCTGGCGGAAGAAAGCCTGAGCAATATGTTCCCGCCGAAACAGCATATCGGCCGTGTGACCCGCGGACAGATCGCCCCCGCCCTGCTGGATCTGGTGCGTAACGGCGAGCTGCAGGCGCAGTTCCCGGAAGCCCATGCTCACAGTCACTCAGATGCCCACACCCATGAGCACTCGCATGATCATTCAGATCATGGCCATGATGACCATAAACACGACCACCATGCGCAAAGACATCATGCACACGAGCATGGCGACCATAACCATAACCACGACCATCACAGACATCACCACCATGATCAACACAGCCATGAACAACAGCCGCAGCCAGGCCAGCCGATCCGTAAGATCGGCAACAGCGCCGGCCATTACAGCTGTGGCTGGCTGTTTCACCGCGATGACTGCTTTGATTACTGGGCGCTTGAGGAGGTATTAAACGGCCTCGAAGGCGTCGACCGGATCAAAGGTGTGATCCGTCTCGACCGCGACTGGGTGTTCTACAACCGCGTACGTGACGAACACGATTTTGATCGCGTCGCCCATCGCCGTGATTCGCGCATCGAGATCATCAGCCCGCGGGAAATGGACTGGGAAGCCATTGAACAGGCGATGCTGGCCTGTCAGCTGCAAAATAATTAACAGGTGTCTGCCAAAAATCAGCCTATATTCTGAGTCTAACAGGCAATTCACAGCTTAAACTCAGATCAGCAACAATTAATGCACTGATTTATCCACAGGAAGCTGTTTATAAACAGGGGGCGTATGGCGACTATTCTGATTACCGGCTCAACCACCGGTTTGGGTAAACGCACGGCTGAATTGCTGCTGGCTGATGGCCATCAGGTGGTACTCCATGCCCGTAATCACGGGCGTGCAGAGCAGATTCAAGCAGAACTGCCACAGGCAGCAGCCGTACTGAGCGGCGATCTCAGCTTAATTTCTGAAAGCAAAGACCTCGCCCGCCAGGCCAATGACTTTGGCCACTTTGATGCAGTTATCCACAATGCCGGTGTTTATAACACTGGCACACAAGCCCGGCTTACCGCCGACGGTCTGAGCGAGAACTTTGCCGTTAACGTCCTGGCCCCTTACATACTGTCGATTCTGATTAACCGCCCCGGACGCCTGATCTTTCTCAGTTCCAATATGCATGGTGCTGGTCAGCACGATCTGAGCGACCCCCACTGGCAGCAGCGGCCGTTAAACGGCGTGTCGTGGAACAGCGCCATCGCCTACTCCGAAAGCAAGTTCTACCTCACCCTGCTGACCATGGCATTCTCCCGCTGCTGCCCGGAGATTATCTGCAACGCGGTTGATCCCGGCTGGGTGCCGACCCGTATGGGCGGCGCGTCAGCACCGGACGACCTGACTCTGGGCTGCGAAACTCAGGCCTGGCTGGCAACGTCCGACGATCCGCTGGCGCTGCGCAGTGGCGGCTACTTTCATCATCGCCGTTTACAGCAACCCCATGGCGACGTCCACAATGAAGCGCTGCAGCAGAAGCTCTTCAACTACTGCGCCGAACTGGCGGATATTCTCTGAACCGGCAGAACAGAAATAAGTTGTGCGGAAATGAAAAGCACAAATGAACAGGCAAAATGAACAACGCAGAAATGAACTGCGCAGAAATGAAAAAGCCGGAAGGGTGACCCATTCCGGCTAATAAATAAGGCTTGCCTGATTCTGTAATAAAACTGTCAATCAGGCAGTATTGCGCAAGCTGTCGATATCACGCTTCGGCGGCAGACCAAACAGACGGCGGTATTCACGGCTGAACTGAGACGGGCTGTCGTAACCTACTTTAAAGGCCGATTCTGCGGCATCCAGATCATCCGTCAGCATCAGCCGGCGCGCTTCGTTAAGGCGCAGCCACTTCTGATACTGCAGTGGGCTCATACCAGTCAGCTGGCGGAAATGCTGATAGAAAGACGACGAACTCATCTGCACATGACCAGCAAGATCATCCACCGCCAGAGCCTCTTTGTAATTCAGCTTGAGCCAGTCGATGGCGCGGGCAATACGCTGTGCCTGACTGCCGATCGACGCGGCGTGCAGCAGGCGCGGAGCCTGATCACTGGTCAGCAGACGGTAATGAATTTCACGGATAATCAACGGCGCCAGCACCGCGGAAGCACCCGGTTCATCCAGCAGGGCTACCAGACGCTCAAATGGCTGGCTGATGCACTCGGTCACGGTACCAATGCCGATGCCGTGCTCAGGCCCGCGCTTATGTGCAGTATCCAGTTTGCACTGAGTAATCAGCTCACTGATCAGCGACAGATCCAGCTTAAGACAGAGGCCCAGACAAGGCGCTTCTGCTGAGGCTTCAACCACCTCGGAATTCGCCGGGATATCCACCGACGTAATCAGAAAGTTCTTGGAATCATAGGGGTAACCGTGCCCACCAACCCACATCTGCTTGGAGCCCTGCACCACCAGAATCAGGTTGGTCTCAACCATACAGGTGGCCGGTGCTGCCGGCGCTTCACGGCGGAAAAAGGTTAATCCTGGAATACCACTCTCGCAGTCAGTCTTCCCCTGGGTATGGCGATCAATCATCGCCGCCAGCGATTCCTGCATCTGCGTGTCTGCTTGTCGGATACTCGTCACAGTCATAGGCCCTCCTCAGTTAGGGCTACTATAGCCTGATTTTCTGTAGGGTTGGCAGGAAAGAGTGTTTCATTGGAGGATTGGGCAATTGATTTGACGTGTTTGGGGCTAGTTTATAAACCTGTTATTGTTAACGGACTTTTCAATCGTAAGGTTTAGCAATGATGAAGGCGAAGCCTAAAAACTGGACTCATGAAGAGCAAGTACTTGCTTTGAACCTTTATCACATTCTCCCGTTCGGTCGATTGGATAAGAAGACTCCAGAAATTATCGCCTTGTCTAAGGTTATGGGCAGGACGGCGTCTTCGTTATCAATGAAGCTATGTAATTTTGCAAGCTTGGATCCAGAGATCACTAAAAATGGACGAGTTGGTCTAAAAAACATTGCCCAAAAGGATCGAGAAATATGGCAATGGCATCTTGAAAATCCCGCAGAATTCAACAAAACATACGAAATTTTGATCACTCGATTTGAACTAGAAGATGAGCCTATTTTTGAAGATGTTTCTAAACAGTTAATAGGTCGGGATAAAGTTGTATTCACTAAGGCACGAATTGGGCAAGGCGTATTTCGGAGAATGATTCTGGATGCTTATGGTTCTAGTTGCTGTATAACAGGGCTAAATATTAAAAGTATGTTGGTAGCAAGTCACATTAAGCCTTGGCGAGACGACGAAGCTCAAAGGATGAATCCTAAAAATGGACTATGTTTATCGAGTATTCATGATCGTGCCTTTGATCAAGGAATGCTGACAATTTCTGATAATGGTGAAGTGATATTGTCGTCGGAAATTAAAGAAAATACATGCGAGTTCGTTATAGAAAATTTTCACAAATATGAAGGGAAAGAATTAAATATTAAAAATGATTTTTCACCTGATTTTAAGTTTCTAAAATACCACAGAGAAAGAATATTTCGCGGTTAGTAGAAATAGAAAGTAACGCCATCTGAATTTATGTTAGGAGAAATCCATGTCTGACACCTACTTCTACCAACCAAACCTCGGCCACGGCCTGCCCCACGATCCGTTCAAGAGCATCATTGGTCCGCGTCCGATTGGCTGGATTTCATCGAAGGATAAAAACGGTGTGCTGAATCTGGCGCCGTACAGTTTCTTTAATGCCTTTGCTGATACGCCGCCGGTGATAGCCTTTGGCAGTGCGGGCTGGAAGGACAGTGTGCAGAATATTCAGGATACCGGTGAGTTCTGCTGGAATCTGGCGACCCGGCCGTTGGCTGAGCAGATGAATGCGACCTGTGCGTCTGTGGCGCCTGAGGTGGATGAGTTCGAGCTGGCGGGTCTGACCCCTGCGCAGTCGGAGATCATCAGTGTGCCTTACGTGGCGGAAACCCCGGTGGCGTTTGAATGTAAGCTGACGCAGATGTTTCAGTTAAAGACGGCGGCTGGTGACGATATGCCAAACTGGATGATTCTGGGTGAAGTGGTTGGTGTGCATATTCAGAAAGCTTTTCTGAAAGACGGCATTTATCAGACGGTGGCAGCAGAGCCAATTCTGCGCGCAGGCGGCCCGGCGAGTTATTTCGGTATCAGCAGTGATAATGAGTTTCTGATGTACCGCCAGGGCTTTGAACGTAAAATCTGATTGCGATCTTTGGGGCGTTTAAAAATGCTCGGGAAAATCAGCGGTTTTGCCCGGGCTAAAAACGATTCTGAAATACACAGCTCGCTTTGAATAAGCTGCCCTGCTCTGAATAAACCGCCATTTTTTGAATAAACCGCCAAGCTCTGAATAATCCGCTCTTTTTTGAATAAACCGTCCGGAGTGAAATAAAAAAAGCACTGCTGTTGCAGTGCTTTTTTGTGGGCAGAACCATCAGGTTATTAAACGTGGTGGTTCTGGTTTATTACCCGTCGGAGCGGATTACTCGCTCAGGTACTGACCTAAGAATCTCAGTGTACGGCCCTGTGCAATGGCAGCGGATCCCTGATCGTACATTGGACGGCCCCAGCAGTTAAAGCCGTGGTCAGCTTCGTAGTCGTACAGTACGGCGTCTTTGCGAACCACGAAGTGCTTGCGGATGCTTTCACGGGCTTCTTCCGGGATCAGCTGATCCTGCAGACCGTGGTGGAACATGATCGGGTTGTGTACGTTAGCTGCTTCGTCGATGTAGTTGGCGATGCCACCACCGTAATAGCAGACGGCTGCGTCGAGATCGGTGGCCGCTGCAGTGCGGAACGACAGCATGCCGCCCATGCAGTAACCCATGATGCCGGTTTTGCCGATTACTTCTGGCAGGGATTTCAGTTTATCTACGGCTTTTACCAGATCGGTAACGGCCTGATCTTTGTCGAGGTCGGTCATCAGCTGGAAGGCTTTCTCTGTACCGGCTTCGTCGTAGTTCAGGGATACCTGATGTTCTGCACGCCAGAAAACGTCGGGTGCCAGCACCACAAAACCGGATTTGGCGTATTGGTCTGCTACGGCTTTGATATGGTCGTTTACGCCCCAGATTTCCTGCAGCAGGATCAGGCCCGGGCCTTTGCCTGTTGGTGGCAGAGCCAGGTAGCCATTAAATTCTTTGTCGCCGTCTTTACTGATGTTGATCCATTGAGTCGTCATGCTGCGCTCCTTGAGTACCGGTTGTACTTATCGGGTAGATGTTACGTGTGCCGGATTTCCATGCGTTTGGCGAGGGCTTCCGGCCGGATTTAATGTCATGCAGGTTATAAAAAATCGAGTCCGGATGCGGCTAAAAGTTTCTCTGTTGGCTGAGAAAGACTGATCCACAAACAGACTGTGTGATTACGCCAGTCCGAGCTTCTCCTGCAGGCCGCTCAGTTGTTTCTCATAACGCTTCCACTGGGCAACGCGGGCGGTGGTCATCGGCTTGCGTACCTGAGTGGCGGACAGGGTTCGCACCGAGCGCTTGTTGGTGTGGAAATTGAGGCAGGCGTCGTCCCATTCCAGTCCGCAGTAATCCAGCAGTCCACGGATGGTCTGTTGCGGTTCGCGGGTGAGCTGTTCGTATTCAAGAATATGCAGGTCGCTGATCACGTCCTGCCAGTGGCGGATCAGACGGTCGCTGGCCAGCCAGATATCGGCCAGTTCATTGAGGTCGTAGGTAAAGTCCATCCCGTCGGTAAAATACTGGCGGTAGCAGCCCCACAGATTGTCCATCGGGTCGCGGCGGCAGATGATGATTTTTGCCTGTGGGAAAGCCTTGCGGATCAGACCAACGGCTTTGTAATTCTGCAGGTTTTTATCGGTAAAAAATCCGCCCTGCTGCAGCGCTTTGGTGGCATTCATATAGCCGTCGGCAATGGCCTGAAAATCGTCTTCGCTGAAATCCGGTGCCCAGTCGGGGAAGTCTTTTTTAATGCCTTTTTTACGCAATATTTTCGACGTTTCAATGGGCAGATCATTGAGTTCATCACCGGCAATAACCAGTGGATGACTGGAAAGAATCTGCTCCGTCAGAGTGGTACCGGAGCGCGGTAAACCACAGATAAAAATGGGCTGTGCCGAATCCTGTGCACGTTCGTTTCCGGGCCTTTCCGTCGTGGCAAAAAATGCCTGCGGGTAAAAATCGGCAACGCGGTTAATCTGCGCAATTTCAGCCGCGTGATCGTATTTTACGATGGCGCGTTTAATCTCTGCGCCGCGCTGAATATGGTCAAACTGTTGGTCATAATTGCCTGCGGCTTCATCGCTGTGGGCTACGGCATAAAATGCCATCGCGCGCTGATTGGGCGGCAGTTTCGGGTTTTCTGCCAGCTTGCAGCAGCGCTCATATTCGGCCGCCGGTAATTGTCCGGCCATGTCGGCACGGTTCCAGATAACATTGACGTTATCAGGGGCCAGCGCAGCGCAGCGGTTAAAGGCTTTGAGAGCGTCGTCAATGCGCCCCATTTCTTTCAGGGTGATGCCCAGATGGTTGAGAATTTCGGCGTTGCCGGGTTCCAGCTTCAGCGCTTTTTCTATCAGCGTCAGCGCTTCGCCATGTTGCTGCTGCATCCGCAATGCTGCGGCGCGGCTGATCAGCGCGGGAATAAATTTCGGTTTCTGCGTCAGGCAACGCTCCGCTTCCTGGGCCAGAGCCGGGAAATTGCCATTGTTATGCAGCAGGCCGAACAACAGCAGCCAGGGTTCATCCAGTGCCGGCACCTGCTGGCTGATCTGTTGGGCGATGGCCGCAGCCAGCGGAATCTGTCCGGCCTGACGTTGCTGCTTCATCATCTGCACGGCTTCACCGGCCATAACGGTACGCAGGCCCTGACCAGGCAATGACAGGGTTACGGGTTTCAGTGCCGCTTTGTTATTGGCTTTGGCGTTCGCCTTGGGATTTTTACCGCGTGCCACCGGATGTCGTCTCCTGAAAATTCTTTGCAGGCATTATGCCTGAAGCGGAGACGATCATCAGGTTACAGAGATGGCAATTACAGGGCTTTGTAGTTTTGCCCTTCCGTTAACCAGTGTTGCAGCAGTTCGCGGTTGTCGTGCATCCAGGGGTGAAAGTCGCGGCGGAAATAGTCGAGATATTCGGGCAGGATGCGGCGTACCAGACCCGGGCGCAGGAAATAAAATCTGATCCCCTGCCACCAGGTTTTCGGGTTGAACAACTGACCGTCTTTCCACAGAAAAACCGCCTGATAAATGCTGGTGCGCAGGCAGAACATGATGGTCACCTGAATCATGGTCAGCACCCGCAGCCAGTAACTGCCGACGGCCTGCTGGTAAACATCGTAAGCCACGGCTTTGTGCTCGGTTTCTTCAATGGCGTGCCAGCGCCACAGCTCTTTAAATTGCGGGTGCATGCCTTCGGTGGCTCTGGGGTCGGTCAGCACCTGATTAGCCATAATGGCGGTGAAGTGTTCCAGCGCGCAGGTAATTGCCAGCCGGTGAGCGGCGGGTATCCACTTCTTCAGCCAGACTTTTTCGCGCTTTTCAAAGCGGTTGATTTTATCAATGGGGTAGCCCCATTTTTTCAGATAGTCGTTGTACAGCGCGTGTTCGTTACCGTGGATGGCTTCCTGTTTGATAAAGCCTTTGATCTGTTCATTCAGCTGGCCGTCATGAATGCGGTGCTGATGGGCGCGCACAGCCTCCATAAACATGCGCTCGCCTTCCGGAAACAGGCACGACAGCGCATTCATAAAGGTGGATTTGAAGGCGTCGTTGTCGTTCCAGTAGCGGGGGATGTAATCAAGGCGGAAAGCGAAGGTCATCTTGCGCCCGGGGATGGTCATCTCTGAGCTGATGTCCAGGGCGCGCTGCAGGCGTGGTGTTAGCTGCTTTGCCATAAGTATCTCCGGTCAGTCGGGCTGACGTCTTATTATTCTGAGCGGGCATGCTGGAACGATTCCGACAAGGGGGAAAGGTGCGTACCGGACAAAATGTCCACCACTGAATTCTGTGATCAGATCAATTACTGACAAGAATCGGGGCGTATAAAACATGAGCGTCTAGACTGAGAGAAACAGTCTCAACCGCCGCGGTTATATGGCAAATATTGATAATCACGTTACTACGATCTGCCCTTTCTGTCAGAGCAACAGCCTTGTTATCAATAACGGGGACGGCTTCTGGTGGGCGGAATGCTGTGCCTGCCACGGCCGCGGACCCCGTGCGTCGTCGCGCGAAGAAGCGCAGTACGGCTGGAATCAGGTATCCGGCAATATGCAGCTGCTGCAGATGATGATCAATCAGGCGCCGTCGGCGTTTGTGGTGAAAGACACCGATGGCCGGTTTGTATTTGCCAACAGCCGCTTTGCCGACTTCTTTGGCGTCAGCATCGACGACATGATCGGCAAGCGTGAACACGACTTTATCAAGGATGAGAAGCTGGCAGAGTTCTATCACGAAACCCTGTCACGGCCGCTGATCAGCGGTCAGGCAGAGGTGCTGGATGAGCAGGTCATCGATCCGTTCAGTTATAAGCCCCGCTGGTTCCGGAGCAATAAAGTGCCGATCACACTGGGTGCAGATAAGAAACCCATGGTGTTTATGGTGACCCATGAAATCACGGAGCTGAAGAACGCCCATCAGGAGCTGCAGGCCAAAGAGCGGCGTTTCCTGCAGGCCATGATGGCGTCCGGTGAAGCTATGTGGGAAAGCGACAACGAGACGCTGAATATCGTCTTCGGCAATGAAGAGATCGTCAATATTCTCGGTCTGAGTACCCCGCAGACCGTGTTCAGCCGAGAGGAGTTTGAAAGTCTGGTGCATCCGGACGACCGCGCCAGCTTTAACCGTGAGGTGTTTGAAATTCTGCCGCAACAGGGCCGCACCTCATTCCAGCACCGCCTGCTGCGCGAAGATGGCGGCGAAGCCTGGGTACGCAACCGCATTCAGGTCACCGAGCGTGATGAACAGGGCGAGCCCTATCGCTTTATTGGCAGCATGCGGGATGTGACCAAACGCAAGCTGGCTGAGCTGGAATTACAGATGACGCGCCACGAGCTGGAGCAGACCAACAGCCGGCTGGAGAGTCTGGTCGAGCAGCGCACATCGGAACTGGTGGAGCTGAATCTTGAGCTGCAGTCGCTGGCGCGCAAGGATTCGCTGACCGGGCTGGCAAACCGTATGGCCGCCGATGAATACATCGCTACCGAATTTGCCCGCCTTAAACGCGGCCACAATCCTTACGTGGTGATGCTGGCAGACATTGATCATTTCAAAAGCGTGAACGACACCTGGGGGCATGCGCTGGGCGATAAGGCGCTGATGCACGTTGCCCGCCTGCTGCGCCAGAACCTGCGCAGCAGTGATCTGGTGGCCCGCTATGGTGGGGAAGAATTTCTGATTATTATCCACACCGACGATCTGGAAGCTGCGCATCAGCTGGCCGATGGGGTTCGTCGTCTGGTCGAATTAACCCCGCTCAATGACGATGTGTCCATGACTCTGAGCATGGGCATTTCTGCCGCCTGCGGCAAAGACGGCAGTCATTCCGATGCTATTGCCCGCGCCGATGCAAAACTCTACGAAGCAAAAAGCGCAGGCCGTAACCGTGTGTGTTCGGCGTTCCCTGCCAACGACTGATTCCTGCCATTTCTTCTGCTCTGCTCTGCACAGCTCAGTTTGTTCCATATTACGTGTCACTGAACCGTGATCTTTCCGCGGAAGATCCTCAAGCCAGCACGATTGCTGCCGATTGCTATGCTTATAACAGTGATTATTTCTGAGGAGCATAGCCGGTGCGGCTTTTATCAACACTTTCACTTATTTCTGCCCTGCTGCTGACGGGGTGTCTGGCTGAAGAAGACAAGTCGGTCACCAATGAGCAGGGCGAAGACGTTAACGATGTGACGGCAGCGCTGAATGGTTTCTGGGATGGCGTGCTGAATGCCGGTGCCACCAGTGAAGCCAATATGCGGGTGCTGATTTACAACGGCAATCTGTATGGTCTGGACGAAAACAACGGCTACTACGGCACACTGGTGCTGAATCCGGACGATGAAACCGCCATTGCTGCGCTGACCAGTTATGCACTGAGCACCGATTCCGAGGCTGATGCAGAGATGTTCATCGCCAATGGCTCGGAGGCGGAAGTCGATCTGGACGTGCAGCAGGCTTCCATCGCAGCGACCAATGATTCCCTGTTCGGCAGTTTCAGCATTGATGGCACGGCGTCCGGCAATATCGAGATGACCCGGGAAGATACCTGGACCGATAACGCGCCGCTGTCGAAACTCACCGGCACCGGCAAATGGACCGCCACCGGCTATGAGATGGTGATCTCTTCATCCTCTCAGGGCACAACCTTTACCGGTGTTGCTACTGACGAAAGCGGCTGCAAATTCAGTGGCTTTATTACCACCGAAGACCCGGATTACAACCTCTACAACGTCAACATGCGCCAGCGCAGCGACTGCCCGGACTTCAACGAGGATTCGGTGAACGGTTACGCCGGATTCAATCTGGCCGGCGAGCTGGAGTTCTATCTGCGCAAAGGCAGTCAGTTACTGTTTATGACCTTTACGCCGCCGGTATCGGCGGGTAGCGGAACCGATACGGGTACAGACACAGGAACGGATACCGGTACTGGCACGGATACAGGAACCGACACGGGAACTGATACCGGAACGGAAACCGCGGTCTAAAACGCACTTTTCGCTAAAACATACCTGTGCATAACCCTGTGAGCAGCTTTTGATAAAGTAGCACAAAAGCTGTTCCCTGCGGTTGAATAACCCTGTTATTTATCCTGTTGATTAAAATAATCCCCAGCGATACACAGCTTTATCCACTAATTAACTATATGAAATTAAAAGGATTTTAAGGAATTACCACAAAAGTTAATAAGTTTCTTCAACACGCATAAGCATGTTGTGGATAAAGTGGATAACCTGATTGGTCAAAAAATACCCACTTACGCCTCTGAACCCCTGCCACTTGACCGGTAACACTGGTATACTTCGCGACCTTTTCTGACCGGCGGCATTCTCCGCTGGTGTGCATACATATTCTGAGGTGAGTTGTGGATTATCCGGTGCGGTACGACGTCATTGTTGTCGGTGGTGGTCATGCAGGTACAGAAGCGGCATTGGCTGCGGCGCGTACCGGCTGTAAGACCCTGTTGCTGACGCATAACACGGATACCGTGGGCGTGATGTCGTGCAACCCGGCCATCGGTGGTATCGGTAAAAGCCATCTGGTGAAAGAAATCGATGCCCTCGGCGGTGCCATGGCGCGTGCCACCGATAAAGGCGGCATCCAGTTCCGTATCCTCAACAGCCGCAAAGGTCCGGCGGTACGTGCTACCCGCGCTCAGGCTGACCGTCAGCTTTATCGTGCAGCCATCCGCCAGATTGTGGAAAACCAGCCGAATCTGGATATCTTCCAGGCCGCCTGTGACGATCTGATCGTGCAGGGCGATGGCGTTGGCTCGACCGTGTGCGGCGTGGTGACCAACACCAATGTGCGTATTCATGCCACCACTGTGGTACTGACTGCCGGTACCTTCCTTGGTGGCCGTATTCACATTGGTATGGAGAACCACTCCGGTGGCCGTGCCGGTGATCCGCCGTCTGTGGCTCTGGCTCAGCGTTTGCGCGAAATGCCGTTTAACGTCGGCCGCTTAAAAACCGGAACGCCTGCGCGTATCGACGCGCGCAGTGTCGATTTCTCGGTGATGCAGGTGCAGCCAGGCGATACACCGCTGCCGGTGATGTCTTTTATGGGCAATGTAAGTGAGCACCCACAACAGGTGAACTGCTACATCACCCACACCAACGAGCGTACCCATGACATCATCCGTCAGAACCTGGACCGCTCGCCTATGTACGCCGGTGTGATTGAAGGTATTGGTCCGCGTTACTGCCCGTCGATCGAAGACAAAATCATGCGCTTCGCCGACAAGACCAGCCATCAGGTATTTGTTGAACCGGAAGGTCTGAACAGCAACGAGCTGTACCCGAACGGTATCTCCACTTCCATGCCGTTTGATGTGCAGATTCAGTACATCCAGAGCATCCGTGGTTTTGAGAATGCGCACATTACCCGCCCGGGCTACGCCATCGAATACGATTTCTTTAACCCGCAGGATCTGAAGCACAGCCTCGAAACCCGCTTTGTGAATAACCTGTTCTTTGCCGGTCAGATCAACGGCACTACTGGCTACGAAGAGGCCGGTGCTCAGGGTCTGCTGGCCGGGGTAAACGCCGCGCTGCGCGCACAGGAAAAAGACGCCTGGGTGCCACGCCGCGATCAGTCCTACATCGGTGTACTGGTCGACGACCTGATCACGCTGGGGACCAAAGAACCGTACCGCATGTTCACCTCCCGTGCGGAATATCGCCTGGTGCTGCGTGAAGACAACGCCGACCTGCGTCTGACCGAAGTCGGTCGCGAACTGGGTCTGGTCGATGACGAACGTTGGGCCGCTTTCTCAGCGAAGAAAGAAGGCATTGAGCTGGAAGCTCAGCGCCTGAAGAGCACCTGGATTCAGCCGGGTTCTGCTGAAGCCACCACACTGGAAGCCAAAGGTGAAACCAAATTCGTGCGCGAATACAGCCTGCACGATCTGCTCAAACGCCCGGGCCTGGAATACGCCGACGTGGCTGGCCTGAAAGGTGAGCCGGTGGAAAACCAGCAGGTGGCAGAACAGGTTGAGATTCAGGCCAAGTACGATGGTTATATCGCCCGTCAGCTGGAAGAAATCGAACAGCTGCGCCGCTATGAAAACACCAAACTGCCGGACGACATCGACTACGAAGCCATGGGCGGCCTGTCTAATGAAGTTAAGCAGAAGCTGAATACACTAAAGCCGGAAACCCTCGGTGTGGCATCACGTATTTCCGGTGTGACCCCTGCGGCGATCAGCCAGATTCTGATTCATCTGAAGAAGAAAAACATGGTCAGCCGTATGACGGCGTGATGGCAGTGTTGCTTCGTCCTGAATAAGGGCACATCTGACACCCAGCGGGCTTGATGTACATCAGGCCCGTTTTTGTATTGACTGCCACACTGACTTTTCAGCAATGGAGGTGTGATATGAGCGGAGAACAACAGGTCATCGACAGCTTACTGCAGCAGCTGGATCAGGCTGCCATTGATGACAATAGAGTAAATAAAGGGTATCTCGAGGATATTCTTTTCACTCAGATATTGAGCCGGCTCGCTGAGCGCCGGACGCAAAAAGATATTCTGCATCAGGTGCAATATCATCTGAATTTCGAGCAGCGCAATATCAGCGAAGATGAATTCGTTGTTACCCGCGGCTGTTGATGATTATCCGGATTTAATTAACGCTTTGGGGCCGGGAGCGGAAAGTGGCTGTATTGGAGTTATGCCGCATATAAATGACATTTTTATTATTTAATTATATTTATAAAAATTAATGGGTTAGCGGCATATCCTGTTACAAGATATATGTTTCTGCTCAGCCCCCCCAGCGCTCTGGCACAACTCATATGTCCACTACGGCGAAGATAATCAGAGCTGTGGAAGGAACACGGTTACTCTGAGCCCTCGTGGCTCGCGGTTATTCAACTGCATTTCTCCGCCGTAACTTTTCACGATGTCCTGCGCGATGGCGAGACCCAGTCCGCTGCCATCCGGGCCCTGTTCATCCAAACGCTCGCCGCGTTGCAGCAGACGTTTCTGATGACACCCATCAATGCCCGGGCCGTTATCGCTGACCTCCAGCTGCCAGCCATTGTCTTTGCGCGCAATGCTCAGATGAATATCGCCGGCGGCGTATTTGCAGGCGTTATCCAGCAGATTACCGAGTAACTCCAGCATGTCGTCACGATCCTGTGGCATTACTTCGCCCGGCGGATAATCGCTGTAAATCTGCGTCTGTGGATAGAGCTGCCGCAGAATCTGAATCAGCGGCGGCAGTTCTTCATCGAGGCGGGTCTGGCGACCGGGCGATGACAGGCCGACGATGCGCGCACGTTTCAGTTCACGCTGAATCAGGGTCTGCAGGCGCTGCAGGATATCGCGCTGCTGCTGTTGCTGTTGCGGACTGAGCTGCTCTGCCATTAACTGCAGCTGCTGCAGTGGGCGCTTCATTTCATGGGCGAGATTCCCCAGCGCATTACGCGAGCGGCTGACCCGTTCCTGCAGCAGAATCAGCAGGCGGTCGATTTCTTCCGCCAGCGGCTGTACTTCCTGGGGCAGATCGTCAACGCCGGAGTTGAGGCTGTTGCGCTCGCCAAATCTGAGTTCACGCAGCTGCTGTTGCAGTGGTTGCAGACGGCTGAACGCTGAGCGCAGCTGGCGGCGCTGCAACAGCAGCAGTGCCAGCATGGCGCCGCTCAGCAGGGCCAGGGCGATGATGCGGTATTGTTGCAGCAGGCTCTTCAGCGGCGAGATGTCTTCGGCCACCCAGACGGTGAAGGTGTGATCATTGATGCGTATGCCCTGGGCATAGCTGAGCCAGGCTTCCTGATGATTGCCGCGGTCGACACCGGGCTGCTGCCAGTGACGGGCTTCGCCCTCACCCAGATGAATATCCGGGGCCGGGTGATCCCACAGCGAGCGGCTGTGCAGGTCGATGCCGTCGGCGTGAATGGCAAAATAATGGCCGGAGTAGACGCGCTGATACAGGCTGCCGAGGCGGTCGTAATCAATGTGCCAGACGCCCTGATCGTCTTCGTTCATGGCGGAGATCAGGCTTTCGGCATCCTGGTCGAGGCGGTCGAGAATGTAATGGCTGGTCATCTCGCGCACGCCGAAATCCGCCAGCAACAGCAGCGGCAGCAGGATAACCAGCAACGTCAGCAGCCATTGGCGATGGAGCTGCTGCTGAACGGAAATCATTGGCTGTTCTCCGGCCGCAGTTGGTAGCCCTGGCCGCGACGGGTCTGAATAAAGTCTTTGCCGAAGTACTGGCGCAGGCGGTTGATGTACACCTCCATAACGTTACTGTCGCGCTGCAGATCTTCCTCGTAAACGTGCTCACTCAGACGGGTTTTGGAATGCACGTCGTTGGGGTGTTGCAGCAGATAGCGCAGCAGGCGGAATTCGATGCCGGTGAGATCAATGGTGCCTCCGTCAGCGGTATGCGCCTGCTGGCGTTCAGTATCGAGCCGTACGCCGCGCCAGCTCAGTTCATTGCTGGCGTTGCCGCTGTGACGGCGGCCAATGGCTTCCAGCCGCGCCAGCAGCTCTGCGGTGTGGAAAGGTTTGCCGAGATAATCGTCAGCACCGGCCTTCAGGCCGTCCACCCGTTCATGCCAGGCATCCCGCGCAGTGAGTACTAACACCGGCGTGCGGTTACCCGAGCTGCGCCAGCTGCGCAGCACATCGAGGCCGTTTTTACCCGGCAGGCCGAGATCAAGAATGATCAGATCCGGGCGTAATTCGTTGCCGAGAAATTCGCCGTCGATGCCGTTATCGGCCAGCTCCAGAGCATAGCCGGCGTCGCGCAGCACCGGCTGCAGCGCGGCGGTGAGTTCCTGATCGTCTTCTATTAACAGCAGTTTCATCAGTCGTGATCTTTTACCTTGTCACCCAGCAGCTCGCCACTGCTGGCATTAATCCAGGTTTTGTGGCGCTGACGGTAGTCATCGATCCATTTGAGTTCGTACACCAGCACGTCGTCTTCCCATTCCACTTCTACGTCCAGCAATTCACCGGGCAGGTTGTGGCGCTGCAGAATCGTCTCCAGCGACAGAATCTCACCCTGCTCCACCCACTGGCGGATCTGTGCCTGCGCCGGGTAAGCGTGGCGATGGCTGTGGCTGCCGTAGTTGTCGCTGTCGTGATCATGATCGCTGGCACTGGCGACGTTAATCATCCCAGCGGCCAAAACCGGGAATATCCACTTCGTGTTCATTGAACCTGCCTTTGGCTGCCTGACGGTGGCAGCTGTCGCATTGGCTGAAAGACCGCACCTGCGGATTGTCCTGTACCATCCTCTGCGGTACTTCGTCGTGCTTACGCAGAAAGTATGGCAGTTCTGTGATGCGCAGGGGAGTCTCCTGATCATCAAGACGCCGGCTGAATTTATAGTCATCACCGGCGGCACTGGTGAGGTAGTTCAGAATCCCGCTCTGTTGCGCTGGCGTGAGGCTGGCATCTTCTCCGAAGTGATCGTCCAGGCCGGACATCAAAGCCTGCCAGCTGCGGGCAGGCAGGAATTTTGCCGGATAGGCTATATGGCAGCTGCTGCACTCTGCGGCATACAAGGCATTCTGTGGTGCAGCTGACGCATTGCGGTAATCCTCGTACTGACGATAGCTGTGGTCATCATCTTTATGATCACTGTCAGCCAGTGAGGTATGGATGCCACCGCCGACGCCATAGAGGCCGAGAACGAGAGCGCCGCCAAGCAGCAGAGAGCCGGCGCCGTAGCGCAGAACATTAATGACCTTGCTGCGTTGGCCCGCTGCGGCAGGGGTTTGTTCCGCAGTTGCTGGGGTTTGTTCTGATGTGGCCGGGGTTTGTTCAGACATAGCGCACCTCCACAGTACACTTCTGGCAATAGCCATCGGTTACCGATGGCTGCTGATTGTTCAGGGCTGGCTCAGCCAGCGGATAACATCGCCTTTTTCCTGAGCAGAACATTCCCGGCCCAGTGTCCAGCGACAGTTGCGGCGGAACCACTTTTCGGTATTGGCGGCGTCAGTAAAGCGCTTCGGATTAGCGCGCACTGACATCGGCGGAATCGCTTTGCCGGTACGCTGGTGGGTACCTGGCTGGTCCGGGTCTGCGTTATGACACTGGCTGCAGCTGCGGCCGTTGACCTGTTGCTGCCATAACTCCTGACCGGCCTGGGCATCAAAGGGCCCGGCGCCCTGCTGTTGCAGTGCTTGCAACTGGCTTTCAGCACTGTCAGCAGCCTGTACCTGATTAACCGTTAAAGCAGCGGCCAGCAGGCTCATAGCAAACAGAAATATGGGACGTCGCTTCATCTTTATTCCCCCGCCTGTGCGTCATCACTGCGCGTTTCTTTGCGGCCGTGAATCATTGAACGCACCAGGTTTTCACGGTGATGGACGCTGCTGAACAGCACTCCGGCAACGTGCAGGAGCGCCAGCATCAGGGTGCCGTTGGCGAAGAACTCGTGGATTTCTTTCAGCGTGTGTTCGTTAAACGTCGCCAGCCAGCTGCCAGCCAGTGGTCCGGCGTTTTCGTCTGCGCCCAGCGTTGCCATACCGAAGATCACGGTACCGGCAATAAATACCAGCAGAGCGATGATCATGGCACCACCGGCCGGATTATGGCCGAGATAGCGTTTGGCGCGGCCTGCGGGAATATCCTTCAGATACTGCAGCACATTACGTGGTGAGCGGACAAAATCTGTAAAGCGGGCATGGCGTGTGCCGATGATGCCCCAGGCCAGACGGAAGATGATCAGCAGGGTAACGGCGTAACCGGACCACACGTGCAGCGTGTCGGATACGTCTTCGCTGAGGTAGGCGGAAAAGAAGAACAGCACCAGCGACCAGTGAAAGATACGCACCAGCGGATCCCAGACACGCACGGTGCGGGATTCATCCGCGGTTGAAGACGGTGTGGTTTTACTGCTGTGAACAGGTTGGCCTGTGTGGTTCATAGCGCACTCTCCTCTGAAGATGACTCCAGAATAAAACGCGCTGCCTTAAACCAACCTTAAGGAATGTGTGGAAATCTTGTGATCGGGATTTCCACACATCAGTAGCGCTGAAGAAGCACTACAGGTGAGCCGGCTCAGAGGCCAAAACCAATAGCAGATACAGCTTTGCCAAAGACAGCGTCTTTATAGAAGGCTGCACCGGCATCATCACCACCGGCACCGGCGACAATCATCATCGGCAGCAGGTGCTCTTCACGCGGATGCACCTGACGGGCAGCAGGTGCTGTCGTCCAGTGGTCGAGGGCTTCAGCACGCTGATCCAGAGGTTTGGCCGCAGCATCGTTGAGCCAGTCATCAAACGCTTTGGAAGCCTGCATATCACTCTGGGACGGAGCAAAAAATGCGCGCAGGTTGTGGTAGCTGAGGCCGCTGCCGATGATCAGCACGTTGTCATCACGCAGGCTCTGCAGTGCTTTACCGGCAGCCACGTGTTCGGCAGGGTCCAGACCCTGTTTCAGCGACATCGCCAGTACCGGTACGTCTTCGTTCGGGTACGCCACTTTTAACGGAATAAACACACCGTGATCCCATGGTGCATTGGCATCCACATTGGCTTCGATGCCGGCTGCACGCAGCAGGCCTGCGGCTTTTTCGGCCAGCTCAGGCGCACCGGCTGCTTTATAGGTCAGCTCATAGGTGTGCGGTGGGAAGCCGTAGTAATCGTATTCCAGATCCGGTTGAGCACCACCGGCAAAGGTAAAGACCGGTGCTTCCCAGTGGGCGGAAATCAGCAGGATGGCTTTTGGTGCCTGCGGCACACGCTCAGGAATCGAACGCAGCATATTGGCCATGTTGTCCCACAGGTGCGGGTCGCCCGGCCAGTCCATAAAGAAGCAGGGGCCACCACCATGGGGTACATATAGAGAAGGTTGAGCTTTCATAAAATCACCGGATTATTCAATTAGTACGAGTTTAACTGTTTTGGTTATTTTAGAACTTAGCCACAGGCGAACAGTTTTTTTCACGTTAAGGATTAATACCTGCAGTTGTCAGGGTTTTCCCTGAGCAGGGATTGCTGCAGGAAGAAGTCGCAGGAATACAGCAAGGACGAACCCGCCGGCGGATTTGTGGTAATATCCGCGCCTTTGAACATCCCTGCTGTGATTGCCCGGAAGACTACCCATGACTGATTCCAATGATGCCCTGAAGGCCCGGCTGCTGCGCGGCGCTTCCGCTATGCAGATTGAGCTCACCGATGCTCAGGCGGACGCATTGATGGATTACCTCGGGCTGTTTCAGAAATGGAATAAGGCCTACAACCTGACCGCCATCCGCGAACCGCAGAGCATGGTTGATCTGCATCTGCTCGACAGTCTGGCGGTGCATCCTTATGTACAGGAAGCCAACACCATTATTGATGTTGGCACAGGACCGGGATTGCCGGGTGTGGTGCTGGCCATTATGAACCCGCACAAGCAGTTCACCCTGCTCGATTCTAATGGCAAAAAAACCCGCTTTCTGTTTCAGGCGCGTACCGCGCTGCAGCTTGAGAACCTCACCATAGTGAACGATCGGGTGGAGGCATATCATCCCCCACAGCCTTTCGATATGATTGTCAGCCGCGCGTTTGCCTCGCTCGCAGATATGACCACCTGGTGCCGCCATCTGCGCGCCGATGATGGCTGTTTTCTCGCCATGAAAGGTCAGTATCCGGACGACGAACTGCGCGCAATTGAAGACGAATTTAAGCTGGTGGCGAGTCATGCCATCGAGGTACCGGGCGTGGAAGGCGAGCGACATCTGCTGCGTCTGGTACCCCGCTGAGTTAAGGCAAAAGGAAACATCGTGAGCAAAGTTCTGGCTATCGCGAATCAGAAAGGTGGTGTTGGCAAAACCACCACAGCCGTGAATCTGGCCGCCTCTCTGGTGGCGACCAAACGCCGGGTTCTGCTGGTGGATCTCGATCCGCAGGGTAACGCCACCATGGGCAGCGGGGTCGATAAACACGATCTTGAACTGTCCATGTATGAAGTGCTCACCGGCAAATGCCGTACAGCCGCGGCTGTGCACAAATCCGAGCATGGTCTGTTTGACCTGTTGCCGGCCAATGGTGACCTGACCGCTGCCGAAGTTGAACTGATGGATATGTCGCGCCGCGAAGTCCGTCTGCGTGAAGCGCTGGCGGAAGTGCGCCCGGATTACGACTATATCCTGATCGACTGTCCGCCCTCACTGAATATGCTGACGGTCAACGCATTGGTTGCCGCCCAGGGGGTGCTGATCCCGATGCAGTGTGAGTACTACGCACTGGAAGGTCTCAGCGCGCTGATGCAGACCATTGAGTCGATCAAAGGCAGCCTCAATCCGAAACTGGAAATCGAAGGCCTGCTGCGCACCATGTACGACCCGCGCAACAGCCTGACCGTGGATGTCTCCACTCAGCTGATCAGCCATTTTGGCGATCGCGTCTACGGCACCGTCATTCCGCGCAACGTCCGTCTGGCAGAAGCGCCGAGTTACGGCATGCCGGTACTGACTTATGATAAATCCTCCCGCGGTGCGGTGGCATATCTGGCCCTGGCCGGAGAAATGAACCGTCGCCTCGGGCAGACAGCACAGAGTAAATAAAGAAGGTGTCAGATCGCATGACGAAGAAAAAACGCGGCCTCGGACGTGGGCTGGATGCCCTGTTAACCAGCTCCCGTGCAGCGGAAGTAGCGACCCTGCCGGATGATGCGCCGGCAGAGGACATACCTGAGGAACAGGCTGCCGTAACCGTCGTCGATACTGATCAAAGTGATTTCACTGATGGCGAACTGCGTCATCTGCCGGTGGAGTGGATTCAGCCGGGGCAGTACCAGCCACGTAAAGATATCCAGCCGGAAGCGCTGGAAGAGCTGGCGGCGTCGATTAAATCTCAGGGTCTGATGCAGCCTATCGTCGTGCGGCCTTTGCCTGTAGGTGAAAACCGTTATGAAATTATTGCCGGTGAGCGCCGCTGGCGTGCTTCCCAGCTGGCACAGCTGGATCGTGTACCGGCGTTAATCCGGGATGTACCCGATGAAGCCGCCATCGCCATGGCGCTGATCGAAAACATCCAGCGTGAGAATCTGAACCCGATGGAAGAAGCCAATGCGCTCTACCGTCTGCAGCACGAATTTGAGCTGACACAGATGGAAGTGGCTGAGGCTGTGGGTAAAAACCGCGCTACCGTTGCCAACCTGCTGCGGCTGATGAATCTCAATGACGACGTGAAGAAATTACTCGAACACGGCGACATTGAAATGGGCCATGCCCGTGCCCTGCTCGGTCTTGAAGGTGGCAGGCAAAGCGAGGCAGCATCACAGGTTGTGACCCGTGCGCTGACGGTTCGTCAGACGGAAGCCCTGGTGCGTCATCTGCTGGAAGGTGGTGATCAGAAGCCTTCCGCGGGTACCAAAGTCAGCCCGGATATTCAGCGCCTTGAGCGCCTGCTGGGGGATCGTCTGGGAGCGAAAGTAGCGATTGCCCATTCCGCCAAAGGCAAAGGCAAGCTGGTCATCAATTACAGCTCGCTGGACGAACTGGACGGCATCCTCGCTCACATCAAATAAGCTGGTTTTAAAAGTACCTTTACGTACCTTTACCGTCGCAAAAGCCACAATACCACTGTCTTTACAGTGGTATTTCTTACAATGTACTTCAGCCTGATCTGCATCACCTCCTTTAGGCTAATTATTATCATTTTGCCTCGTGTTTCGGTTGAAGCTATGTGGGGTACCCCATATAATCACGGCCGCCTGAAAAAGGCCGTTGCAGAAACTGACCAATTAAATGGGGCCCTGGATGCCTGGCATACCACGTCCTCCGGTCTACCGGATCGTGATCTTTCAACTGTTACTCACGATGCTGGTCGCGCTGATTGCGCTTCTGCATAGTCCGCTGGCCGCAAAATCGGCCCTGTTAGGCGGACTGACCTGCGCTCTGCCGAATGCCTATTTTATCTGGCGCGCATTTCGCTACAGCGGTGCAAGGTCTGCTGCACATGTGGTGCAGTCGTTTTACCAGGGTGAGTCCTGGAAGTTTGTGCTCACAGCGCTGTGTTTTGGTGTCATCTTCCAGCGCGTTGAGCCTCTGAATGTTCTTGCACTGTTTGCCGGTTTCATAACAGTGCAGCTGGGGCACATCGCTTCAGCAAAGATTGCCAATTTATAAACCTTAGAAAACGAGAGTGAACAATGGCTGGTAATTCCCAGGAATATATCTCGCACCATTTAACCAATCTTACCTACGGTAAGCTCCCTGCCGGTTACGTCCGTCACGAAGTTGCAGAAGATGGCACAGTGCATGAGCACGAACTGACCACTGCGACCTGGACCATGGCTCACAACTCAGAAGAAGCAGCTCAGATGGGCTTCACCGCGGTAAACGTGGATTCTCTGGGCTGGTCTTTCGGCCTCGGCGCTCTGATCATGTTCCTGTTCTGGCGTGCGGCTAAGAAGGCAACCACTGCGGTTCCTACTGGTTTCCAGAACTTCGCTGAAATGATCATCGAGTTTATTGACAACACAACCAAGGAAGCGTTCCACGGCCATAACCCGCTGGTTGCTCCTCTGGCAATGACCATCTTCACCTGGGTCTTCATGATGAACTTCATGGACCTTATCCCGGTAGACGTGCTGCCAACTATCTTCGGCGCCATGGGTCTGCACTTCATGAAAGTTGTGCCTTCTACCGACGTTAACATCACGATGGGTATGTCCCTGACTGTTTTCGCCATGATGATCTTCTATTCTATCAAGGTGAAAGGCATCAGCGGCTTCGTTGGCGAGCTGACTCTGCAGCCGTTCAGCGCTAAGAACCCAGTCGTTCAGGCCATCTTTATCCCTATTAACTTAATTCTGGAATCCGTTGCTCTGATCGCCAAGCCTATCTCTCTGGCTTTGCGTCTGTTCGGCAACATGTATGCCGGTGAGATGATCTTCATCCTCATCGCGCTGATGTTCTCTGCCGGAGCGGCGCTGGCCATTATGGGTGGTGTTCTGCAATGGGCCTGGGCGGTTTTCCACATTCTGGTGATCACACTGCAAGCGTTCATTTTCATGATGTTAACCATCGTGTATCTGAGCATGTCGCACGAAGATCATTAATTTTTAACCCTTAACTCACTTTAACTAACTACTTCTATTTGGAGAAAATTATGGAACAAGGTCTGGTATTCCTGGCTGCAGCTCTGATGATCGGTCTGGGTGCTCTGGGTACTGCAATCGGTTTTGGTCTGCTGGGTGGTCGTCTGCTGGAAGGTACTGCTCGTCAGCCTGAGCTGGGTCCAATGCTGCAAGGTAAAATGTTCCTGATCGCTGGTCTGTTGGACGCCGTGCCAATGATCGGTGTTGGTCTGGGTCTGTACCTGATGTTCGCTGCCTAAGGGTTCAAGTTAAAAACGAACTTCCTTAATCAATGAACATGAGGGCTCTGGCGTGAACATTAACGCGACTCTGATCGGCCAGATCATCACGTTCGCAATCTTCGTGTGGTTCTGCATGAAGTTTGTATGGCCTCACCTGCTGGGCGCCATGCAAG
>PAJK01000028.1 GCA_002706025.1 Oceanospirillaceae bacterium
CCCGAGGCCGGGCAGGCCTCGAATGGTGAAGATAAGCAAAACCCGTTATCCGGTGAATCGCAATGCTGCTCCGCTTAAGTGAACAGCATTGCCGCAATTGCGGGGCTTTTTATTCATTTTTATTGATTCCGATATTAATCAAACGGTGTTGGCACTGGGGTTTTATCCGTCGATGGTGGTAACAGTGGTAAATTAAATAGCGGCTGATCGCCTGTCAGTGTTTTCAGAAATGCAACGATCTGCGCATTCTCTTTATCGCTGAATTTACGGCCCAGCTGTAAGCGACCCATAATATCCACCGCTTCTGTCAGCGTCTGAGCTTCGCCATCATGAAAATACGGATAAGTGAGTTCCACGTTGCGCAGCGTCGGTACTTTGAATTTCATCCGGTCCGCATCTTTACCGGTGATCCCGGCCAGACCCTGAGCGGTGTTCTTTGTCTGATACGCTTCGATCAGGCCCATTTTCTGAAATGACGAGCCGCCAACTGCAGCACCATTGTGGCAGGCAACGCAGCCGGAATTTTTAAATAATTCATAACCGGCTTTTTCCTGCGCAGTAATCGCATCCGCATCACCCAGCAACCACTGATCAAAGCGTGCCCCTGGCGTGACCAGAGTTTTCTCAAACTCAGCAATCGCAGACGTTACCTGATCGATATTAATTTCATCAGTGCCAAACACGAGACGGAATTCCTGCACATAACCGGGAATCGATTTCAGTACATCCACGGCCAGCACATGGGTGAAGGCCATTTCCCCCGGATTAGCAATCGGACCACCGGCCTGCTCTTTCAGATCCGCCGCACGACCATCCCAGAACTGTGCCACATTTAATGACGAATTCAGTACCGTTGGCGCATTGATCGGTCCCTGACTCCAGTTATGACCAATCGATGTTTTCAGGTTATCCGTCCCACCCATGCTGAGGTTGTGGCATGAGTTACAGGAAATAAATCCTGACTTCGACAGACGCGGATCAAAATAGAGTTTCTTTCCCAGCTCAGCTTCTGCCAGATTCACTTCTTTTACCGGCTCAACCGGCGCAATCGGTTCCGCCGCCCATGACAGTTGGGCAGCAGCAGAAAGTCCCAGCGCCGCCGCAGCGGATATAACATTTGACCATCTCATCGTTCTCTCCTTATGAGAATCCTGTATTGCCGGCACCACAGGCTGAACAGCGGGTGGACTGCGGCCCTGTCAGCTAACAATAGGAATATCAATACAAAATTGAGGGAAATCACGAACCCGCCCGATACCAGCGCAACCCGACACAACCTGACCTTTCCTTACATTCGGACGGGCCCCGGTGGCTGGGGTATACTGCGGTTTCTACCAATCAGCCGGATGTTGTATGCCACACAGATCGCACCTGTTTTCCCTGCGTATCGGCCATGCCCTGCGCGAGTCTCTGCAACAGCCCTATGGCCGCAAGCAATTCTCAGGCGATCTGATTGCCGGCCTCACCGTCGGTGTGATTGCCATCCCGCTGTCCATGGCTCTGGCCATTGCCAGCGGCGTCGCGCCGCAATACGGCCTCTACACCGCCATGATTGCCGGCTTCCTGATTGCCCTTACCGGTGGTTCACGCTTCAGCATCTCCGGCCCCACCGCCGCATTTGTGGTGATCCTCTATCCCATCGCTGAAAAGTTCGGCCTCGGTGGCCTGCTGCTGGCCACCCTGCTGTCCGGCGTCATTCTGATCGCCATGGCCTTTGCCCGCCTTGGGCGCTTTATCGAATACATACCGGAATCCGTCACGCTCGGCTTTACCTCAGGCATTGCCGTGGTGATCGCCACCCTGCAGCTGAAGGATTTCTTTGGTCTCAATTTTGAATTCCCGGAAACCTACACAGAGAAAGTCAGCGCCCTGTGGCAGCATCTGCCGGCGTTCGACAGCGCCGCCCTGATCGTCGGAGCAGGCACACTGGCGACGCTGATCATCCTCAAAAAACTGAGCCGCTTTCCGCCCCATATTCCGGCGCTGATCGTTGGTGTCGTGATTGCCTGGCTGCTCGGACTGCAGGGCATGGAAACCGAAACCATCGGTACCCGTTTTCACTATCTGCTGGCGGACGGCAGCAGTGGCATGGGCATTCCACCGGTCCTGCCGGAATTTGTCTGGCCGTGGAATCAGCCTGGTGCAGATGGCCAGCCCATCGGCTTATCGCTGACGTTATTAGAGCTACTGTTACCGGCGGCCTTCTCGATCGCCATGCTCGGCGCCATCGAATCCCTGCTGTGCGCCGTCGTACTGGATGGCATGACCCGCACCCGCCACAGCGCCAACAGCGAACTGCTCGGTCAGGGCATCGGCAATATCGTCGCTCCGTTCTTTGGTGGTATCACCGCCACCGCCGCCATTGCCCGCTCTGCGGCCAATGTACGCTCCGGTGCTTTTACCCCGCTTGCCGCCATGATTCACGCCGCCGTGGTTATGGCTGGCCTGCTGGTACTGGCACCTCTGCTGGCGCATCTGCCCATGGCGTCCATGGCCGCACTGCTGCTGCTGGTTGCCTGGAACATTGCCGAAGCCGATAAGGTCGTGCACTTCCTCAAAACCGCACCACGGGGCGACATTCTGGTACTGCTCACCTGCATGAGCCTGACTGTGCTGTTTGATATGGTGATCGCCATCGCCGTGGGCATTGTGCTGGCNTCNCTGCTGTTTATGCGCGATATCTCAGAGATGACCAATATCAGCGATATCAGCCAGCATGGCCGCCTGGTGCCGGACAACACCCTCGCCAATGGCTGGCAGGTATGGAAGATAAAAGGCCCGCTGTTTTTTGCCGCCGCCGACCGGGTGTTCGCTGAACTCGCCAGNCAGCCCCCGGCTGGCAAAGGCNTCATCCTGTATCTGGATGCNGTNCCCGTTCTCGATGCCGGTGGNCTGGCNGCACTGACAAAGTATCTGCAGCACTGTCAGCAGCANCAGACCCAGGTCATCCTTGCCGATCTGCAGACNCAGCCGCTGCAGGCCCTTGCCCGNTCCGGACTGCCNCTGTCGCTGTTCTCTCTGGCAGAAACGCTGGATCAGGCTATCCGCCAAAGTCAGGGACAAGACTTAGCGGACGTCAGAACGNAGCCCGGAACCGCCGCATCCACCAGCCAATANCCTGCTGTTTTTGTCAACAATGTAACCCTTCTGCTGGCCTGACCGGCCGTGATTACGCCACTTGTCACGGTCAGGTCCGGCACACCCCCGCGCTCCGCCTGCAGGCTGAAAAATTCCCATTACACTTAACGTTTGTACCAAAACCATTAACCGCAACTGGCCTCCGCGCCAGGAAGAACCTTATGCTGCAACTACTGTTCACTCCCGTCAGCGCCCTGCTGCGCAGCGCCGGGCTGAATGGCACCGTCTATCTGGTCAGCACCATGCTGGCGGTCTGCGCCCTGATGGTGCTGAGCTCAGCCAGTCAGGTGTATCTGCCGGTGCCGCTGCTGTGCACTCTGTATCTGTGTGCAGGCCTGCTGTTTGCCCTGCGCCATGACATCAGCCAGCTACAGAGCATCTTTAACCAACAGAATCCGCAGCAGCTGGATCACCAGCAACTGCTGATCAAAACCACCACCCTGGGAACGCTGACCGGCCGCCTGCAAAGCCTGTTTACCGATGTGGAACGTGCACAGCAGTCCCACGCCGACCGTATTGAAGAAATCGCTTTTTCTGCTCAGGAACTGCGCGCAAGCGCCGACCTGCTGGCGGCCAATACAGAGCAACAGTCGGCCGCAACCGCTGCCGGTGCTGCCGCCATTGTGGAAATGACACAGGGCGTGGAAAACGTCGCCGGATTAGTGCGCGAAGCCGCCGGGCTGGCCAGCCGCGCGAACCAATATGCGATACAGGGCAGCCAGCAGGTAAAAGCAGCCACAGAAAGCATTCACAACATTGATATGGCGGCCAGCAGCAGTGCGGAACTGATGCAGGGGCTGAACGAACAGTCGCGCAACATCCATGAAATTACCGACCTGATCCGTTCCATCTCAGAGCAGACCAACCTGCTGGCACTGAATGCTGCCATCGAAGCGGCCCGGGCCGGAGATCAGGGCCGCGGATTTTCTGTGGTGGCAGATGAAGTACGGGTACTGGCTTCCCGCAGCCATGAATCCGCCAATGATATTTCCGTGCGGATTCAGCAGATTTCGGCGGGCATCAGCAATGCCGCAGAAAAGATTTCAGCGATGCGCGGGCTCACCAGTGACAGCGTCGCCAGAGCCGAAACCGCCAGCCAGTCTCTGGCTGATATTCAGCAGCAGACCGGAACCCTGCAATCGCATATGGCGTCAGTTGCCACCACCACCCATGAGCAAAGCCAGGCGACCAACGAAGTATCGGAACGCATTGACGAAGTCCATCAGGCCGCTGCCCGCAACAGCGAACTGGCCAATCAAACTGCCCGGGTTGCCATTCACATGGCCGACCTGACTCAGAAAAAATAAAAGGAAATTATTTATGGGGAATTCAGCATCCGGTTACGTCTGGCTGACGGCGGCATTTCCTGTCGTTGGTTGCCTGTTATTTGTATTACTGCATCAGAGCAAAAAAATAAAAACGCGTCGTCTGCAAAAAGAAGGATTAGAACGACTGCTCAATCTTAAATCGCTTTTAATGCTGGTACAGCGCCATCGCGGCATGAGCTACAGCGTATTAATGGGTGACAGTGCGCTGCGCAGCGATATTACCCAGGTCGAACAGAATATCAGCCGCTGTAACGAACAACTGCAAAGCCTCGGACAACATCCGCGTCACCGTGATTATTGGTTATCATTTTTTGACCACTGGTCACGCCTGCAAAGAAATAATCTGACCCTGGCCGCAGAGAATAACCGTGAACAACACAACCAGATTATTTCCGTACTGCTTTATCTGATTGAAGACGTTGCGGAATACGCCCGGCTCAGCGAGCTGTGTGAAGAACCCCTGCAACATATCTGGCGCGACCTGCCACGCACCGCAGAATGGATTGGTCAGGCAAGGGTATTGGGCAGCGGTATGCTGGCGGCCGGCCATTACGAACGTGTCGATAAAATACGCATCAGCTTTATCCGCTCAAAGCTCGCCGGTTACATCGAATCAGAACGGATTCAGGGCTCCAGACTGAATGAACTGGTCACTGTGATTGATCAGCAACTGCTGCAGGATGAGCAACAGAAACTGTCATCCAAAGCCTACTTTGATTTAAGCACCCAGGCCATGGAGCCCTTATTTCAAAGCATGGATCAGGGGCTGAAAAAACTGGGCAACAGACTGGCGGCTTAATTCTGCTTATGAATTGCTGCGCCCGTATTGCTGAAAAACCGCCGCGGTGACATACCGCGGCCACGCTGAAAAGCATGACTGAAAGCAGAGGCACTGCTGAAGCCGGCTTTCATCGCCGTTACCTTGATACTCACACCGCTGCGCAGCAGTTCTTCCGCACGTCGCAGACGGCATTCGCACAACAGATCACGCCAGCACCAGCCATCCTCCTCAAGACGCCGTCCGAGGGTGCGCGGCGACATACACAACTCCGCTGCCACGGCAGCCATATCCGGCACATCCGGCAGAGTACGCGCCACCAGCCGCTGTACTTTATGACTGGTGCGTTCCTCATCGGCAACGCTGCTCTCACCGGTACACAAACTCTCACAGGCATTGGCGGCGACCGGATTCTGCAGCGGCATAGTAAGTAATAACTGACTGGCATCGCCGCAGAATACGTTGCCTGCCGCACTGGCCTGCAGCGCACAACCAAACACCTGCTCCATCTCTGCCATGACCGGCAAACGCGGATACACCAGCGACAGAGCACGCACATTGCGCGCCCCTCCGGCCAGCAGCTCTCCCTGCAGGGCAGCAAGAATGCCGAACTCGCGTCCGGTCACAAAACGCTCCCGGGCCTCACTCAGACGATGCCGGCAACGGAATTCCAGCCGCAGCTCATCGCGACTGATATGAATGTGAATCTGCGTCAGGTTATCTGCACAGGCCAGATAGCGGCGGATCATATCCAGCGCCGCGCGGGCGTCGCGACTGCTGGCCATGGCCATACCCAGCACACCCAGACTGGCGAGCCGGTAACGCAGGCCGGTAGCAAAGCCCTGCGCCAGTGGTTCTGAAGCGCTGTTCAGCAGCAGAGCATCAATCATGCTCAGCTCCTGATCTATGCTGACATCCGCCAGGCCAAGATCGATTTGTGGCCGTGTCAGTCCGGTTTTTGCCAACATCTGCTGATCACTGATGCCGCAGCTCTGTGCCTGCAGCAGCAGAAACCTCGCATTAGCCAGACCAAAGCCCGGTGCCCGCTGGCTGCTGATATTTTGAGCGGTAATCATCAGGGGCCGCCTCTTATTATTTTTTATGTACGATAGTCCAGATATTTGGCATGTCACGTCATGCGACTGTCCTGTCGCAACATTCTCTTCCCACCGCACTCGGCTATCTTGAGCTGCGCGATGCTCTCGTGTGAGCTGCGCGATGCATTTGTGCAGTTCGCAACGCTCTGCTTTGCCGCCCCATCCCTGCATGGGCTGGCCGCTATTAAAAACAAAAATAAAGAGAACACATACGATGAAAAAAGCCATTCTGGCGCTCGGCGCCATGACCGCTCTGTGCTCAATGCCGACCTCCGCACAGATCACCGATTCCCCGCTGTTGCCAGCCATCTCCCTGGTGGCCGGATTACTGAATCAGGGCGTTTTCCCTGAGTCCGACCTCTATACCACCGACGACGACATCATCATTCACGCCGATGATGGCGTCGAACTGGCCGCCAACGTATTTGTCCCCAGCGGCGACAACGGCCCCTATCCGGCAGTCATTTTTATTAACAGCTGAGCGCTGAACGAATACGAATACATTCCCGAGGCGGCCCGTTTTGCCGAAGAAGGCTATGTGGTGCTGAGCTATTCCACCCGTGGTTTTGGCACCTCAGGCGGCCTGATTGATACCGCCGGCCCACTGGATATGGCAGACCTCAGCAACGTGATTGATTACCTCATCGCCAACTTCGATGTCGATCCCAACGCCATCGGTACCGCCGGTATTTCCTATGGCTCCGGTATCAGCCTGCTGGGCGCCGCGCACGATCCGCGTATCCGTGCAGTCGTCGCCATGAGCACCTGGGGCAGCCTGACCGAAGCCCTTTATGGTCAGGAAACACCGCGCCTGATATGGGGCGAACTACTGACCCTGTCATCCGGCCTGACCGGCAATCCGGACCCGATCATCCGTGACACCTGGAACAAAGTGCTCAACCGTGAAGACATGGAAAGCGTCTACGCCTGGACCGGCATCCGCTCGCCACTCAACTACGTCAACGACATCAACGCCAACGGTACCGCTGTGTATATTTCCCAGAACTGGGGCGATAACCTGTTCCAGCCCAACAGCGTGCTTGATCTGTTCAGCCAGTTAACGGTGGAAAAACACATCGACCTGCAACCCGGCACCCACGCCGGTGCGGAAATCGGCGGACTGCTGGGCGGTGGCGATACCCACGTACTCAACAACGTACACCGCTGGTTTGCCGAACACCTGAAAGGCGAGAGCGGCGCAATGGAAAACCAGAAACCGGTGAATATGAAAGTAAAATTCACCAGCGGCTACCAACAGTACGATGCCTTCCCGGTGCCCGAAGCCTATGAGCAGACTTTCTACCTGCAGCCGCGCAACCTGTTCAGCAATGGCCGGCTGAGCGACTCCCCGTTCCAGAGCTGGCGTGCCCAGGACAACAGCATCAACTCGCTGTTTGATACCGTCGCCACCACTCAGGTCCCCCTGCTGTCACAGATTCTGGAGCAGCTCGACGTGCCGGTACTGGCCAACATGGCACACGTTGCGCGCCCGCACGGTATCGTGTTTGAAACCAGCCGGCAGTGGAGCACCATGCAGATCCGCGGCAATGCAGAACTCAGCCTGATGGTGCAACCCAAAAGCGATACCCTGCACCTGGTCGCCTACCTCTACGACGTTAACCTGTTTGGCACAGGTAAACTGATTACGCACAAACCCATTACTGTGCACCAGACCTCCGCCGGCGACACCATCCGCGTTGATTTCCCGCTGACCACGGTGGCTTACGATATTCCCGCCGGCAATAAACTGGCGCTGGTGATCGACAGCAAAGATCTGCTCTACGCCGGCCCCGCAGGCGTACGCACCATCGACTTTGAATTCAGCAACAGCGAGCAGTCCACCCTGACAGTTCCCCTTCTCTGAGATGCCCACAAAGCATTAACGACAGGCTGAAAGCAAAGCGCAGCTTAACCCGCTGCAGACATAAAACGGCGCAGAATACTCTGCGCCGTTTTTCTTTGCGGAATGACAAATGAGATACAAAGTCCGGGCCGCTGTGCGCCATTGTCTGCGAACCTTAAACCAGGCTTAAAAACTGACGTTTCTTTTCTATATTCTCAGCGCCTGCGTGCTTTTTTCACCCGCCCTTTGCCTCAGGTCAGAGTAAACTTGCCGCCGTCCCGGCAGAATAATCCGGCGCCTTATTATTTTTTTTACCTGCACAGCAGTCAGCAGTGGAAGCACTATGAAAGCGATCAAAATCAGTTTCGGCATTATTTTTATAATTCTCACTTTAGTCTGGTTTATGGCTGACACTCTGCTGCCGGACCCACTGACCTATTTTTCTTTCCGTCATGTCTTTGTGCAGTTCAGCGGTGTCATTGCCATGGGCGCCATGTGTATTGCCATGGTACTGGCGGTGCGCCCGCGCTGGCTGGAAAATCACCTCGATGGTCTGGATAAAATGTATCGCCTGCACAAATGGCTGGGCATTACCGCACTGATCGCCTCCACGGCGCACTGGTGGTTTGGTAAAGGCACCAAATGGATGGTCGGCTGGGGCTGGCTGGAACGCCCGCAGCGCGCTCCGCGGGGGGAAGAACAGCTGGGCATGATCGAAGAACTTTTCCGCAACCAGCGTGGTCTGGCAGAAACCATCGGCGAATGGACCTTCTATGCCGCCGCAATTCTGTTGATCATTGCGCTGGTAAAAATGGTGCCGTACCGCTTTTTCGCCAAAACCCACAAAATTATGGCCGCCGCTTTTCTGCTGCTCGCCTGGCATTCACTGGTACTGCTGGAGTACCCGTACTGGGCACAGCCAGTGGGCTGGCTGATGGCGGCATTATTGTTGGCCGGTTCTGTTGCTGCGCTGATGGTGCTGTTCGGTATGGTTGGGCGTCAGCGCAAAGTGCGGGGCACCGTTGAGTGCTTCCACTGGTATCCGGAATTACAGGTGATGGAAACCGCCATCAAACTGGACGCTGAGGATCAGAGCGGGGGCAACAGAACTGGCATGCGCGGCTGGCAAGGTCACAAGCCGGGTCAGTTTGCCTTTGTCACCTCCAGCAAAAAAGAAGGCGCGCATCCCTACACCATCGCCTCGGCCTGGCATGACGACAGTGAACACATCACCTTCATTACCAAAGCGCTGGGCGACCACACCAGCCGTCTGCCGGAAATCCTGCACGAGGGCATGGAAGTTCAGGTTGAAGGCCCTTACGGCTGTTTTACCTTCGACGACAACTGCCGCCAGCAGATCTGGGTTGGTGCCGGTATCGGCATTACCCCGTTTATCGCGCGAATGAAACATCTGGCCAAAGAATCCGATGGCCGCACCATTCACCTGTTCCACCCAACCGGGCAATATGAACAGGCCGCCATCGACAAACTCACAGCCGATGCACAGGCCGCCGGTATTACCCTGCATGTGCTGGCCAGCAAAGATGGCCGCCGCCTGAGTGCCGACATTATCCGTGCGGAAGTGCCGGACTGGGAAGAAAGCAGCATCTGGTTCTGTGGGCCGGCAGCATTCGGTACCACACTGCGCGACGATATAATCAACAAGGGTCTGCCGGCACAGCATTTCCATCAGGAATTATTTGAAATGCGTTAAGGCATTCAGCGCGATTTAGGTTTAAGACCGAAAATATAAAAAATAAAATAAAAACAGCGGCTATTGCCGCTGTTTTTATTTATACCGCTGTAAATCCGGTTCCACACGAAGGTAATTACTATCAGACGGTGGGACTTTCATAAGCAGAGGTTGCTGTATTTTCCACAGAATTCACCACTGAAAAGTTCTGACTACTATTTAACGCATAAACCACTTTATTTAATTCAGAATAATCCCGCTTTCTGTTTTAACCATACCTGAACTACCACAACGTTTGAGAGTTTCTGACGGTGTTTCACCAAACAGTTGTTTGTAGTCGTGAGCAAACTGGCCGGCATGCCAGAATCCCCATTCGGACGATTTAGAGGCGATTGTTTCATCCTCCTGCAATCCTTCCAGCAACGCCCGGCGCATATTGTTCAGGCGCGACAGGCGCAGGTATTTCAGCGGGCTTAATCCTAATACGGTTTCGAAGCTGTATTGCAGCGTGCGCCGGCTGACATGGGTTAAGCGACAGAGATCGGTAATGGTGATGGATTCGCCGGGATGGGCTGCGAGGTATTCCTGTACCCGTTCGACCACGGCTTTGCGACGGGCAAAGGTGGTGTTACTGGCTGCGCTGCGGGCTTCACCATCGCCCAGAATTTCGAGCACCGAGCCAAGCAGCATATCCTGATGGATTACTCCGGCACGGCCGCCATTGGCACTAAACATACGCCCCATAATATGACGCAGCATATCAAGCCTGCCTGTTTGCCAGCGGCGGCGCGGCTCGGACCACATGCCTGCGCGGATTTCCACGCCCTGCACTTCTGCGGTTTCCATCAGGCGTTGCTGGCTGACGACCACGCCATAAATATTGAAATCATCCGGGGTAAGTAATTCAAAGCTGCAGTTACCGGGGCGACACATCAGCTCATCGTCATTAACCGTTTGGCCGTTGATGCGACAGCCACCGGTGCTGCTGAGTGGACGGACACTGAAGCCGAGCCAGATGGAGTCCGGCCAGACGTTGCACGACTGGTGTAGTGCCTGGCTGGTGTATTCACGGAATACCTGCAGATCGGGCAGTGCTACTTCATCAATACGGCCGTAAAAGCGCCCGGCGCTGAGCTGATCATACTCCTGCTGCCAGTCACGCAGATTGTGTGCGTGCTCGTCCGCATCAGTGGCTTCGTTCACGCACCAACGCGGTGCCTGTGACCTCATTTCATGCTCTGTAACCACTTGCCTTCTCCCGTGAATATTCTTTTCTCAAGCCTCAGAAAAATCATAAGTCGTTGAAATTTATTAGTTTTTTAAGCTTTGCCATTTTTCGATAGCGGCCCGGAATGGTTCTGGCTTTGTTCTCCTGCTAATCAGATGAAGCTATGCAGCAACTTTTATTCCTAACAGGAAAGTTTGTCGCGAAAGGCAGGTCTATGAGCAAAACATATCGCTATACAATGGGTACGCAAACCTGGGCGTTCAGCAGTCTGAAAGAGCTGATGGCCCGGGCTACGCCTGCCCGTTCCGGCGACCGCCTGGCGGGGGTCATCGCCCGCTCTGCGGAAGAACGCGCCATTGCCCAGATGTGCCTGGCTGATGTGCCGTTAAAAGACTTCTTAAACGAAGCGCTGATTCCCTACGAGGATGATGAAGTTACCCGTCTGATCATGGACGATCATGATGCGACCGCATTCGCACCCATCAGTCATTTGACCGTAGGGGACTTCCGTAACTGGCTGCTGTCGGATTACGCCGACAGCGCCATGCTGACCAAAGTGCGCGCCGGTATTACGCCGGAAATGGCCGCCGCCGTCAGCAAAATTATGCGCAATCAGGATTTAATTCTGGTGGCGCAGAAATGCCGCGTGATTACTGCCTTCCGCTCGACCATTGGTTTACCGAAACGCTTATCCACCCGCTTACAGCCTAACCATCCTACGGATGATATGAATGGTATCGCCGCCAGTATTCTGGATGGCCTGCTGTACGGCAGTGGTGATGCGGTTCTGGGAATTAACCCGGCGACCGATAATGTGGCGCAGGCAACGCGTTTGATGAAGCTGATGGATGAGGTGATTTCGACCTACGAAATTCCGACTCAGTCCTGCGTGCTGACCCATGTAACCAATACCATGGAATGCATTGAAAACGGTGCACCGGTGGATCTGGTGTTCCAGTCGATTGGCGGTACTGAGGCGACCAATTCCAGTTTTGGTTTCAGTTTAAAAACCCTGGCGGATGCCCAGCAGATGGCGCTGGAATTAAAGCGCGGCACCGTGGGTAATAACGTGATGTATTTTGAAACCGGTCAGGGCAGCGCACTGTCCGCCAATGCCCATCACGGCGTTGATCAGCAAACCTGCGAAGCACGCGCTTATGCCGTCGCGCGTAAATTCAGCCCGCTACTGGTCAATACGGTTGTCGGTTTTATTGGCCCGGAATATTTATTCGACGGTAAGGAAATTATCCGCGCCGGTCTTGAAGATCATTTCTGCGGAAAATTACTCGGCGTGCCGATGGGCTGTGATGTCTGTTACACCAATCATGCGGAAGCCGATCAGAATGATATGGATAACCTGCTGACGTTATTAGGTGCGGCAGGCTGTTCGTTTGTGATGGGCATTCCCGGTTCTGATGACATTATGCTTAATTATCAGACCACCTCTTTTCATGATGCTCTGTACGCCCGCCGTGTTCTCGGTCTGGGCGCCGCGCCGGAATTTGAAGCCTGGCTGGAAAAGATGCAGATCATGAGTGATGCAGCTCACGCGACATTAATTGATGGACTGCCACCGGCATTTACCCAATCGCTGCAGTTTTTAACGGACGACGGTACGGAGAAGAAGCATGGCTGATGATGTAAAAACATCAGGCACAGATTCTGCCAGCGGCGTTGTCGATGAGTGGCAGGGTGTTATTGATAATCCATGGCGGCGTCTGCGCCAGTTTACCGATGCACGTATCGGCCTTGGCCGCAGCGGCATCAGCTTACCCACCAAAGAATTACTCGAATTTCAGCTGGCCCACGCTCAGGCCCGCGATGCAGTGCATATGCCGCTGGATTTTGCGGCATTAAGTGACAGCCTGGAGCAGCTGGCCCGCAAATATCCCATTCTGAATAATGCGCGCCCAATTAAAGTGCACAGTCAGGCTGAGGATCGCATGACTTACCTGCAGCGCCCGGATCTTGGCCGCCGCATCAGTGAAGAATCACGCGCAGCACTGTTACAAACGCTGAATGCTCAACCTTCTGAACAATCACTTCCCGAACAGACATTCGATTTAGCCATCGTCATCAGTGACGGCTTATCGGCCACTGCCATCAGCGAAAACGCCAACATTTTTATCGAACAACTGGCGCAGACATTAACTGCTGAGCAACGCACATTATCCATCGCGCCCATTGTTATGGCAGAGCAGGCGCGGGTTGCACTGGGAGATGACATTGGCGAACTGCTCAATGCCAGAGCGGTGCTTGTCCTTATTGGTGAACGTCCGGGACTCAGCTCTCCGGACAGCCTCGGCCTGTATCTGACGTGGGCCCCACGACGTGGTCTCACCGATGAAAAGCGCAATTGTATTTCCAATGTGCGCAAAGCTGGCCTTTCTTATTCAGAAGCAGTACGAAAATTGCTGTATCTGTTTAACGAAGCCTGCCGGCTGCAGAGTTCCGGCGTTGTTATCAAAGATCGCTCTGATGACAACGTTATCGAAAGCAGCAGTCAGCAGACGAGTTTTTTAATAAACGCAGGCAGTGAAAACTGACCGGCAGATAAAAATGGGTCGTCAGACAGTGCAAAAAACGCTGTCCGGCAAAACTCAGAAGAATGGAAAACACGTTTTTACTTCAACAGAAAACAGAGGGCTAAAAGATGGAGCAAACTCCTACTTTAGAATCGCTGCAGGCGACACTGGATGCTCAGCAGGCAGTGTTCGAAATGCATCAGGCGATGAACGTCGAGGTGTTCTACTGGTGGTGTACCGCCATCATGATCATGATTCACGCAGGCTTCCTGGCCTATGAAATGGGTGCGTCACGCAGTAAAAACGCGTTGGCTGCCGGTGTTAAAAACATTCTGGCTCTGGCCGTGATTATTCCGACTTTCTACCTCTTCGGTTGGTGGATCTACAACGCTTTCCCAGGCGGTCTGATTCCTTCAGAAGCCTCCGGCGCACTGCCATGGGCAGCCAGCATGGGCCCTGACGTGTCCGATATGGGTACCGGTATTTTCTGGGCCGCTTTCGCCATGTTCGGTGCGACTACCGGTTCCATTCTGTCTGGTGCGGTAATTGAACGTATCCGTGTTTCTGCCTTCCTGATTCTGACTGTATTCCTCGGTTCAGTCGTCTGGATTCTGGCTGGCGCATGGGGCTGGCACCCGGACGGCTGGCTGCTGACTGACCTGGGCTACCACGATGTGGGTGCTTCCGGTGTTGTTCACGCAGTGGCAGGCTTCTTTACTCTGGGCGTGCTGATTAACCTGGGTGCCCGTCGCGGTAAGTTCATCGATGGCGTTGCGCAGACTATTTCTCCGCACAGCCTGCCAATGACCCTGATCGGTCTGATGATGATTATCTTTGGTTTCTTCGGCTTCCTCGGCGGCTGCATCATCTTCAACGGTGGTGAAACTGGCTGGACGACTATTTACAACAACCCAACTAACCTGTCGGCTTTCGCCTTCAACACTCTGATGGGCTTTGCTGGCGGCGTGATCGGTTGTTACATCGCTTCCCGCGACCCATTCTGGACTATGTCCGGTGGTCTGGTTGGTATCATTTCCGTTGCTGCGGCACTGGATATGTACGATCCGGGACTGGCTTTCATTATTGCAACCTGCATGGGTGTACTGGCCGTTAAATTCGCTAAATTCCTGGAAAACCGCGGTATCGACGACGCTGTAGGCGCAGTTGCTGTTCACGGTTTCACTGGTTTTGTTGCGGTAATCCTGGTGGGTGTATTCCTGGGTGGCACACCAAACGTTGGTGATGTACCTCCTATCAGCTTCGTTGGTCAGCTGATCGGTGCGGTTGTGATGGCGGTTACCGGCTTCCTGCCTGGCTACGTGATCTCTCTGGTGCTGAAATCTCTGGGCGCACTGCGTGTTCCTGATACAGCAGAAGATCTGGGTCTGGATGAAGTTGAACTGATTGCCAAACCATATCCTGAAGCAAACACGCCTGCGTCTGTTGCTTCTGAAGTTCCGAACAAACTGGCTAACACTGAGCCTGCACTTTAATAAGGAGATATACCATGGGTACTTCTATTACTACCTGGGAAGGCGTTACAGCATACTTTACCTTTGCTGACAGCCCTTTCGCTCTTGGTCTGTTCGCTTTCGGTTGTGCCGCTATTGTTGTTGGCCTGATCGCCGGTATTTCCAAGCACGAAAACGAAGCATTTGAGAAATTCAAAAAATAATCAAAGCTTCTCTGAGCAGTTACTACTGCGGAAAAAGCCGGCTTAATTGCCGGCTTTTTTTCACCTGTTATTTATCCGGTGCTTTATGATTTTTGACATCCTGATGTTACTGCTTTTCTGCGGCATGATTTACGCCGGTTACCGCTTTGGTACCTCCAAAGAAATGCTGAACCTGGCTAAGGTATTTATTCCGATATCCCTCGCCAGTGCCTTCAGTGGACATTTTGGCATGTATCTTACGCGCATCGGTTTTTTACGCGCCAATGACTGGGCAGTACTGACCCTGACGGGTTTTCTGCTGCTGTTTATTGCTATGTGGATTGCTTTGCGTGTTAGTGAATACTTTTTTATCCGCCACGACCTGCGCTCACGCTGGTTCAGTAACAACCGTTTTACCAGCACGGCTGACCGTATTTTCTGTGCCACGGCAAATGGTTTGCAGGCCGTTCTGCTGCTGACATTTTTTAGTTTTCTCAGCACCCAGATCAGTCTGACCAGCGCAGGTTATAAACAGTATCTGATGGCCAATTCCCTGCTCTATCCATCCATGGACCGCATCTGCCGTCATATTGTTACCGGCCAGTTTGTCGATTCATTGATTAATGATCCGACCGGCACCACCACCTTTGAAGTGCTGGTAAAAACCCTGAACAACAAACAGACCATGGGCGATATTTCGGACGAGTTTAACCGCTCTACATTACTGCGGGCACGCAGCATGCTGAACAATATTCTCAACGAAGAAAGTGACGTAACGCCACCAGTGACCATAACAGCGTCAGCAGGCGACACAAATATAAGCGGAAAAGTCACAAGCGGCGGACAGACAGACGCCTTACCGGCCATGCCGGCAGGCAAAAGCAGTGATTAAGTTATTCGCTGACTTCAGGCAAGCGCGCGGCCATCAGTACGCCCACCACGGCCATCACTGAAAACGCCAGAATTAATGTTTCAATGGACATCACCGAGGTCAGTGAACCCACCGCACTCAATGCCAGCAGAATAATACCGATCATGGTGTTGCTCACAGATACGTAGCTGGTGCGTTTATCCCCTTCCGCCATATCGACCAGATAGGTTTTACGGCCAACCCGTACGCCCTGATGACAAATCGTCAGCAGAAAATACAGAAGCGGCATCAGCCAGAACGTGCTCATCAGCTGCGGCAGGTATTCTGAAATCAGAAACAGCAGGGTACCAATAACGGCGGCTCCCATGGATGCCATCATCATAACGCGGCGACTGGACTGATCAGAAAACCGTCCCCACACTGGCGCCGACACCAGCCCGGCCAGACCGCTGGCAAACATAAACAGTGCCAGTACCCAGATATCGGAGCCAAGCGCGTCATGGGCAAGCACAATGTAATACGGCGCACTCAGTGCCGTGCACAGAAACAGTGAACGGGTGATAACAAAATTGCGGAAGTCTTTATCGGTTTTTAACAGCGCCAGTTGTTTAAAGGCTTCGGATAATCCGTTTTTGCCGCCGCTGGTTTCACCGGGAAATTCCTTAACCTGAGCAAACACCCCGGCTGCCAGCAACCAGATGGCGGCACCTGCGATCAATGCCCAGCCGTAAAAAGCGTTGCCGCTATCGGCATTCAGATACCAGCTTAAAAACAGCGCTGCGGCCATAGCAATGGTCACGAAGCCCGCCGCACTGGATGACCAGCCGCTGACCTGACCGCGCTGTTTTTTCGGAATGGTTTTACCTAATACGTCTTTCGATGCCACCGAGCTTAACCCGCGCGACAGACTGAACACCGCCAGCAGACCGATCACTGCCCAGCCAGCCACAGCGCCTTCCAGCGTCATGGCCACCAGGCCGATAGCCAGCACGCACAGTGCCTGCAGAATACTGCCGGTCACCCAGGCCCATTTACGCAGCGGCATTTTGCGGATCCAGCTGGCGATGGCCAGTTGCGGAATCAGTGAACCGGATTCACGGATCGGCACCAGCCAGCCAAGCAGAAACGCCGGAGCCCCTAAGCTCTGCAGAATCCATGGCAGGGTTACTTTGGGATTGATGATGGCATCGCCCAGATTGGTCAGAAACTGAGAGATGATAATGCGCATGAAATTGCCCGGCACTTCCCGGCAGGCATCATCGTCGATGGCCTTACAGGCGCGGGCGTCTTCTTCGTTAATCAGCTTTTGATAAATAGAGTCTGACCATGACTTGTTCATCGTATGCCTGTCCTGTGCCTGTCCTGTGCCTGAGCTGTTACGCGCCGTCGCGACACGGCGCGGTTAAGAAATACCGGGTTGTATTATGAGCCGCAGAAATCTGCGGCCCAAACAACAGAGTGTCCCGTGCGATGCGGGAACCCTGTCCGTGTTATGGCTATTCCGCGCTGGCCTCTTCTTCATCAATAAACTGGCGCAGATGAAAGATGCCAAACACCATGATCAGCAGCGAGTCTTTGCCCGGCGCTGTGCTCTTGCGACGGAATGCTATCCAGAAGTACACAACTTCCAGCAGGTGAATACCCAGTACCACCACAGCACAGGCCGGTAACCAGCTGAGGACATCCGGCCAGTCGAAGACCCAGGCGAGGAAACACAGCAGCCAGAAGATCAGCGTGGCGATCTTGTTAAACATAAAACTCATAGAAATCGTTACCTGTTATCTGAGTGAGACGCAGAGTCACGCATAAGCTCCGGTAAAATCTGCCGCAGCGCAAGACTTTCCGCCCGGTGGCCGCTAAAATGCCCGCAGTTTTTATGCACGCCAGCAGCGGGAGAAGTACGCATGTCCGGGGAAAAGACCACACACTTTGGTTATCAGACCGTCGCCACCGAGGAAAAGCAGGCCAAAGTAGCCGACGTTTTCCACTCAGTTGCGGCGAAATACGACATCATGAACGATCTGATGTCCTTTGGTATCCACCGTCTGTGGAAACGCGTCACCATTGATATGAGCGGCGTGCGTCCGGGCAATAAAGTACTGGATCTGGCCGGCGGTACCGGCGACCTGACCCGTAAGTTCTCAAAAATTGTCGGNCCGACCGGNAAAGTGATTCTGGCGGACATCAACTCCTCCATGCTGAATGTGGGCCGCGATCGTCTGACCGATCAGGGTTATGTCGGCAACGTGGAATACGTTCAGGCCAACGCTGAATGTCTGCCGTTTGAAGACAACAGCTTTGATGTGATCACCATTGCCTTCGGTCTGCGTAACGTCACCGACAAAGACGCAGCCCTGCGCTCCATGACCCGTGTGCTGAAACCGGGCGGCCGTCTGCTGGTGCTGGAATTCTCCAAGCCTACCAACCCGCTGATGAGCAAGGCTTACGATGTGTATTCCTTCTCTGCCCTGCCGATGATGGGCAAGCTGGTGACCAACGATTCTGAAAGCTACAAGTACCTGGCGGAATCCATCCGTATGCACCCGGATCAGGAAACCCTGAAATCCATGATGGAAGAAGCCGGTTTAGTACGCTGTACCTACCACAACATGACCAGCGGCGTTGTCGCTCTGCACCGCGGGATCAAACCCTGATGCAGATTCAACTGCCTGCGGAGGTGCTGCAGGCACTGTGTGTGCCGGCAGAAGCCTCGGTTAATCATGTGCTGCAATATGACCCGGCAGCGGTTAAGGCACTGGCACGTCATCAGGGGCGCCTGCTGGCTATCCGCATCATTGGCGTCAACGGCGTCAGCGATATCTTTGTGCGCATTTTTGATAACGGCATTGGTCTGTCATTGATGGGCGACAGCACAGCGGATGCCACGCTTACCGGCAGCATCCGTGATTTTCTCGCGCTGGCACGCGCCGACGATAAAGCCAACACCCTGATCAACTCCGCCATTGATATGGACGGTGACAGTGAATTTGCCATCGCTCTGACACGCATCGCACAGCAGCTGGATATTGACTGGGAAGCGCTGATTTCACCGCTCACCGGTGGTCTGCTGGCTCATCAGCTGGGCAAGGGCCTGCGCGGCCTGATGAACTGGGGTAAGAGCACCTCGGCAACGTATCGCACGGCGGTAAAAGAATATCTGGAAGACGAAGTGGAAGCCGTGACTCCGGCACCTCTGCTGCGTCAGTTTGCGGATGATGTCGACCAGCTGAAACTCGCCACCGACCGCCTCGGTGCGCGCATCGACAACCTGATCAACAGTCGTACAAAGGAACAATAACCCCGTGGCAAACCTCTGGCGTCTGTGGAAGATCCTGTTTGTTTTTACCCGTTACCGTCTCGACAGCCTGGTCCCTGTAGAACAGTTACCCATGTGGATGCGGGCGCTGTTGTTTGTCGCGCCATGGCGCTTTTTCCCGGTACCGTCACGCCTGACCCGCGGTGAACGCCTGCGTCTGGCGCTGGAAGCCCTTGGCCCGATCTTTATTAAATTCGGTCAGATCCTGTCCACCCGTCCGGATCTGGTACCGGAAGACATCGTTAAAGAACTCAAGCGTCTGCAGGACGATGTTCCGCCGTTCCCCAATGACAAAGCCCGCGCCCTGATCGAAGAACAGCTGGGCAAAACCGTGGGTGAACTGTTTGCTGAATTCAGCACCGAGCCGATGGCTTCAGCCTCGATTGCTCAGGTGCATGCTGCGCGTCTGTTTGGCGAAAACGGCCAGCCAGGCAAAGAAGTAGTGGTTAAAGTGGTGCGTCCGGGCATCGAGCACACTATTGAGCGTGACCTTAACCTGCTGGAAACCATGGCCCGCCTGCTGGTGAAATATTCCGCCGAAGGCCGCCGCCTGAAGCCGATGGAAGTGGTGGAAGACTACCGCAACACCATTCACGGCGAGCTGAATCTGCAGGTGGAAGCCTCCAACTGCACCCAGCTGCGCCGTAACTTTGAAGGCTCAGATCTGCTCTACCTGCCGGAAGTGTACTGGGAATTCACACGCACCAAAGTGATGGTGAGCGAGCGCATTTACGGTATTCCGGTGGCGGATGTTGACCAGCTTTACGCGCAGAATACCGATATGAAAGCTCTGGCTGAACGCGGTGTGGAGATCTTCTTTACCCAGGTGTTCCGCGACAGCTTCTTCCACGCCGATATGCACCCGGGCAATATTTTTGTGTCGCGCGAGAATCCACGCACGCCGCAGTACATCGCCATCGACTGTGGCATCGTCGGCAGCCTGACCGAAGAAGATCAGACCTATCTGGCGATGAACATGCTCGCCTTCTTCAATCAGGATTACCATCAGGTAGCACAGCTGCATGTGGATTCCGGCTGGGTGCCGGCCTCCACCAAAGTGCATGAGCTGGCGTCGGCCATCCGCGCCGTGCTCGAACCTATCTTCGAGAAACCGCTGGCCGAGATTTCCTTTGGTCAGGTGCTGATTCAGCTGTTCAGTACCGCGCGCCGCTTCAATATGGAAGTGCAGCCGCAGCTGGTACTGCTGCAGAAAACCCTGCTCAACATCGAAGGTTTAGGCCGCCAGCTGTATCCGGAACTGGATCTGTGGAGCACCGCCAAACCTTATCTGGAACGCTGGATGCGTCAGCGCTTTGGCCCCAAAGCCGCGCTGCGTGAATTCAAGCGCCAGCTGCCGACCTGGCTTGATAAAGGCCCGCAGATTCCGAATCTTATCCATGGCGCACTGACCCGCCTGAATCATATGGACGACACCCAGCACGCGCTGCAGCAGGAAATCATTGCCCTGCGCAACGAGATGGCTGAACAGCGCAAACAGAAACGCAGCCAGATTCAGGGCGGCGTGGCGGTGATTACCGGTCTGTTTGTCTGGTGGCAGGCGTACGCGCTGGGCATGCCGGAAAGCGTCGGCCTGGCCATCACCGCCCTTGGTGTATTGTCACTGATTCTGCGTTGAGCAATTTTTGCGCTATGCTGCCCGCTGAATACAAAGGTAAAACGTTATGAGTAACTGGCTGGACGCAGTGAAATGGGACGAGGACGGTCTGGTACCGGCCATCGCCCAGGATCACAAAACCGGGCGCATTCTGATGATGGCCTGGATGAACCGCGAAGCGCTGGAACTGACCACCGCTGAAAACCGCGCGATTTATTATTCACGCTCACGCAAAAAACTGTGGCGTAAGGGCGAAGAGTCCGGGCATGTGCAGAAATTGCACGAACTGCGCCTCGACTGTGATGCTGATGTGATCGTTATGCAGGTTGAACAGATTGGTGGCATCGCCTGTCATACCGGGCGTGAGAGCTGCTTTTACCGTGTCTGGCAGGATGGTGAATGGGTCACCACAGATGCGGTAATCAAAGACCCGAAAGAGATTTATTAATATGAGTGACGTACTGTCAAAATTAGGCGATATTCTGGAACAGCGTAAAACCGCGGAGCCGGATTCTTCTTACGTTTCCAGCCTGTATCATAAAGGCCTGAACAAGATCCTGGAGAAGGTCGGCGAAGAAGCCACCGAGACCATTCTGGCAGCCAAAGACGCAGAAACCAGCGGCGACAACAAAGACGTCGTCTATGAAACTGCCGATCTGTGGTTCCACAGTCTGGTGGCTCTGGCTAAACTCGGCGAGCGTCCGGAATCTGTAATTAACGAACTGGCACGTCGTTTCGACATGTCAGGTCTGGAAGAAAAAGCCTCACGCACGAAAAAATAACGGCGTGTGCTGTTATTGACCCCAGAGAAGTAAACGGGAACACCATGAGCGACTGCATATTCTGTAAAATCGTCGCCGGAGAACTGCCGGCCAAAGTTGTCTATGAAAACGACCAGCTGCTGGCGTTTCCGACCATCGAGCCAAAAGCCGATACGCACCTGCTGGTGATCCCGAAAAAACATACAGAAAACCTGAACACCCTCACTGCTGACGATGCTGACATGATCGCGCATCTGATGACGACACTGCCGAAGATTGCTGCCAGCGCCGGACTGACCGGTTACCGCACCATCACCAATACAGGCGCAGAGGGCGGCCAGGAAGTCTTTCATATGCACTTTCATATCCTCGGCGGCGACCAGCTGCCGGGATTTTAACGAACACTCAGAGAACACGAGGAAAACCTTATGCTCGGCGGAATCAGCGTATGGCAACTGTTAATCATTCTGGCCATCGTCATTATGATTTTTGGTACGAAAAAACTGCGCAGCCTCGGCGGCGATCTCGGCGGAGCGATTAAAAGCTTCAAAAAAGCCGTGAATGAAGACGACGCGAAAAAAGCAGACGAAGCTCCGGCTGAAAAACTGGAAGACAAATCCGGTGAACAGGCCGACGCCCAGTTCAAAACCCAGACCAAAGATCAAGATAAAGCCTGATGTTCGATATTGGTTTCCTTGAGTTGATGGTGGTAGCCATCCTCGGCCTGCTGGTACTCGGTCCGGAACGCCTGCCCAAAGCAGCGCGCACCGCGGGCCTGTTTATCGGTAAGATCCGCCGTACCATGAATAACCTCCAGGATGATCTGGAGCGTCAGGTACGCACCGAGGAACTGCGCGAAAAACTCAAAGATCCATACGCGACCTTCCTGGACGACGATACGCCGGCCAAACCTGCACACAGCCAGCCTCAGCCCAGCGCTGAGCCTGAAGCCCTGCCTGCCGGTAACAGCGGCGTCAGCGCCAGTGACGTAACAGACGGTAATGACCAGCCAACCAAAGCTTCAGCAGAAGCCAGTGACAGCCATAAGCCATCATGACAGATCAGGAACAGCCTTTAATTTCCCATTTGGTTGAACTGCGCAACCGCCTGCTGAAAGCTATACTGCTGGTGCTGGCGATTTTTCTTGGCCTGTTCTACTTCGCCAATGACCTGTACCTGATTCTGGTTAAACCGCTGTCCGTGCTGCTGCCCAATACCGGCAATATGATCGCCACCGGTGTCGCCTCGCCGTTCCTGGTGCCGTTTAAAATGACGCTGGTTATGGCGGTATTGCTGGCGGTGCCGTTTATTCTGCATCAGATCTGGGGATTTATTTCGCCGGGCCTGTATCAGCACGAAAAGAAATTCGGCATTCCGTTGCTGGTTTCCAGTGTGATTCTGTTTTACTCCGGCATTGCCTTTGCCTACTTCGTGGTACTGCCACTGGCCTTTGGCTTCTTCAGCATGGCCGGGCCGGAAGGCATTTCCTTTATGCCGGACATCAGCAATATCCTCGATTTTATCCTGAAGATATTCTTCGCTTTCGGCATCGCGTTTGAAATCCCTGTCGCCACCTTCCTGATGGTGCTCAGCGGCATCACCACCGTCGAAGCCCTGAGCAGCAAACGCCCGTACATCTTCGTCGGCTGCTTTGTGGTTGGCATGCTGGTGACACCACCAGATGTGATCTCACAGACCATTCTGGCAGTGCCTATGTACATGCTGTTTGAGCTGGGGGTGATTGCCTCGCGGCTGATTAAGAAAGAAAAAGATGACACAGAAGAGACTGCGGAAGACTGACGTTCTGCTGTAGCGGTTGTTCGCTAAAGCAGTTTAAGAGCCCGGTAAGACCGGCTGCTGTCCCACAAATTTCCATTTAAGCACTTTCGAGAATCGTCGGACTGCCACTCTCGCAGGACTGGCTACCTCATTACATTTCTTCTGGGTTCACAATGAATCTGAATTCCATGCCTCTGCATAAATTTCAGCGGTTGAGTTGCTTTGAAAAGAGGCATCGCGGACGCCTTAAATTCGCCTCTGGAGCGCCGAAATGAACGATGATTTTTCTGGTCCGCCGGGCATGGACAATTTTGACGGGATCAAAATTGAACAGCCGCAGGCTGGCCCGAAGGGTGAAAGGCATGGATGCCTGGAATCACCCCGGCGAGCGGACAGCGACAGGGANGTCGCACGGGCGCGNGGCCAGTAAAAATCGAGAGAATGAGGNTGACGCTCCAGAAAGCGAAAAGCTGGGGGGCGCCCTGCCNGCCTGGGGGCGGTCCGACGCTCGGTAAGTTCCCCCAGGAGGCATAAGGCTTTGCGACATTAAAAGCCGTTTATAAAAAGATCCATTTTAAAGTGTGGGACTACAGTGCGGCGAGTCCGGACTTTTTTATAAATAGATTCTTACCCAAGACCCCGTCTGATTTTTACCCTGATCACGTCCGGCTGACTGCTAATCGCCACCGCCGCCGCAACCACCATCGCCACCGCAACTACCATCGCCGTCACTGCTGCAGCCACTGCCACCGGCGCCATCGCCAGAGCCACCGAAATAACCGCCACCATTATGATGACGTTTTGCTCCACCACTGGCTTCAACCGCGGAAAGCAGCTTAACCGCCAGTAAGGCAGAAAATATTCCGAACACAGCCGGTGCTACGGCAAATTCAAATAATGATGAAGAGCTCAGATTTATATAATTCCACGCCAGCACTAAACCAGGGATATAGATTATCCAACGCATCAATATCTCCTCCCTGTCGTTATGAAAGACGTCAGGCGTCCGTGGCGATTATTCTGTCNGCCACATCGACCATACCTGTGCCAGTTATATCAGTTTCCCGGAACAGGGGGTTATACAGTGTCTGAAAGCGGTTTACATAAGCCGCCTTAAGGCCGGCGCTGACAGCGCCGTGGGTATCCCAGTCATGGGCGGCAATCAGCCTGAGATGCGCTGGTTCAGATTGCAGCTGAGTGGCAGCGAAATGATAGGCTTTGTGATCAGGTTTGAAGGTTCCGGCCTGTTCCACAGAGATGAGTTCATCGAAGTAATCACTGAGCCCTGCATTGGTGATCTGTTTACTGATCAGCTCTCTGGACGAGTTAGAGAATGCGATACATCGAAAGCCCGCCGCTTGCAGCCTGGTCAGCGCAGGTTTGATATCGTCGTGGGGAAGCAGACTGGCGAACGCGCCGAGCAGATCGCTGACCTGCCCTGCTGAGAGTGATACACCGCGCTTCGCCGCCAGCGCTTCAAGCACGACTTTGGCCAGCGTGGCGAAGTCCGTCCTGAGCGCGGTAACCACAGAGACAGTGGAAGCATGCAGCAACATAGCAAACCAGGTGTCCGTCAGCCCTTCGTCAGCGAAAACCGCCTGAAACTTTGGCCTCAGGCTGCGCAGATCCAGTACGGTTTCGTTGATATCAAACAGCAGGATGGTTTCTTTTTTTGCAGGCATTTGCTGGCTCCTGTGTTCTCAAAATGTATAGCACATCAGGCTATCAGTCTCAGTTCTGAACAACAGGCACCCAGGCCCGGTCATTGACTGAAATACCCATCTACCTGTTCAGCAAGGTACCTGAGCGGCTGTGCATTGCCAAAGTGTTCTGAGTCAGTCCCCGAAAATTCGATAAACCCGAGTTTGGTTTCGACATCATACTCCCCAATGGCTTCATCCAGTAACAGATAGCCGATATGAGCATATAGAGCCGCCTCCGCTTCAGAATAGCCATTGAGAAACATAAGGATGCCCAATTTGCCGTCATCAGCATATAGCTGGTAGCGTACTTCATCAGCTTTCACCAGCACGCCATTAATCTCAATATTATTGATCGGATTTCGCCTTGGACGGAATTTAACAATTATCCAGCGCTCAAGATCCGGGGCTGCTGCTGCAAGCTTATCAACCGCAGGAAAAGCACTCACAACGCCGTCGGCACTGATGACAAACGCTCTTCTTCCTTCTGCCCTGACAGGACCAAACTCAAAGGTCAGATCGGTATTAACTTTATCGAGCTCATGGGAAAGTTGGTCAAATATTTCTTCCCTGTTACTTTCAAAATGAAAAATCATCGACTCGTTTTTAACAAACCAGCGCCAGAAATTTTCTTCCGGTGCGGCAGAGGTGCCTGATGATAAAAGAGACAGAATTCCCATAAAAGCCAACCTTATCCATGAAGCTTTCATCTTTTAACCGCTTCAGCCAGCCAAGCTGTACACCAGAAAAGCGGCAACGATCAATACGATAATCCCTATGGTCAGACCGGACCCGGATTTTGCCCGCGAGCCACTGTCAGCATCAAAACCCCGGGCAGCTGAACCATCCACAGTTCGTGCTGTAGCGGAAGAAGGGAAATTGCCGCTATTCTCGTCATACCAGCTATCAATCATTTCTTTGGCTTCTTTCAGTCCGATTCGCCGCTGGCTTCTGAAGACTTTGATGGCCTTGAGTTTGTTGCCTCTCTTCAGCTCGTCAATAACCTCTGGCGGCAATTCAGTCATGGCAGGATCTGCGTAACGTCGCGGCGCGGCATACAAAGCTTCTTCCGCCTCGTTGTGATTGCCTGCGTTGTACAGTTCGATAATTTCTTTTGCTTCTTTCAAACCGATTTTTTTACTTTCACGCAGCAGTTTAATGGCGGTAACCGTGTTGCCACTTTTGATTTCTTCAATGACTGCGGGATCTAATTCCATTTGTGCGTTCACACGCTCTCCTTAAAATATAATTATTGCCATTCACTGACTGCAGGGTCCGGCCTCGTCAGAGACCCCAGATCCTTAAATTCCAGATCCTTAAATTCCAGATCCTTAAATTCCAGACCCTCAAATTCCAGACCCTCAAATTCCAGACCCTCAAATTCCAGACCCTCAAATTCCGGACCCAGAGCTTGCAGATATTCAAGCAGCATGCGGACCTGCTGCGCCAGTTTACGGCTTTCTCATAAAATAACTGCCAACCCTGCCACCAGAACACAGATACGGCTCGTCAGGACGGCTTTTGAGGCTTATCAGCGCTGCCTGAGCAGCAGAAATATACTCTACATCACTGACAGCCCTGTCAACGAGGAATCGCCTGCCAGATAGCAGCATGACTGGTAGAATAAAGCCGTTATCCCTTTTCATTATTTATGGCAGAGATCCTATGCCTATCCAGCGCATTGACCCAGAAACCCGCTATTCCGAAGCCGTGATCGTCAACGGCCTGATGTTCTGTTCCGGTATGGTGCCGGAGGTGGACTCCGACGACGCCAGAGAGCAGACCCGCGATGTTCTGGCCCAGATCGATCGCCTGCTGGAGCGCGTTGGCAGCGACAAAACCAAACTGGTGGATGCCACTATTTTTCTCGCCAGCCTGGATGACTACGCGGCTATGAACGAAGTGTGGGATGCCTGGCTGACGGCTGGCTGTGCACCGGCACGGGCCACGGTAGAAGCAAAACTGGCCAGCCCGGACTGGAAAGTATAAGTTAAGATCGTCGCTGCGGTTTAAGCGCTGATTGGTATAAGCAGAGCGTGGCTCAGACTGCTGCGGATAACTGCTGAGAATAGTTGCCGTTATGGATATTGGTGGGCGGAGCCCACCCTACAAAAACCGGGTTATTTAATTTACATGCGGTTTAAATATGGAAAGATCCGTAGATACCATCTCTCCCAACCGTCCACAACACCTCAAATCGGTACCTGTGAGCGGTATTCGCTCTGGTGTTTTACAACACCAAAACAAATCTGCACCAGCTTGCGCATCGCTGCGCCAAGCGCCTGCATTTTACTTTTT
>PAJK01000029.1 GCA_002706025.1 Oceanospirillaceae bacterium
CCCTCTATGAGGACAAGGGGCCTGACATTTTTCGAAAATGCTTGAATAGAAATTTGTGGGACAGCAATGGCCATTGGCCGCTTTTTTTAACTTTTTTATCTGGTGCTATTCAGGTTCTGCTTTTCTTTTTGTGTGCTCTTCTCGTGTGTTCTTTCAGTGTGTTCAGTGCCAGGTTATCACGGGTTCTTCTTGATCAGGACGCATACAAAAAGTAATGACACAGAATGCGGAAAACGATGCCGATCAGGGCGCCGTAAATCGCCGGGCGGGCAACCGCAGCGACGTTTTTACCTGCCGCAACCAGAATGGCTACACCTGCCACATCTAACGGACAGATCAATAAACCGGCCAGCAGGTTAACGTCAGCGGGGGAGAGGACGCCTGCCTGGAACTGTTCCATGGCAATGCCCATCATGGCGGTACCGCCGGCAATGTATTTGGTGATTGCCAGCAGGAATGTCTGCTGCGGATAGCCCAGCGCGTTGACGGCGGGTGCAAGCCAGTCCTCCAGGGTACCAATCAGCCCGGTCAGACGCAGCAGATTGACGGCGACCAGAGCGACGACTAACAACGGCAGGGCAGAAAGCGAAATTTCCCAGGCATCTTTACCAGCACGGCGGATCACCGCCATCGCGGATTCTTTGTCGGCGTTATCCGGTAACAGTTCGCTCTCATTTGTCGTTTGTGTTGCAGACAGGGAACGGCCGAACAGATACCAGACAGCGGCGCTGGCGAGCAAACCACCGGCTATGGCAATACCAATGGTCGCGCCAACGTTGAGGCCCGCGGCGGCCATGGGGAAGACCACATTGGCCTGGGCCAGAGACAGCACCATCGCCAGTGTGGCCGCGATATGACGTGGAGATGAACCGTTTCTGGCCATCACCGCCAGAGTGGCGATGGGGGCGGCGAAGCTCACCATGGAGACCTGCATCAGGGCAAAGATGCCCAGACCGGACAGCCCAAACAGCGCCATGGCCGGCGAAAACGCTGCCACGATACGATTAAGTATGCCGCGGGATTCCAGCCAGTGCATGATGCTCAACATCACGATCATCACGGGTAACAGAATGAAAAATGCCAGCTCGACGGCGGAGCGGCCAGAGGAAAGTATGGTATTGGCTATCTGATCCATAAAAAAACTGACTGTTTGATCAAAGGCGTACAATAGCAGATCGGCTGCACAACCGCGTGGCGACTTTGGTAACGCCTTAACAGCTCCTGCTGTGGCCGCAGAGGTTGGGAAAACAGGATGCACTATTCATACAGGTTATATAGGGTATCAATCACAATAGATTCGGGTGATGCAGTGGCTGGGGTATAATCCGTCGACTTTAAAGTTGTTGATCAGGTTCTTAACAGTCAGCAACTGCGACACCCATTTAATCAGGCCGCACCAGCGGTCGGTGAACACACGATAATTGAGGCAAAATAATGACTGGATACGTTCAGAAAGGTGGCATTCAGGTCGCTCAGGAACTGTACGATTTCGTTAACGAAAAAGCGATTCCGGGTACAGGTGTTGATGCAGAAAAATTCTGGGCAGAGTTTGATGCTCTGGTGAATGATCTGGCACCAAAAAACAAAGCCCTGCTGGCCAAGCGTGACGATATCCAGGCGAAAATTGATGCTTACCACACTGAGCGTAAGGGTCAGCCTCATAATGCTGCGGAATACAAAACCTTCCTGCAGGAACTGGGTTACCTGCTGCCGGAAGGCGACGACTTTGCGGCTACGACTGAAAACGTAGAACCAGAAATCGGTCAGATGGCCGGTCCTCAGCTGGTTGTGCCGATCATGAATGCCCGTTTTGCTCTGAACGCTGCTAACGCGCGCTGGGGTTCTCTGTACGATGCACTGTACGGTACCAATGTAATCTCTGAAGAAAACGGTGCGGAAAAAGGCGGCAGCTACAACAAAGTACGCGGCGACAAAGTGATCGCCTGGGCTCGCGATTTTCTGAACACCTCTGCACCACTGGCAAGCGGTTCTCACGTTGACAGCACTCAGTACGCCATCGAAGGCGGCAAGCTGGTGGTGACTCTGGCTGACGGTTCTGTTACTGGCCTGAAAGACGAAGCTCAGCTGCAGGGTTACAAAGGCGATGTCGCTGCTCCGACTGCGATTCTGTTGAAAAACAACGGTCTGCACTTTGAAATCCAGATTGATGCCTCTTCACCGGTTGGCTCTACCGATGCGGCTGGCGTAAAAGACATTCTGATGGAATCCGCTCTGACCACCATTATGGACTGTGAAGACTCTGTTGCTGCGGTTGATGCAGCGGACAAAGTGCTGACCTACAGCAACTGGCTGGGTCTGATGAAAGGCGATCTGTCTGAGGAAGTATCCAAAGGCGGTAAAACCTTCACCCGTACCATGAACCCTGACCGCGAATACACAGGTCTGAACGGTGAGACTGTGTCTCTGAAAGGCCGTTCTATGCTGTTTATCCGGAACGTGGGTCACCTGATGACTAACCCATCCATTCTGGACAAGAACGGCAACGAAGTACCGGAAGGTATTATGGATGGCATGGTATCGACCCTGATCGCCATTCACGATCTGAAAGGCAATGCGCCGTTCCGTAACTCCACCACAGGTTCTGTGAACATCGTTAAGCCTAAGATGCACGGTCCTGAAGAAGTGGCATTCGCCAATGAACTGTTCGGCCGCATCGAAGACGCACTGGGTCTGCCACGTTTCACCATGAAAATGGGCATCATGGACGAAGAGCGTCGCACCACAGTGAACCTGAAAGAATGTATCCGTTCAGCGAAAGACCGTGTGGTATTCATCAACACCGGCTTCCTTGACCGTACCGGTGACGAAATCCATACCTCTATGCTGGCTGGTCCGTTTGTGCCTAAGAGCACTATGAAGCAGCAGACCTGGATTGGCGCTTACGAAAACTGGAACGTGGATACTGGTCTGGAATGTGGTCTGCAGGGCCGTTCTCAGATCGGTAAAGGTATGTGGGCAATGCCGGATGAAATGGCAGCCATGATGGAACAGAAAATTGGCCATCCGAAAGCCGGTGCCAACACTGCATGGGTTCCGTCTCCAACCGCAGCAACTCTGCACGCGACTCACTACCACACAGTGGATGTATTCGCGGTACAGGACGAACTGAAGAAACGCGCCCATGCGTCTGTTGATGACATCCTGACCATTCCGCTGATGACTGCTGAACAGGCTGCCGCACTGACTGAAGACGACATCCGTAAAGAACTGGATAACAACTGTCAGGGTATTCTGGGCTACGTAGTACGCTGGGTTGATCAGGGCGTTGGTTGTTCCAAAGTGCCTGATATTCACAACGTTGGCCTTATGGAAGACCGCGCAACGCTGCGTATTTCATCTCAGCACGTGGCTAACTGGCTGGAGCACGGTATCTGTACCCGCGAACAGGTTGAAGACAGCCTGAAGCGCATGGCTGCGGTTGTTGATGGTCAGAATGCCGGTGATCCTGCTTACATTGCCATGGCACCGTCGTTTGACACTATCGCTTTCCAGGCAGCGTCTGACCTGATCTTCAAAGGTAAAGAACAGCCAGCCGGTTACACCGAGCCTCTGCTGCACGCTTACCGTCTGAAGTTCAAGGCTGCACAGAAATAATCTGTTGGCCTGAATGAAAAAGCCTGGCTTTTCCTCGGAAAAGCCGGGCTTTTTTGTTTGAAAACGATCGTGCCGATAATGTTAGAATCGCTTTGTTCTCACGCGGATATAAAAATAATGAAACGCAGGATCAGAGACATAGCAGTACTCACTGCTGTCACCATACTCGCCGGCTGCTCCGGTAACAGCAGTTCAGGCTCAGGTTCCAGAGCAGAACCCAGATACGTCAATGGTTATGTTGGCGCCAGTAATGTTCATAACGCACTGGTGCAGGCGGTACCGATTAACGCCAGTGGTCAGCCACGCACCACCATCAATGACAGTCGCGCAGAGGTCTATGACGGCGAACGCGCCAGCAGTACTGCCCAGGCTTATTACCGTGTCGCCGTCAGCGAACAGGACATCGGACATCCGATGACATTGATTACCCTGGCTAAGGATGGGCAGGACGACGGTGATAACCAGACCCGTATCCGTTGTCAGCTGGTGGCCGGATGTGGTGGCAGCTGGAGTTATGGCAGCGATGCGGTGGTGGATCAGCGTTTACAGATAGCCGGTGACGGTGCGGATACACCGGCTTATGAGTTGCGTGCTTCTGTCGGTAATGTGATGGAAGACATGCGTATCAACGTGAACTGGATTACCCATCTGGCGAGCGCATTTGCCTACACCAGTTACATCGATCAGAGCGGCAATGAAGGTACAGATCCGACTACACCACGTTCAGGTATTTACACTGACGTCACTATTGAGCGCGCAAACCTGTGGCTGAACCGTATGTTCGGCGTGGCAGACATTATCTCCAGTCAGCCTCTGGAGCCTTACGACCTGCGTAATGAGAACGACGTGTCTACAGCGCAGCTCAGCGATGCCATTTACTACGGGGCTTTGGTTGCGGGTGCCCAGCAGCTGGCAAAAGATGAGGGGCTGAATGAGGTCACCTGGCTCTATTATCTGGTCGATGATTTTCTGACGTATAAGGGCCAGCTGTATCAGAAGGGCGGTACCGGTACATCGCTGTACGATATTTTTGCCGCTGCCCGGGCTGTGCTCAGCAGCAATAAAGCCTATCTGGAAGAGCGCAATTACCGTGTTCCGGCTCAGACAGATGCTGTTCTGCAGCGACTGACTGATCAGATGGCGCGCTTACAGGACGGTCAGCTGACCAATGTCAGCGTCCGTTTTGATGAAGTGGAAAGCTGGAATGATGTGGTGGGCACGACCAAACGCTTTGTGGCAGATCTGAATGAACGCCTGCTGAACTGGGATGCTTCAGACCCGGATACCTGTCCGTCAGGCACCGACCAGAATGCAACAGGCTGCGTCCATAGTTTCGTCGATCCGGCTTATGTCGCTAAAACCCTGGCGTATTACGATAACCTCAACGCGGTTTACGACGGCGCTGCGCCCGGGCTCAATGTAATGACACAGCGGTTGCGCGATGCGTCACTGGCGTTTATGGCCTGCCTTAACGGCCACGCCTCCTGCGCCGGAGATTCCGCCTATCGCGCAGCGGACAAAACTTATGCGGTCAATGCCAATGGCTCCTTCCGTTTGTCTGTGGCCGGGGTTGCTGCCGACGGCTCTGCGGGTGGCACGGAAGACACGTATGCTTTTGATATCCTGCTGCCCTCCGGAGAGCTGATTGTCCCTTACCAGACTGCAGGAGGCGCCAGCCGACAGTTGCGTGCGGAATTTGCCGTATTACGCAGCGAGAACGATCTCGGTGAAACGGTCGAAAATAACCCTTATGTNCGCGTGGTTTATGATCAGCAGTATGCTCAGGTACCACTGACAGCNGTGGCGGATGCACAGACCNGCACCGTNCCGGATGGCTATGTNGAGCCCGTGGGTTTTCGATTCAGCTGGCCTTACGTGCGGATTCCNCTGGATCAGGATGGCAGCAGNGGCCAGACCGCAGAGCTTTACTTCGAGGCCAGCCTGATTGGTGTGCGCGATGTACTGACGCTGGCCGCNGGNGGTNACTCGCCTTACCACTACAACCTGGCTGAGATCGGATTGCAGTTGCTGGCNCTTGGCGAAGACGAGGGCAAACTGGCGGAAGACGGTGGCGTGGTCACNCTGGGNGATAAAGCCGAGCTGACGATTACCGGCAAAGCGACNAATGCNGCGGATTATTATTCTGACAGTCTGTGGCCCGAAGCNGATGATTTTTTCCGNGTGCGCGAAGGCTATGAGGCTGGCGCCAGCGCAGCGGATTTATTCCGCTATCGCATCCAGTATGACGAGAGTGTGCGCTTNGGCACCGACAGCCAGAATCTTGCGGTTTACCGCATGGCCGATTACATCGAGGTTGAAGTGGATGGCTATGGTATCAACCGCATTGAAATATTCGCCGACGATGATGTTGGCAGTGCCGGTGTACGGAACTGTTCTGTGGTNGTGGTGTCCGGTACCCGGCGCACAGAAAACTGCACTCAGGTCAGCCTGACCGGNAGNGTGNTGTCGGTACAGTCGCTGGTGGACGACGGCTATCTNGGTTTATTCTCAGTNCCGTCACGGGGCGCCTANGCACCGGTNTTTGCCCATGATNGCAACGGCAAAGCCCGGTTGGCGGCGGANGGTGTTGAAGAAACCCTGGACGGTGAACTGAAAGCGGTATTCNCTCTGGGNATTGCCGAGCTCAATGTGCGCCTTGCTCAGGANCTGGTGGAGTGCACCCGCTCCGCNGGATGNCTGGANAATNCCGTGAGCCAGTTCAGTCGNCTGCCACTGGCGCTGGTGGATNTGAATCTGGTNCGCGAAAGCAAAGATCAATGGGAAGTGGCGATAACCGCAGGGTATGATTATGACTACCTTGTCGATATTNTGCCCACCGGCCTGCGTGCGCAGGGTTTGTATCTGGCGTACGCGGTGGGCACCACNGGCNTNGTAGATCCGGANAGTGNTGAAACCATTAACTACGGNTTTGAAATCGCAGATCTGATTGTTTTCCGCGGTGGCGTTACCTTGCTGGGTAACAGCAGCGGCGAAAGCATCGGTCTGACGATTTCGGCAAATGCAGAATACGCTATTGATGAAAACGGTGAGCAGCAGCCCTGTGGGGTGATTAACCGCAAAGAACTGCGNGTTAACAGTTGTGAAGCNGTGGGCTATCTGACGTTCCGTAATTCGCTNATCGGTGTTATCCGGGAAGAGCGTGACGGNGTTTATGTGGTACGTTTTATTGATGGCCAGTTTTTAATTCTTGGAGGCTGATTGAGCCGTACAGCTTTTTATTCAGGGCTTGCTCTGATCTTACCTGTGTCTTTCTGTGTTTCGCCGGCGGCNCATGCCGCCGGTGAAGTTTTTCTGGCTGCNGATGTTCATGCTTCTTCNGAGCCGGTGTCTGTCAGCGATATGATCCATGGCTGGGATGANGGTTTTACCCGGGGCGAATACGCCTATGCCGATCTGCGTCTCAGCAGTGGCGTNCGNTATGACGACTGGCANTTNTCGGCGGAAAAACGCTGGTANTACTATTTTACCTTCAGCAAAGACATGTCCGAGTTCTACTACAACATGGANCACGNTCTGACGTCGGATAAAGAACTTAATCTGAAACTGGACGTNAAATCGTTCCGTGCTGACGGTATCCGCCTGGCTAAGCTGTTCAGCGTGCCAGACTGGCAGTTTCAGCCNTCATTGGCGCTCTATAAGGTCGATCAATACCAGTTTGGTTCGCTGGANGGCGTCTCACTGGCNGGCTCCGGTGCCTCTGCGTCAGCGACNCTGGATTATCATTTCGATGAAGACAAAATNCTCGAATACCCGGTCAGCGATAGCCAGGGTTACGGCNCTTCGCTGGATCTGAATCTNGCTTANACCGGTTTCACTGACTGGACGTTGANATTCGGCGCAGGCGATGTATTGAATCGCTGGTATTTCAACGATGCNGGCTTTACCANGGGCTGCATCAACGTCGGCTCCAGNGCCGGGATTACCTGTGCCAGCAGTGGTTCGGCATCAGGGCGGGCAGGGCAGAGTGATTACGATGACCGCATCCCGATGACNCTGACGGCCAGTGCGCANNTGATGAGTCAGCATCTGCTGTTCAGCGCTTACCGGCATGATGAGTATCANCGNCTGAGTGCGGAAAAAGNCTGGCAAACACCNGTGGGGCTGATGGCGCTGTCAGTGCACAGCACCCGGCAGCTTGGTCTGCACTGGCGCTCGGCGTGGCACAATCTGAGCCTGATCACNGACGATAACCGACTCAGTCACGCCCGTGACCTGCAGATTAACCTGGGNGTTAATTTCCACTGGCGCTGAAGACCTCAGCGCCCGCCCACAAAATCCGTTATGATGCGGCNTTTTAACGCTGCAGCTGCTCAGGCGAGATATGTACCTCGAATATTTCGGTTTTGACCGATTNCCGTTCACCATCGCACCGGATCCGGANTTTCTCTTTCCTTCTGCGGGTCATCAGGAAGCACTTGCGCATCTGCAATACGCGCTGACCGGCCTGGGCGGACTGATCTGTCTTACCGGCGAAGTGGGTACGGGTAAAACCACGCTGTGCCGGTCATTTCTGGCAGGTCTGGATGACAGCGTGCGCACGGCCTATATCTTTAATCCCCAGTTGTCACCGGCCGAGCTGCTGCAAAGCATCTGCGANGATCTCGATATTGTTTATGGGGATTCTGATTCGTTACGGGATTTATACCGTTATCTNAATGAGTTTNTNATCNCCGAATACGCCGAAGGGCGCAAAGTGATCTGCGTTATTGATGAAGCCCAGGCCATGCCCCCTGAATTGCTGGAACAGGTGAGGCTGCTGACTAATCTGGAAACTCATACCGAAAAACTGATGACGGTTATTCTGGTGGGGCAGCCGGAGCTGCAGCAGACNCTGGCNCGCTATGATCTGCGCCAGCTCAATCAACGCATAACCGCCCGTTACCATTTGCGTAATCTGAGCCTCGGGGAAGTNCGTGAATACGTCAGCTTCCGTCTGGTCCGGGCCGGACGACCGGATGATTCTTCTGCTTCGTCCCGTGACAGACTTTTTACCGACGGTGCATTGCGCAGNCTCTGGCAAGCCAGCGGTGGCGTGCCGNGGATGATTAATNCCCTGGCTGACCGGGCTTTGTTGGGCGCTTACGCGCGGGAAAAAACGCGTGTTACCACGGCACTGATAAAAGGCGCAGAGAAAGAAATTTTGCCGCCGAAAAACAGNGCTGATATTGCACCCGCNGCGGGNCGCAGNAANCGNGGTATTGCGACCTTGTTCAGGCCTGGTGCAGTGCTTTTGTTGTTACTGCNTTTNCTGNTGNTGGNAATAGCCGGCGGCGTATTTTTCACGCTGTCTGATAAATCGCTGACCNGCNCNGGTATCAGGCAGCTNGCGGCACACTATTTACANACTGAACCCGAAAATCCGGTTACCGTTCTGAGCACTGAAGCCTTCGGTCAGCCTCTTGAACAGTGTGCGCAACTCAGCGGTACAGATTATCGTTGCCTNTGGGTCGATTGGCCGCTCANTCAGTTGTATGTCGGCGATTATCTGCAGTTGATTCAGGTGCGCGATTTTAATGGCAATANCCGCTGGCAACGTGAAAAGCCGCAGGCGCCGGATAAATACAATGGNCAGGCGTTGATCTTCTGGCAACCGCCNCAGGGTTTTGATGCGGACCATCTGATTAAACCGGGTGANCGTTCGACGGTGGTTGGCTGGGTAAGNCAGAAGCTGGGCGGCAGCTGGGATCACGACTGGCAGGTTATTGGTCCGGCAGGAGACGGGCAGGCTGCAGATNCCGATTTTTATGATCCCTTGCTGGCTAATAANGTCGAACAGTTTCAGCGCGCCAATGGTTTATTGGCTGACCGCATTCTCGGGCCGCAAACCCTTTATTATCTTCAGCAGGCAGGAGGCTGATTTCCGTGTCGTATATTCTTGATGCGTTGAAAAAATCCGAAGCCCAGCGTCGNCAGCAGGAAGGACTGGCAGCGGATGCTGNNCTGAATCAGCAGAGCANTGCAAAAATCAGTAATCGGGGCATCTTTCTGNTGTTGGGCGTCGCNCTGCTGGTTGTCGCCCTGTTGCTGTGGAATCTGCTGACACTGACNGCTGATTCTGATGTGGGCGAATATCATCGGGTCACTGANGCGGAACAATCGCAACCGGCATCGACATCTACATCGGCGGACGGACGTAAGGTGAATGTTCCNGCTGCACCAGAGCATGAGNTCGCCNNCNCAGAACAGACTCATGAGCTGGATATCGCACCTGTGCCGGTNAAGGTGGCCTCCGNGCCTGTCGCTCCTGCTGTAACGCCTTCTACAGNNACAGCCCGTACGGANCAAAAGNTTNAACAGGTGGNCTCTGACAGNACGCAGAGTGCTTTGAATGATCCAGCTGTGCAGCGCGCGATGCCNCCGATTTCAGCCTTGCGCCGTATCCCGCAATTNATGATTAACAGTCATATTTACAGCCCGGTNGCGGATAAACGCAGTGTTATTATGAATAACCGTGAGTGGCATGAAGGCGATTTTGTTGCGGAAGGCGTTTATNTGAAAGAAATTACCTCCGACGGTATCACCCTGGATGTTGAAGGCTGGCCCGTGCATGTTGGGCGCAGCAAAGGCTGGCAGGCCATTCCCGGATNCGATTAAGAAGACAGCTGAATGTTAAGTAAAGAAACCAAAGACCGGATCCAGTCANTGTACCGGGAATGCATTAAAGCACTGAACCTGAANCCGCGTTATGGTCAGCGGGTGATGATTGCTGAGGTCGCAAAAAGTCTCGCAGCTGTGCATGAAGATGAAAAAGGTGCGCGTGATAATAATGCCGGTATTTCTGTGGTGGAAGCCGGTACCGGTACCGGTAAAACGCTGGCATATCTGCTGGCGTCTTTGCCGGTGGCGATTGAAAAAGAAAAGAAATTACTGATTTCGACGGCTACNGTGGCGTTGCAGGAGCAGATTCTCGATAAGGATTTACCNAACCTTAAGAAAACNATTTCGATGCCCTTTAATTTTGCTTTGGCAAAAGGGCGNGGNCGTTATCTGTGCCTNTTNAAGCTGGATAAATCNCTGCAGCATCTNTCTGGTTTATTNTCGACTGTGGATTTATTTGAGCAGTCGCCGGAAGAAAAAGATAAGGCGCTGTATGAAGAACTTCTGCAGCAATATGCTTCTGGTAAGTGGGATGGTGACCGCGATCGCCTGACNGATGAAATGGAAGATTCCCAGTGGTCGCACTTAACCGCCACGCACCGCGAATGTTCCAATCGCCGTTGTCCGCATTTTCAGAANTGCGCTTTCTATAAGGCGCGTAATGCAATGGANGAGGCTGATGTCATTGTTGCCAACCACGATCTGGTGCTGGCGGATTTATCGCTCGGCGGNGGCGCTGTGCTGCCATCACCGGATAAAACCATCTATGTCTTCGATGAAGGTCATCANCTGGCCGACAAAGCACTGAATCACTTCCGTCTNGAAATTGGTATCCGTGGTCAGCGTCAGTGGCTGCAGCAACTTGAAAAAGGCCTGGAGCAATTTATTNCNGCAGCAGGTATCCCACATACACTGATGCACGGTTTATCNGAAGCGCCGGGGCAGATTCAGGAAATTCAGCAGGCCATCAGTCTGGTCTGGCCATTGNTAATGGATATGATGGGCGAACAGGAACGCCTGCGTTTCGAACAGGGCCGGGTGCCGGAGAATCTGCGCCAGCTGCTGAGCAATATGAAAGGGCCGTTGCAGCCTCTGTTGCTNACNCTGGATAAGCTCAANGACATGCTGCAGAAATCCCTCGATCCGAAGGAAGACGNCGATATCGCCCGGGATGTCGCNGAGTCCTGGCAGGCTCCGATGGGGATTTTGTTTTCCCGNGCTGAACAGTTATCNGAAGCGTTATCCTGGCTCTGTGCNGAAGAGGAAGAAGGTCAGCTGCCGGTGGCGCGCTGGCTCAGCAAAATTCCGTTTGGTGAGGGCTGGGATATTCGCCTGAGTGCTTCACCGATTGCGGTAGCAGAGCAGCTGCGCCGTAATCTCTGGAACCGTTGCTACGGTGCAGTGGNGACATCGGCGACTCTNACGGCACTGAACAGTTTTAATAAACTGATCTGGGAGTCCGGTTTGCCNGACTGGGCTGTTTATGAGCGTGTNGCCAGCCCGTTTGATTACCCATCGCTGGGTGAGTTGCAGCCGGTGTCATTGGCCAGTGATCCTAAGAGTGAACAGTTCCAGACNGATATTGAGTCCTGGCTGAAGCAGGAAGTGNATACCAAAAAAGGCACGCTGGTNTTGTTCAGCTCCCGGGCCCAGCTGGANGCGACANGGGATACNTTTTTATCTGACTGGTACGATCAGTTGTTGTGTCAGGGGTTTTTACCCAAAGCTGAAATTGTGCGCAGGCATAAAGAGCGCATCGACAAGGGCGAAGGCAGTATTATTTTTGGTTTGGCCAGTTTTGCCGAAGGGATCGACTTNCCCGGTAATTACGTGACCCATGTAATTATTGTGAAAATTCCGTTCGCGGTTCCGGATGATCCGATTCAGGCCGCCATTTCCGAATGGCTGGAAAGCCGCGGNCGAAATCCNTTTATGGATTTAACANTGCCTGCCGCGTCGGTGCGTCTGGTGCAGGCCTGTGGACGTCTTATCCGNACCGAATCCGATCATGGTCGCATCAGTATTCTTGATAAGCGTCTGCTNTCACAGCGTTACGGTCGNCTGNTGCTGGATTCTTTNCCGCCATTTAAGCGCATTCCCTGAGCGATCATCCCGCACATCCTGAGCAGGGCGAAAGCCGGCTCAGGCCATTTTTTGCTGATTGTCTTTTGCCTGCTGATCTTTGCCGCTGAGCAGAAGATGATGTTTCAGATAGTCCAGCAACTCATCGGCATGATTCAGATCGCGCTGGATAATCAGGCAGCGNAACGTTTTCCGCTCCCTTGCCAGNATACGTACATGGTAGCNGTTACCTGTGTGCGGAATTTCCAGCCAAAGAGATTTGCAGTTATCTGACAGGCTCAGNTCGGACTGCATCAGTTCGAGNTCACAGCCGGCAAAATTGATATTTTTTATCCGCACTTCATGATGTTTATCTTTGCTGCGGTCTTTNAACAGGTAGGGTTGGGCTAANGGACGCTGACGTGATTGCAGTCGCTGATCAGCAGAATCAAACGCCTGCGGATTAAATATTTCTGTACCCTGAATTCCTTCCAGTGAGTCACCCTTCATAAANCGNTGAAACAGTTCGGTGGCTGCTTCTTTGCGCTCAAACTGAGCAAGATGATCAGCATTATTAATTACCGCAAATACCGCCTGCTGACACTGTCGTGCCACGGCAGCATTTTCTGCTGGCAACGTAAAATTATCGAATTCGCCGGTGGCGATTAACGTGGGGCACTGAGGGAAGCCGGTAAACCCGGCGAAATCGAGCAGGCGTTTGGTGTTCTGTGCATAGCGCATACGCTCGTTATCGTTCAGGCGGGTAATCTGACGGAACAATAAGCGGCGGTAGGTCGGGCTGACATCCGTTTCTGTCAGACGGCTGTGATTAATCAGATTACACACTGCGGTAGTGGCAAATGCCTGCATATCGCCCTGGGCCAGCAGATCGAGGGAATCTTCCAATAGTGTGATCAGACTGTCACGGCGAAAACAGGTGATGCCAGATAACAGCAGTCGCTCGGTTTTTTGCGGATGACGATGGGCGAACAGGGTGGCCATGGCCGAGCCGTAACTGATGCCAAGTAAGGTGATGCGCTGCAATGACTGCGAATCACAGAACAGATTGAGAAGATCGGCGTAATCCTCCAGCGACAGCTCGGGCGCCAGTTGATCATTGCTTCCCTGAGACGGAAGGTCTGCCAGAATAACCGGATGGGTGGTCAGTACCCGTTCTGCTTCACTACGGAAAGAGGAGAAGCTCTGAAAGGCGCCACCAAGGAACAGAACCGGGGTTCTGTGCTCGTTGCCTGGTTCGCAGAACGCCTGAAACTCAACTTTATAAATCTGTTGTTGAAAACGGATAGTGCAGATACTGGGGGCAGCTTTAAGTGCTGCCGCGGAGAAGCGGGAGAACTGCATGGCATTGACTGCTCTTTTATTCTTATAGTCGCCCGACTCTAAACGATTTATAGACATATTGCCATACTTGTATGTTTACCGTTTTATTCTTTAGTGTTTTGTAAGGTATTGAAATAAAAGGGAAAATATTCAGCGCTTTTGGACTGTTGTGGCCTGAAGGGATATGTTTTCAGGTTGTTGTGGTACAAAAGTTTTGTATCTGTGATTGGTGTGTCTGTGATTGGTGTATCTGTGATTGGTGTATCTGTGANTGGTGTATCTGTGATTGGTGTATCTGTGGTTTGTGNGCCTGTGACGTCTGCCCGGGCATCCGGTTCACAAACCGGCCAGCGCCGGCAGGCTATCCCGGCCAGGCGGAAACTTTTATTTGTTTACGGGACTCTGACACAGGCTTTCTTGTAGCCGGGGCAAACAGTTGAGGAAAAGCAACTCGGCTCAATATGCGCCATGGCTATCGCTTATCGAACCGGAGTCGGGCAAAATTGCCAGCCATTGCACTGTGCAGTCGTAAACCCGGACGTCATAAACGTATGCGACTGTATGACGTCAGAACGACACAATTTTTAACCATTCACGTTCAAACAAACGGATCTGTATTCTCATGAAGTCTTCCGGTATGTCTTTGCCCGTCTGGGTTGGACTCCGCTATCTGGCCGCTAAGCGCCGCAATCACTTTATTTCATTTATCTCCGCATCTTCCATGATTGGCATGACACTCGGGGTGGCGGTGTTGATTCTGGTGCTGTCGGTGATGAATGGCTTCGACCGGGAATTACGCGAACGCATTCTTGGCATGGTTCCTCACGCGGTTGTTTATGAGCGGGGTGGTATCAATGACTGGCAATCGCTGGCGCAGACGGTCAGTGAATACCCGGGAGTCGCTGGTGTTGCGCCTATGACGCGCCTGCAGGGCATGATGGGCTATGGTGGCCGGGTGCAGGGAATTATGGTCACGGGCGTTGATCCGGACGCTGAGCGTCAGGTATCGATCCTGCCGGATCATATGATTGAAGGGGATGTGCAGANTCTGCAGTCCGGTGAATTCGGCGTGTTACTGGGCGATCTGCTGGCGCAGCATCTGCGCGTTACAGTTGGCGATAAAGTCACCCTGATGCTGCCGGAAGCTACGCTGTCGCCAGCCGGTGTCCTGCCGCGCATCAAACGTCTGACAGTGACCGGTATTTTCTCGGTTGGGGCAGAGCTGGATGCCAACCTGGCCATCGTTAATCTTGAGGATGCTGCAAAACTTGGACGTCTCAGTTTTCAGGCGCAGGGCCTGAGAGTGAAGTTCGATGACCTGTTTAAAGCGCCGCAGGGTGTGTGGGATATCGTCTCCACTCTGGATGGTGATTATTACGCCAGTGACTGGACCCGCACCCACGGTAACCTGTTCCACGCGATCCGGATGGAAAAAACCATGATTGGTCTGCTGTTGCTGATCATTGTCGCGGTGGCGGCGTTTAATATTATCTCCACTCTGGTGATGGTGGTGACCGATAAACAAGCGGATATTGCCATTCTGCGTACCATGGGGGCGAAGCCTTCGACCATTATGAAAATCTTTATGGTGCAGGGCATTTCCATTGGTCTGGTTGGGGTGGTACTNGGNACGGTACTCGGCATTATCGGTGCGCTGACCATTTCCGATCTGGTGGCCTGGCTTGAGCATTTGTTTGGTTTCAAAATTCTCAGTGCGGATGTGTATTTTATTTCCTATCTGCCATCGCAACTTTTGTGGGAAGACGTAGCGATTATTACCGCTTCGTCGATGTTGTTAAGTTTCCTGGCGACTCTGTATCCATCGTGGCGCGCATCCCGGGTTCAGCCAGCGGAGGCTCTGCGTTATGAATAAAAGCACTACTCTGATAGCGAAAGATCTGTGTAAAACCTATACCTCAGGGCCGCAGAAGGTCACTGTATGGGACAACATTAATCTGCAGGTGGCGGCCGGGGAAACTCTGGCGATTGTCGGTGCTTCCGGCTCGGGCAAAACCACCTTACTCAATGCACTTGGCGGCCTGGATAACGTCGATCGTGGCGAAGTGACGATCGCCGGTCATGCGCTGGCCGCATTGTCTGAAACNCAGNGCACTGCATTGCGTAATCAGGAGGTGGGCTTTGTCTATCAGTTCCATCACCTGTTGCCGGAATTTACCGCGCTGGAAAACGTGATGATGCCGCAATTGCTGGCTGGTATTGGCCGCAAACAGGCGGCAGAGCGGGCCCGTGAGTGTCTGGCTCAGCTGGGTCTGGCAAAGCGCACCGACCACAAACCAGCAGAACTGTCGGGTGGTGAGCGTCAGCGTACCGCCATCGCGCGGGCTTTGGTGAACCGTCCGGGGCTGGTGTTGCTGGATGAGCCGACAGGGAATCTGGATGAACAGACTGCACGGCAGGTAGAAGATGCCATGCTGGCACTGGCGCAGGATTCTGATACGGCGTTTGTGATGGTTACCCACGACCGGGCGTTGGCGGGGCGGATGGACCGCTGTCTGTTGCTCGCTGAGCAGTCACTGAATCCGTTATAAGCGGATTCAGTATTCCTCTTCTTCAGCCTTGCGTTTCAGCCGGCTGATACGGCGTCGTTCCCAGTTCTGCACCACGTGACGACGCCAGATTATCTGAATGGCAATGTAGCCACCGACACCGCATATCACTCCGGATACCATTGAACCGGCAAACAGCGGCTGCCAGATATTACCCAGTTCGCTCAGAACCCATTGCACCGATAACTCAATCGAGAACGGATTTGGCGGCGTATTCAGCAGCCAGGTGCCGAAACGATAGGTGGCGTAAAAGATGGGGGCCATGGTGAATGGATTGGTTATCCAGACGAGCCCTATCGACATCGGCATGTTCGCGTTAGCATAAAACGCCATCAGCGCAGCAATACCCATCTGAAAGGGCAGTGGCAGGAATGCACAGAACAGCCCGACGAGAAAGGCGCGGGAAACCGAATGCCGGTTGACGTGGAACAGGTTGGGTTTGGCAAACAGCGGCGCCAGCAGTTTCAGAGACGGATTGCTCTGTACCTGCTCCGGAGACGGAAAGTATTTCTGTAAGAACTTTTTCGGCATGGAAAGCGCCAGCTGGTTATTGCGGGGCGATTATGCCGATAATGCCATGGAGTGGCAATGCACAAACTCATGCTCAGTGGCATTGCCGGCATGATTGCCGGATGCTTCCTTCCGCTAAGCGTTGCGCTGGCCTGCTCAGGACTTCTGTTNNTGGNCTGGTTGTTGGNCAGGCCTTTGATTTGTCTGTTGCTTTGCNTTTGNNAGCAATCAGGCCGGTTTTCTGCNNTGCNNGTGCGTAACCCNCGATCAGAACCNCNGCGTTATCNNCCTNTTTACTATAGCCTCTTCTTTNTTCTGACTCTGCTGTTTTCTTCCTTTTGGGTAGGTGTTCAGCTGGAACACCGTTTACCAGTTTCTCTTGATCGGCAAAGCATTGATATCCAGGTCGCCATNCGCAGCATCGAGGCGCGTGAACGCGGTTTCCGTTTAACGGTGGATGTGTTGCCTGATCAACCGCTGGCGGACAGTCTGCCGGCATTACGCTCGCTGCAGCTTAACTGGTATCCGCGACAGCAGCAGGCCTTGCCGCCACAGGCGGGTCAGACGGCGCATATACGGGCGGTGCTGCGGGCTCCGCGGAATTTTGCCAACGGTCTGGCATTTGATTACGAAGCGTATCTGTTGTCGGAGGGCATAGATGCTACTGGCTATATCCGCACGCTGGAGCTGACCTCCCCGGCGGATGGGCCTGTGCTGAGCTCTTCTGAGTCTCTGCGGCAACGATTCATCTCATGGGGTTATCAGCGCCTGCCTCAATATGCCGCCGGGGAACAGGAGCAGGCGCATGAGCAGGCGAAGAGCTGGGCCGGTGGTCTGATTTTCGGTGATCAGCAGGCTTTCACCACTGAGCAGTGGGATCTGGCTGCATACACGGGCACTCTGCATCTGCTGGTCGTCAGTGGTCTGCATGTCGGGTTGATTGCGCTGCTCGGTTGGTTGCTTGGTGGTGTTCTGATGCGCTTTGTCGCGCTGTTCAGTGGGGTTGTAACCTTTGGGGCAGCTGGGACTGTCAGGGCTGGCTGGTCTGTAAGGTCTGTCAGGACTATCAGTCTGATAGCCGGTATGATCGTAGCGCCNCAATGGCTGCGCCTGCTGCCGGTGGTGGTGTTGTCTGCTGCCTATGTCTGGCTGGCGGGGGCGGGAATCGCTTTGCAACGTGCCGCATTGATGATTGCTCTGGCGGCATTGCTGGCATGTGTGCGCCGACGTCCCGACTGGCTGGAAATCGCGCTGTTGGTGATGTTGCTGGTTTTGCTGATAAATCCATTGATCTGGTTACGGCCAGGGTTTGGCTTTTCGTTCTGCGCTGTACTGGCCTTATTGGCGGCGTTTCGTGGGCGTAAAAGTCGTTGGGCAGAGCAGTGGTGGTTGCCCCAGTGGCTGGTATTTATGGCCATCCTGCCATTGATGCTGTTCTGGGGGCAGGCGGTTGGCTTTCAGCATTTGCTGGCGAATTTTATTGCTGTGCCATTCTTTACCCTGATTCTGATGCCACTGACGTTTGCCGCGGTGATTACCGGCTGGGACGTTATCGCAGACGGGCTGATTATTGCCGGCGATCTGTTCTGGCAATGGCTGAGTCTGGTTGAAGGTTTGGCGATGCCGCAGTTCGCCCCGGTAAACACTGCACTGATGTTGCTGTGGTACGGGCTGCTTATTCTGTTCTGGCTGGGTGTTCAGCGCATATTTGTGATATTGGCTCAGGCGTTGATGTTGNCGGGNCTGCTGCTGATTCGCCCGGCTGATGTTAATACCGTNTCAATGGCCGATGTGGGGCAGGGGNTATCTGTATTCGCCGGCGCCTCTGATGCGACTCTGATTTATGATCTGGGNGCACGCTTTTCGGATCGTTTTGATGCCGGCAGTGCGATTGTTTTCCCACTGTTGCAGAGTCNCGGTGTNCGCAGNCTGGATCTGCTGGTGATCAGCCATAACGATAATGATCACGCTGGCGGTGAGGNGGGATTCANACGNCTCGCACAATCCCGTGGNATGGATNTCGGCCNACAGNTTTATGGTCAGCCTGCTGCTGGCNGATCCAGCTGTCATGCGCTGTCATCGCAATGGCANGAGATGNACCCAAATCTNCGCATCCGCTTTTTCCCATTGGCAANTGATGAAATCCGGCCNGTGGACAACAATGCCTCCTGCGTANTGCAGCTGGACTGGTTCGGCACNCGCTTTCTTCTGACCGGTGATCTGGAGGNGGATGGTGAGNCNCTGCTGGCCGATGTGTACGGTGCGGAGCTTCGTTCAGAGGTATTGGTTGTCGGTCATCATGGCAGCCTGACCAGNACATCCGGGCGGCTTTTACAGGTTGTGCAGCCGANNGAAGGCTGGATCAGTGCCGGNTTTAACAACCGCTTCGGACATCCGCATCCTGATGTACTGGCACGCTTGCATGAGGCNGGCGTGCGTACCTTCAATACCGCTGAATGCGGCAGAATTTTCCGGGAACCAGATNGGNTTACCCGCTGTCAGCGTAAGCTCTGGCAGCCACGTTGGCGACAGCCGTTGTGACGGCCNGATATTTGTTAAATATCAGTCGCTTAATTCACATTGTCAGAGCTCGTATTGAGTATGGTCACAGAACCTGCTTTCAGGTCTTATGCTGCCATACTGGCTTATGCTAGAGTACAGCGAAAATTTGTAATGAGATCGCAGGAGTAGAGTACGATGCTGGAAATCATCCAGAGCGGCGGTTGGATGATGGTACCTATCATCCTTTGTTCAGTGTTGGCATTGGGTATTGCGGCTGAACGTTTCTGGACACTCCGGCCAGGGCAGATAGCGCCACGGGATTTGCTGGCACGGGTCTGGGGTTGGATGAAAAACAATCAGCTGGACTCTGCGCGTATTAAGGAACTGCGTTCCGCCGGGCCTCTTGGNCGGGTACTGGCAGCAGGTCTGATCAATTCCCGTCATGGTCGTGAGATCATGAAAGAAAGCATCGAAGAAACGGCATCCCATGAAATTCATGGTATGGAACGTTATATGAACGCGCTCGGNACGATTGCTGCGGTAGCGCCTCTGATGGGCCTGCTTGGTACTGTATTTGGTATGATTCAGGTGTTTTCAGAAATTATGTCGCAGGGCACCGGNCAGGCGAATCTGCTCGCCGGCGGTATCTCGGAAGCACTGGTCACGACAGCAGCAGGTCTGATTGTTGGTATTCCGGCACTGGTTTGTCACCGNGTGTTGCAGCGTCGTGTCGATAACATCGTTGTGTTTATGGAGCAGGAAGCCATTAAGNTGGTTGATGTTCTGCATGGCGATCGTGAAGTGGCGGATTCATCAGAGGCAGTTAAGTGAATTTCAAACGTCAGAGTCGGGAATCCATCGATGTTAACCTGACTCCGCTGATCGATATTGTCTTTCTGCTGTTGATTTTCTTTATGGTGTCCACCACCTTTACCAAAGAGAATCACCTCAGTATCGATTTGCCGGAAGCCAGCGCTGAAGCNTCTGCCACGCCGGCGGAAGCCATTGAAATTCTGATTTCCGCAAACGGAGAGTACAGCGTAAATAATCAGGCATTGGTNAATCATCAGCTGGANACGCTGAAGCGCGCGATCCAGAAATCGCTGAACGGGCAACAGGTGGCTCCGGTGGTTATTACTGCNGACGCCAAAACACCGCATGAAGCTGTGGTGCGGGCGATGGATGCCGCNGGTCAGCTTGGTCTGATTAACCTCAGTATTACCACCCGACAGCCGGGAAAAAGTGAATAATAATGAGTGAAGAAATTTCAGTCGGGCGCATTTATAAGCGCCTGCTGTCGTATGTCTGGCCGCATAAAGCGGCCTTTTTCGTTGCCATTCTGGGCTACGTAATGTTTGCCTCCGCGGCACCCATGATGGCTCATCTGATGGGGTGGGTTTCAGAGACCCTGGATGCACCGACCCACGAGAATATTCTGGTGCTGGTATTCAGTCTGCTGGGTATTTTCTTTTACCGCGGTATCGGTACATTTCTCGGTAAATTTTTTATTGCCGTGGTCGGCCGTAACGTCGTGCATTCACTGCGTACGCAGCTGTTTAATAAAATGACCCGCTTGCCAAGCAGTTATTTTGATGGCGAATCCAGCGGCCGTCTTATTTCCCGGGTAATTTTTGATGTTGATCAGGTGANNGGTGCGTCGACCCGGGCGCTGACGACGTCTATCCAGGAAGGCGTGACGGTCATTGGTCTGATGTTGTATCTGTTGTGGCTGGACTGGACGCTGACGCTTATCTTCGTCGCTCTGGTGCCGATTATTGTTGTGGTTGTTGCCTTTGCCAGCCGCTTTTTCCGTCGTTACAGCCGCCGCATTCAGAAGGCCATGGGGAATGTGACTCAGGTGACCAATGAAAGCATCAGTGGCTATCGTGAAGTGCGGACATTCGGTGGTCGTGACTACGAACAGCAGCGCTTTTATAAAGCCAGTGAGTACAACCGTAAACAGTCGCTGAAATTCGGTTTAACGGAAGCGATTAACGTCCCGCTAACTCAGCAGATTGTGGCTCTGGGTCTGGGTGTTATGGTTTATCTGATGTTTCAGCGTCTGCTGCACGGTCATATGGATCGTGATCAGTTCTGGCAGTTTATGACAGCAGCTTCTCTTATTGCCAAGCCGCTGCGCTCGCTCACCGATATTAATGCGGTGGTGCAGAAAGGCGTCACCGCGGCGGCATCTGTTTTTTCCGTACTGGATGCTGAATCAGAACCGGATACCGGCAGTAAAACTCTGCAGCGCGCACACGGTGATGTGAAATTTGATCAGGTACGCTTCCGTTATCCGGGAGCAGAACATGATGCGCTGAAAGGTATTTCGCTGGATATTAAGGCCGGTACGTCGGTGGCTTTTGTTGGTAAATCCGGCAGTGGTAAAACCACTCTGGTGAATTTAATTCCACGTTTTTATGAACTCACGTCAGGTGGCATTGCCATCGACGGCACCGATGTGCGTGAACTGACCCTCGACAGTCTGCGCGATCAGATTGCGATCGTCAGTCAGCAGGTAACCCTGTTCAACGGTACGATTAAGGACAATATCGCCTACGGTGCGCTGGGCAATAAAAGTGATGATGAAATCATGGCCGCGGCTAAAGCCGCTCATGCCGATGAATTTATTTCTCAGCTGTCGGATGGCTACGACACCATGGTCGGAGAAGACGGCGTATTACTGTCCGGTGGTCAGCGCCAGCGTATTGCCATTGCCCGTGCGATTCTGAAAAACGCACCTATTCTGATTCTGGATGAGGCAACCTCTGCGCTGGATACGGCGTCGGAGCGCCATATTCAGGCAGCCATGGAAGAGGTGATGAAAGGTCGGACAACCTTTGTTATTGCCCATCGTCTGAGTACCATTGAAAACGCGGACCGCATTGTGGTGATTGATCAGGGTGAGGTGCGTGAAGATGGCGGCCATGCTGATCTGATTGCACTGAACGGAATCTATGCGCAACTGCATCAGATTCAGTTCAGCGAGTAACCTGTGACTGACACGCGTGATCGCAACAGTGCGGATGCTTCCTGCAGTGAAGCTCGGCCCGTAACCGCCGACAGCAGGCGTAAAGGCCTGCTGTCCGCTCTCGGCGCAGTCATTGAGCGTAACTGGTATCGCTCTGCATTAGCTAACATCTGGTTGTTGCCACTCTGGCTGATTGTGGCTCCGGTGGTGTATTTAAAGCGTCTTAAATTCCGTCTGCAGCCACCAAAGCCTGCTTCTGTGCCGGTACTGGTGGTCGGTAATATTACCGTCGGCGGAACCGGCAAGACGCCATTGATTCTGTTGCTCATCGAGCGCGCCAGAGTGCTGGGTCTGAAGCCGGCTGTGATCAGTCGTGGCTATGGCAGCCGTAATGAACAATGGCCGTTGACGGTGACATCTGCGCTTCAGGCTGACGAGTGCGGTGACGAACCCAAATTAATCCATGCCCGCAGCGGTGTGCCTGTGGTCGTTGATCCTCAACGGGCGAGAGCTGCAGCAGCGGTTCCTGCGCATACCGACATTATTTTCAGCGATGACGGTCTGCAGCATTATGCGCTGGCGCGTGCAGCGGAATTAGTGGTTATGGATGGTCAGCGCCGACTGGGTAATGGCTGGCTGTTACCGGTTGGCCCTCTGCGTGAACCAGCGAGCCGGTTAAAAAGTGTTGATATGGTGCTGGAAAACGGCAGCAGTTTTCGCGTTGAACCCATCGCCCTGGTGAATGCACTCAGCGGTGAGTCGCGGCCATTGGATTATTTCGCCGGCACGGCGGTGTGGGCGGTCTCCGGTATTGGTAATCCGCAACGTTTTTATGCATCGCTGGCGCAGATCGGCGCAGAGACGAAGCCTGTCAGCTTCCCCGATCATCATGACTTCAGCCCGGCGGACTTTGATTTTACTCAGGGTTCGTCATATCCGGTCGTCATGACGGAAAAAGATTGGGTAAAATGCCGGGCATTCGCTCAACCAGACTGGTGGTACCTGCAGGTCGATGCGGTGCCACAACCCGATATTCAGGACCGGCTTGATGCCTTGCTGCTGGCGACCGCACAGCGCAAAGGCTGAAGTCTGCCGGTGAGATTACATTACAGGTGAAGATTACTATGGATAAACAACTGCTCAGCATGCTGGTGTGCCCACTGTGTAAAGGCAAACTGAAACTTGATAGCGACGCTGCTGAACTGCTGTGTACTTTTGATGGTCTGGCATTTCCGATTCAGGACGGTGTGCCTGTGATGCTGGAAGGCGAAGCGCGCCGCATGAGTGAAGAAGAAAAACTGGAAAAGGCAGAAAAAGCTGCCAAACCAGCCGCACAGGAATAACTATGATCCGCGTGCTGTTTGTTTGTCTGGGCAATATCTGCCGCTCGCCAACCGCCCATGGTGTCATGCTGAAAAAGGTTGAGGCGCTTGGTCTCAGCGGTGAAATTCAGGTAGATTCTGCGGGAACGGCTGCCTATCACGTCGGTGAAAAGCCCGATGCCCGCGCCACACAGACAGCAGCGAAACGTGGTTATGATCTGAGTNCGCTGCGTGCCCGTCAGGCTGTGGCAGAGGATTTCGGCACCTTTGATTATGTGCTGGCCATGGACAACGAAAACCTGGCGAATCTGCAGGCTATTTGCNCGCCTGGCAGCCAAACCCAGCCGCAATTGTTCCTCAGTTTTGCNCGGCGTTTTCGTGAGAGCGAAGTGCCGGACCCATATTACGGTGGTGCTTCGGGCTTCGAACACGTGCTCGATCTGGTGGAAGATGCCTGTGACGGTCTGCTGGCAGACATTGAAAACAGGCAAAACAAACAGAACAGGTCAGGTGACGCTTGATCCGCTCTGGTGTCATTCAGTCAGACTACGATCTTTCCCTTGCTAATACATTGCGTCTGCCTGCGCGGGCGAAAGCCTGGGCGGCATTCTCATCGCCTTCTGAACTCATCTCTTTGCTCNATGAAGCAGNCCGNCGCGACTGGGGCGTCAAGGTGCTTGGTGGCGGCAGTAATGTGCTGCTGGCGGGCGATGTTGATGCGCTGGTGNTGCATTCACACATGAAGGGCGTNCAGCTGCTGGGTTATGAAGCAGATTCTGACGGNGACTGGGTGAGGGTGGCAGTTGATGCCGGGATGAACTGGCACGACTGGGTATGTAACAGTATNANATTTGGTCACGGGCTGGAGAATCTGGCNCTGATCCCGGGTACNGTGGGCGCATCGCCGGTGCAGAATATCGGCGCCTANGGCACGGAAGTCCGCGACTGTCTTGAATCCGTCAGCGGAATTCANCTGAGCACCCNCCAATGGCGGACGCTGAGCAACAGCGAATGCCGTTTTGGCTATCGNGATTCGGTCTTTAANCGNGANCTGGCCGGCGACTTTATCGTNACCCGNGTGGTTTTTCGCTTAAGAGTTCAGTTNCGGCCGGACCTGAGTTACGGTCCGCTGAAGCAGTGGGCGGATTCCGCTGTTCAGGTCACNGCGGAGGGTCTGATCGAAGAGATTTGCCGCATCCGCTCACAGAAATTACCGGATCCGGNAATCACCGCCAACGCAGGTTCTTTNTTTAAGAATCCGGTCGTAAGTGCNGCCGATGCGCAGNGTTTAAGCGCACAATATCCCTCATTGCCGTGCTACCCCCANCCATCNGGCAGCGTAAAGCTGGCGGCGGGTTGGCTGATNGAGCAGGCGGGCTGGAAAGGGCGCTGGCTGGAGCATGTCGGTGTACACGATCTGCAGGCACTGGTNNTGGTNACGGACGGNCAGGCAACATTTGCTGAACTGATGCAATTACAGGCGCAGATTCAGGGAGATGTGGCAGANAAGTTTGGTGTGGCTCTGGAACCAGAGCCACAGGTGTTCTGATCAGAAGTCAAACGATTCCAGGCGGATACCCTGCTCATCGGCCCGGATAAGCCAGCCACCGGTATCGCTCCAGTCACCCAGAACAATGCGACGCAAGGATTGATCATTTTCCTGCCAGTGGTGATCGTCAGGGCGATGGGTATGCCCATGAATCAGGGTTCTCACGCCAGCCCCGGTCATGCAGCGCACAACTTCTTCCGGCGTAACATCCATGATGTCATTGCTTTTCATCTTCTGATCGCTCTGGCTTTCTGCCCGCACATAGCGGGCAAAGGCAATGCGTTCTTCCAGCGGTTTGGCAAGAAACTCCTGTTGCCACGCCGGGTTGCGGAACATCTGACGGATCTTCATATATTCCACATCCTGCGTGCACAGACTGTCACCGTGCATCAGCAGAACTGCTTCACCATTGAGCGTCACCGTAGTCGGATCTTCCAGCATCTGCGCACCGGTCTGCTGGCAGAACAGATCTCCCAGCAGAAAATCCCGGTTGCCTGGCATCAGGAAAACCTGAGTGCCGCTGTCAGACAGGGCTTTCAGACCGTCTTTCACGGTACGGACGAAATCATTTTCAAAGTCGTCGCCCATCCAGACTTCAAAGAAGTCACCAAGAATGTACAGGGCTTCCTCGCCATGAAGGCGTTGCAGTAATGCCAGAAACCCCTCCGTCATGGCCGGATGCTCCGGCTCAAGATGGAGGTCCGAAATGAAATAGCTGGTCATCAGTCGATGATTTCCGCTTTCTCAATGATCACGTCATCAGNAGGAACATCCTGGTGACCCATGCTGGTGATCGTAGGAACGCCTTTGATGCGGTTTACCACATCCATGCCTTCCACAACTTCGCCGAATACACAGTAACCCCAGCCCTGGGTGTTCTTACCGGTGTGGTTCAGAAAGCTGTTGTCAGCTACGTTGATGAAAAACTGTGCACTGGCGGAGTGTGGGTCCATGGTGCGCGCCATGGCCAGAGTACCGGCTTTGTTTTCCAGACCGTTGTCGGCTTCGTTTTCAATCGGAGCGTCAGTTTCTTTCTGGGTCATACCNGGCTCGAAACCNCCACCCTGAATCATGAAACCATCGATTACGCGGTGAAAAATGACGCCATCGTAATGGCCTTTCTTCACGTAGCTTTCGAAGTTAGCAGCGGTTTTCGGTGCTTTTTCGTGGTTCAGTTCGACTTTGATGTCACCAAAATTGGTTTTGAGAAGAATCATGTGTTGCCTCGCAGAATTCATGTACCCCTGAAGGGGATTGAATGCGTATAATACCGGCTTTTTCCCGGCCATAAAGTGCCGGAACGGTCAGTGGCGGCCTGATATTGCAAAAACATCGTGTAAACAGGGCCGCAGATTCACTCTTAAGCGGATGGTTATGACAGATACAAACCCAATCAGTCACAATTTTGTTGCCAAAGTTGTTCAGGAAGACCTTAACGCCGGCAAGATGGCGAAGGTCGTTACCCGTTTCCCACCGGAGCCGAATGGCTACCTGCACGTGGGCCACGCGAAATCCATTTGTCTGAACTTCGGTGTCGCCAAGCAGTTCGGTGGTGATTGCCACCTGCGCTTTGACGATACCAATCCCGAAAAAGAGAATCAGGAATATATTGACGCGATCAAGTCAGATGTCCGCTGGCTGGGCTTCGAGTGGGCTGGGGAAGTTCGTTATGCCTCTGACTATTTTGATCAGCTGCACGAGTGGGCATTGCACCTGATTCGCGAAGGTAAAGCCTATGTCTGTGATCTGACTCCGGAGCAGGCCCGTGAGTACCGCGGCACTCTGACTGAGCCAGGTAAGAACAGCCCGTACCGTGATCGCTCTGTAGAGGAAAACCTGGATCTGTTTGCGCGCATGCGTGCCGGCGAATTCGACGAAGGCTCCTGTGCTCTGCGTGCCAAAATTGATATGGCGTCACCGAACATGAACCTGCGTGACCCGTTCATCTACCGTATTCGTAAGGCACATCACCATCAGACCGGTGATAAATGGTGCATCTACCCAACCTACGACTTTACCCACGGACAGTCCGATGCCATTGAAGGCGTGACGCATTCCGTCTGTACGCTGGAATTTGAAGATCACCGTCCGCTGTATGAATGGTTCCTGGCTAACCTGCCAGTGCCGTGTGTGCCAGTGCAGTATGAATTCGGTCGCCTGAATCTGGATTACACCGTGACTTCCAAGCGTAAGCTTAAGTCACTGGTCGATCAGCAGGTGGTTTCAGGCTGGGATGATCCGCGTATGCCAACCATTTCCGGCATGCGTCGCCGTGGTTTTACGCCGGCCTCTGTGCGTACCTTCTGTGACATGATCGGTGTGACCCGCAGCGACGGTATGGTGGATATCGCCATGCTGGAACACGCGTTGCGTACCGACCTGAATAAAAATGCTCCCCGTGCCATGGCGGTCATCAATCCACTGAAAGTGGTGATTGAAAATCTGCCGGAAGATCATCTGGAAATGCTCACCGCCGAGTATCATCCGGAGCAGGATCTCGGTACCCGTGAATTTCCGTTTACCCGTGAAATTCTGATTGATGAGGGTGATTTCAAAGAAGAGTACAGCAAGAAATTCAAAAAGAAATTCACCCCGGGTAAGCGTATCCGTCTGCGTCATTCTTACGTGATTGAAGCAACCGATTACGAAAAAGACGACGCTGGCAAAGTGACTCTGGTTAAAGCCAGACTGATCGAAGGTACGCTGGGTGAAAATCCTGCAGACGGCGACAACCCGAAAGGTGTTGTGCATTGGGTATCTGCTTCGCACTCCATTGAAGCAGAGCTGCGTCTGTACGAGCGTCTGTTTACCCATCAGACGCCGGACAAAACCGATGGCGACTTTATGGAATACGTGAACACGGATTCTCTTTCGGTGGTGACCGCGCGTGTTGAACCTGCACTGGCCAATGCTGCCGCTGAAACAAACTTCCAGTTTGAACGCGAAGGGTATTACGTGGCGGATCGTTTTGATCACTCTGCTGAAAAACCTGTATTCAACCTGACCATCGGTCTGCGTGAAGACAAGGCGTTGGCTAACTGATTTCTCAGAAAAACGTTGCCACACCTGAATTATCCGCGATCGGTTTAAGGTCGGTCGCAAAGCAATAAATAGTTACGGAAGCATCATGACACTGAAAATTTTTAACACCCTGTCCCGACAGAAAGAAACCTTTAAACCTCTGGTCGAAGGCAAAGTCGGTATGTATGTCTGTGGTATGACAGTGTACGACTTCTGTCACCTTGGTCATGCGCGGGTGATGGTGGCATTTGATGTGATCGCCCGTTATCTGCGCCATCGTGGTTACGAGGTGAATTACATCCGTAACATCACAGATATCGACGATAAAATCATTACCCGCGCCAACGAAAATGGTGAAGCCTTTAATGAGCTGACCGAGCGTTTTATTGCAGAGATGCATAAGGATTCTGAACTGCTCGGCATCGAAATGCCTGATGCGGAACCGCGTGCAACTGCGCATATCGGAGATATTATTGCCATGGTTGAGACCCTGATTGAAAAGGGCTTTGCTTATGCTGCCGATAACGGTGATGTGTATTACTCGGTGCGTAAATTTGAAGGTTATGGTCAGCTGTCTGGCAAGATTCTGGACGAGCTGGAAGCCGGTGCCCGGGTTGGTGTGGGCGAGCTGAAAAAAGATCCGCTGGACTTCGTGTTGTGGAAAGCAGCAAAGCCAGATGAGCCGCACTGGGATTCTCCTTGGGGNATTGGTCGTCCGGGCTGGCATATTGAATGTTCTGCGATGTCCACCTGCTGCTTAGGTAATACCTTCGATATTCATGGTGGCGGTCCGGATCTGAAATTCCCGCACCACGAAAACGAAATTGCGCAATCCGAAGCGGCTACCGGCCATAAATACGTAAACACCTGGATGCACGCAGGGGCAGTGCGTGTTGATGGTGAAAAAATGTCTAAGTCTCTGGGTAACTTTTTTACTATCCGCGAAATCCTGGATAAGTACCCCGCGGAAGTTGTGCGCTTCCTGCTGTTGTCGAGTCAGTATCGCAGTGCAATCAATTATTCCGAAGACAGCCTGAAGGAATCTCAGGTGCGTCTGGAGCGTTTCTATAATGCGCTACGTGGTGTTGCGGTGGGTGCTGTTGAAGATATCGACAACGAATATTCACAGCGTTTCCATGCTGCGATGGATGATGACTTTAATACCCCGGAAGCCATTGCGGCATTGTTTGATCTGGTTCGCCAGGTGAACAAAAGCAGTGGCGAAGAGCAGGCCGCTCTGGCTGGCCAGCTGAAATATCTGGGTGGTGTGCTGGGTTGTCTGCAATCCGAGCCGGAAACCTTTCTGCAGTCCGGTGCTGGTGACGATGCTGCCTGGATTGAAGAAATGATCCAGAAGCGCGCGGATGCCAAAAAGGCAAAAGATTTCGCCACCGCTGATGGCGTGCGTGATGAATTGCTGGCGAAAGGTATCGTGCTGCGCGACGGGCCGGAAGGCACCAGCTGGTCGAAACAGTAAGGTCGATACGCTGAATAAAAAAGCCCGGGCTGGAAACAGTCCGGGCTTTTTTTATTGGCTATTGATTATTGATCAGAACGCGTCTGCACAGCGCCAGTCGCGGTTGANTTNATCAGATGTCGTGCAGGGTTTCACAGGCGAACAGGGTGTTTTCCAGCAGCTTGGCNCGGGTCATCGGGCCAACGCCNCCAGGGACTGGCGTAATAAATGANGCGCGTTCTGCAGCGCTGTCNAAGTCCACGTCGCCAATCAGTTTGCCGCTGTTCAGNCGGTTGATGCCTACGTCGATCACCATGGCGCCTTCTTTAATCCANTCGCCGTTTACGATGCCGGGTTTGCCAACCGCGACGATGACGATATCGCCCTGGCTGACAAAGTACTCCAGGTTTTCAGTAAAACGGTGGCAGGTGGTTACGGTGCAGCCTTTCAGCAGCAGTTCAAGACCCATAGGGCGGCCAACGATATTGGAAGCACCAACGATGACAGCATGCTTGCCGCGGATGTCTTCGCCTGTGCCATCCAGCAGGTCAACGATACCGGCAGGNGTGCAGGGACGGAGCAGGGGCATGNGCTGGGCGAGGCGGCCGACGTTGAACGGGTGGAAGCCGTCTACATCTTTGGTTGGGTCGATNCGCTCGAGNATTTCGCTGGCATCCAGGCCTCTTGGCAGTGGCAGCTGAACCAGAATGCCGTCTACTGTGTTGTCTTTATTCAGGGATTCAATCAGATCCAGCAGCTCCTGCTGGGTGGTGTCTGCTGACAGGTCATACGCTTTACTGACAATGCCCACCTGTTCGCAGTCTTTACGTTTATGCGCGACATAAACTTCAGAAGCCGGGTCATTGCCCACCAGAATGACGGCCAGACCCGGTGCGCGCTTGCCGGCGCTGATTCGGGCTTCTACCTGCTGGGAGATGGATTGTCGGATTGCGGCGGCGGCTGCATTGCCATCGATCAGTTGCGCGGTCATTGACGCTGTAAACCTGTAGCTGTGACTGAGGCGCGCGATTTTCTCATGCCGGGAACAGAAAAACAAAGGATTACAAAACCGTCGTGCTCATTAACGATGTGCTCAGTAATTAACCTGAATAAGCCCCGAACCGATTGTTTTTATTAATTTTTTTNAAAAAGTCATTGACGGGCAGGAGTCCCGGCTATAATATGCGCCGCACTTGAGAGACAGACGTCTCGCAGGTAACCGTTCGGGGTATAGCGCAGTCTGGTAGCGCGCCTGGTTTGGGACCAGGATGTCGGGAGTTCGAATCTCTCTACCCCGACCATTTAATCGCCTGATTAGATGGACATGCGCCCGTAGCTCAATTGGATAGAGCATCGGCCTTCTAAGCCGAGGGTTGCAGGTTCAATCCCTGCCGGGTGCGCCATTCTGGCGAACTCAGCAGTTTCTGTGGTGGCTGTAGCTCAGTTGGTAGAGTCCAGGATTGTGATTCCTGTTGTCGCGGGTTCGATCCCCGTCGGCCACCCCACTTATTTCCCTCCCTTGCTTAACTCCTTGAAAATTAAAGACTTTTTAGTGGTTTTAATCCGCCTGTCGGTTGCGTTATAATCCGCGACTTTCTTTATATGCAGCGTCTGGCAGTGGCCAGCGCTATGATCCGACAGTTTAATTTGAGAGGCATCTATGCAAGTGTCCATCGAGACCACTTCTGGTCTTCAGCGTGTTATGACCATTGGTGTTCCGGCTGCCGAGCTGGAAGAAAAAATCACTACTGAGCTGAAGCGCATTTCCAAAGGCCAGAAAGTTAATGGTTTCCGTAAAGGCAAGCCTCTGCCACCTAATGTTGCCAAGCGTATGTTCGGCAAACAGGCTCGTTACGAAGCTATTTATCAGCAAATGCAACAGTCTTTCTTCAAAGCCGTTCAGGATGAAGAAATCAAACTGGCTGGTATGCCAAGCTTCGAACCAACCGTTGATGAAGACGGCAAAGACCTGGAATTCAAAGCGACTTTCGAAGTGTATCCGGAAATCACTCTGGCTGATTTCTCTGCTATCGAAGTAGAGCAGATGTCTGCTGAAGTGACTGACAAAGACCTCGACACTATGGTTGAAACTCTGCAGAAGCAGAATGCTCAGTGGGAAGAGTCTGAAGAAGCCGCCGCTGATGGCGACCAGGTTGTGATCGACTTTGAAGGCTTTGTTGATGGCGAAGCATTTGAAGGCGGTTCTGCTACCGGTTACAGCCTGACTCTGGGTTCCGGTTCCATGATTCCAGGCTTTGAAGAAGGCCTGGTGGGCGCGAAAGCCGGTGAAGAGAAAACTCTGGAAGTGACTTTCCCAGAGGACTACCACAAAGAAGAACTGAAAGGTAAACCAGCTCAGTTCAAAACCAAAGTTGCGACTGTTAAGAAAGCGCAGCTGCCAGAACTGAACGAGGAATTCTTCAAAGGTTTCGGTGTCGAAACTGCTGATGCTGCTGAGTTTAAAGCGGAAATCCGTAAAAACATGGAACGCGAACTGGCCCGTGCACTGCGTAATGTAACCAAACAGCAGGTGATTAACGGTCTGGTAGCTTCAAATGAAGTTGACGTTCCGGCTTCTCTGATTGATCAGGAAATTGATCGTCTGCGTCAGCAGGCAGTTCAGCAGTTTGGCGGTGGCCAGCAGCTGGATCCGAGCCAGCTGCCAGCTGAGCTGTTCAAAGATCAGGCAGAAAAACGCGTTGTTATCGGTCTGCTGATGAATGCTGCGATCGAAGCAAATGAATTGACACCTTCGGCAGAAAAAGTCGAAGAGTTGATTGAAGAAGTTGCTTCAACGTATCAGGATCCGGAAGAAGTCCGTAACTACTATGCCAACAACCCACAGCAGAAGTCTCAGGTAGAGGCTCTGGCTCTGGAAGAGCAGGTGGTTGAGAAGGTTCTGGCGGCGGCAAAAGTAAGTCAGACCGAATCCACTTATGAAGACGTGATCCGTGCGGCCAACCAGCCTGCATAATCACTCGCCAGAGTGACTGACACAGGGCCAGTTACTGGCTAAACTCAAAGACAGCCGCCAAAAGCGGCTGTTTTTGTTCACAAGTATAATCGCGTGAGGGAGTACTGAGTCTTATGTTTGACTCCATGAAGCAACAGTCACAAATCATCGAAGCCAGCGGTATGGTACCAATGGTTGTTGAACAGTCAGCCAGAGGCGAGCGGGCTTACGACATTTATTCACGCCTGCTGAAAGAACGTGTGATCTTTCTGGTTGGCCCGGTTGAGGATCACATGGCCAATCTGGTGGTTGCCCAGCTGTTGTTCCTGGAATCGGAAAATCCTGACAAAGACATTCACCTGTACATTAACTCACCGGGTGGATCGGTTTCTGCGGGTCTGTCTATCTATGACACCATGCAGTTTATTAAGCCGGATGTCAGCACTATGGTTATTGGTCAGGCCTGCAGTATGGGTGCCTTCCTGTTGGCCGCCGGTGCGCCGGGTAAGCGTTTCAGTGTGCCGAATTCACGTATCATGATTCACCAGCCGAGTGGCGGTGCTCAGGGTCAGGCTACTGATATCCAGATCCACGCTAAAAACATTCAGGACACTAAAGAGCGCCTGAATCGCATCCTGTCAGAACATACTGGTCAGAGTCTGGAGCGTGTTACTGCCGATACCGAACGTGATAACTTTATGGATCCGGCAACTGCTCTGGAATACGGTCTGATCGATAAAGTTCTGGCCAACCGTAACGGTTAATATGAATTACCTGTTCCAGGGGTTGAACTGGAGAGGTTTAGGGTCCATGTTATGGACTGTAGATACAGAAAATGAGGCAGTCGAATGACCGACGATACCAAAGGCAAAGGCGACGATAGCGGCAAACTGCTGTACTGCTCTTTCTGCGGAAAG